>UQTR01000001.1 GCA_900544065.1 uncultured Collinsella sp.
ATAAGAGACAGGTCCTGCTCGCACGGAGAGCACATTAAGTGCTCTCCGGCTCGTGCGGAGCTCGCGATCGATGTTGCCCCATACGCCCGCCCGGGTCCTTAGATAACGTTGCTTGCGAACGTCGCTTTGCTCGTTCGCTTTTTGGTCTGGAGAGCCGGGTGGGCTGATATATAGATACGAGTAGGGGCTCCTCCGTTGATGAACGGGGGAGCCCCTTGTTTCGTTTTGGTTGTTGTTGCGACCTAGAGGTGGCTGATGATCAGTTCCATCTTGCCTTCGAGGTCGATGGAGCTGACGGTGCTCGGGGCTAGCAGGTGGCTTCCCTTGTGGACGGGGTCGCCGCAGACGGCGCCTTCGCCGTCGATGACCGACAGGCACATGAAGGGCCAGCGCTGGTCGAGGGTCTTGCTGCCGTTGACGCGCACGCGATCGACGGTGTAGCAGGAGTTAGACTCGAGCTCGGTCACGCCGTCGATCTCGGGCGCGGTCACGGTGCCGTCGGTCGGTGCCTGAGAATCAAAGTCGATGCAGTCGAGACTCTGCTCAATGTGCAGGGGACGCAGTTTGCCGTCGGTGCCGGGACGGTCGTAGTCGTACAGGCGATACGTCACGTCGCTCGACTGCTGCGTCTCTAAAATGAGCGTGCCGGTCTTGATGGCGTGCACGGTGCCGGAATCAATCTGGAAAAAGTCACCCTTGTGAATCGGCAGCACGTTGAGCATGTCGTCCCAACGGCCGTCTTCGATCATCTGTGCGGCCTCGGCACGATCCTTGGCGCGCTGCCCGACGATGATCGTGGCGCCGGGCTCGCAGTCCAGCACATACCAGCACTCGGTCTTGCCCAGGCTTCCGTTCTCGTGCTCGGCGGCGTACTCGTCGTTGGGGTGAATCTGGATCGAAAGGTCGTCCTTGGCGTCCAGAATCTTGATGAGCAGTGGGAACTCCTTGCCCTCGCAGTTGCCAAAGAGCTCGCGGTGCTCGGCCCACAGCCACGACAGTGTGTGGCCGGCATACGGGCCCTCAGCGATCTGGCAGTCGCCGTTGGGGTGGGCCGAGATAGCCCAACACTCACCGATGGGACCCTCGGGAATGTCGTAACCAAATACGGTTTCGAGCTGGCGGCCGCCCCAGATCTTCTCGTGGAAGATCGGCGTCAGTTTAATCAAATCGGACATGTTCATACCCCCATGGTGTTGTGCGGTCGCCCACTCTAAACGAGCCATAACGTGCGCCCGCATGACTACAAAAACCTATGCCAACGTTACGTTGTGCAGCTCAAAGCGGTCGCCGACGTTGCGCGAAATCGAGTACTCAAAGGCGTTGCCGCTATCCAAAAAGCCAATCTGGTTGAGCTCGAGCAGGGGAGCGCCGGGTTCGGTGTCCAGGCGCTCAGCTTCTTCCTCGGTTGCCGCTACGGCGCGGATGGTGCGGTGGAAGCTCGAAATCTTCAGCCCGCATTGCTCGCGGATAAAGCTATAGACCGATCCGTATAGGTCCTTCTTTTTAAGGCCCGGTATCAGCTCGAGAGGCATGTAGGTGTACTCGATAACGATGGGCTTCTCGTTGACCTGGCGCACGCGCACGATGTGATAGGCAAAGTCGTCCTCGGCAATTCCCAGCTGAGTAGCGACGTCCGCCGGTGGATTGACAATCGAGAAATCGTAGACCACCGAGGTCACCTTCTCCCCGCGGTGCTCATACGAAAAACCCTGGGCGCGGTCATTTTTGCCCTGGAAAAATGCCTGGTCGGGGAGACCCGCCGTGTCCTTAACGTAGGTGCCCGACCCGCGACGGCTGGTGACAAGGCCCTCCTCGGTGATCTGCTCGATCGCGCGCTTGACGGTGATTTTGGAAACGCTATAGAGCTCGCAGAACTCAACGACGGTGGGTAGCTTGTCGCCTGGCTTAAGGGAGCCGTCCTCGATGCTTCGACGGATATCTGCAGCTATCGCCTCGTATTTGGGAATCATGGAACCTCCTTTCCGGCTTGATTGAGTACAGAAGAAAGTATAGTCAACACCTAAGCATCCCTATTGCGTTTTTGAAAAGTTCGAGAAAGGTTTAATTAAAAAACGCTTCTCTTTAAAAACTAGAGCGCTCTAAATGAATATGCATTCGAATAATGTGGTATTGAGCAAATTGATCGACTCGAGGATGGGGTTGAGCCGTTTTACCGCCCAACGAACCAAATACCATGCCCTGCGTTTTCACAGATAAAACCTGCCAAAACAAACCTGTCCCTTTTTGGCAGGTTTTTGCCTTGGGAGCGGTACCATACAGGCAATGTTTAAACGAGAAAGGCGGGCTCCCATGGAACCTAAGCAGTATTACATCGGCATCGACGTCGGCGGCACTTCGGTTAAGGAGGGCCTGTTCGACGAGGATGGTAACCTGCTGGCCAAGGCCAGCGTGCCCACGCCGCCTATCGTTGACGCCGCGGGCTTTGCCGCGGTGACCGAGGCTATCGACCAGGTGGTCGCCAAGGCCCAGATTCCGCGCGCCTTTGTGGCGGGTATTGGCCTGGCCGTTCCGTGCCCCATCCCGGCATCGGGCGATGCCAAGGTCAAGGCCAACATTGCCATTAACCTGCCCGAGCTAAGAGTCGCCATTCAGGAGCACTGCCCCGACGCGGTTGTTAAATACGAGAACGATGCCAACGCCGCTGCCATGGGCGAGGCCTGGCTCGGCTCTGCCAAGGGCGTACAGAACGTGGTGATGGTCACCATTGGTACCGGCGTGGGTGGCGGCGTTATCGTCAACGGCGACGTGGTGTCGGGCGTTGTGGGCGCCGGCGGCGAGATTGGCCACATGTGCCTGAACCCCGAAGAGGAGCGCACCTGCGGCTGCGGCGGACATGGCCACCTGGAGCAGTATTCCAGCGCCACCGGCGTGGTGAGCAACTACCTTGCCGAGTGCAAAAAGGCCGGCGTCGAGCCCATCGAGCTCACTGGGCCTTCTGATTCCAAGGACGTGTTCCAGGCCTGCCGCGAGGGTGACAAGCTCGCGCTGGCCGCGGCCGATACCATGGCCGACTATCTCGGCCGCGCACTGGCGCTTATCGCCAACGTGGTTGATCCCGAGATGTTCCTCATCGGCGGCGGCGCGTCAGCTTCGGCCGATGTCTACCTCGACAAGGTCCGCGAGCACTTTAAGCAGTACGCGCTCTCCGCCTCGCGCGAGACGCCCATTAAGGTCGCTTCGCTCGGCAACGACGCCGGCATCATCGGTGCCGCCTACGTAGCCCTGCGCGCCGCCGGTAAATAGCTGGTGCAATGTAACCTGTCCCCCGTGCCTGCCCCAAAATATGCCGTGCCTCTTCCGTCTGCGAAGGCTCGGCATCGGCGTGCTACCATAGCTACGTCCAAGTACACATATCAAATGGAGGATATCCATGGCAAACGTTCTTGTCTTTGGTCACCAGAACCCCGATAACGACGCCATCATGAGCGCCGTCGTCCTGTCCCAGCTGCTCAACCAGGTTGAGTATGCCGGCAACACCTACGAGGCCTGCGCCCTTGGTCAGCTTCCGGCAGAGTCCGCCAAGCTGCTTGCCGACGCCGGCATCGCCGAGCCCCGCGTGATTGAGTCCGTCGAGGCCGGTCAGCTCGTCGTCCTCACCGACCACAACGAGTCTGCCCAGTCCGTTGCCGGCCTTAAGGACGCCACGGTCTTTGGCGTCGTCGATCATCACCGCATTGGCGACTTCGAGACCGCCGGCCCGCTGCACTACATCTGCCTGCCCTGGGGCTCCAGCTGCACCATCGTCACCAAGCTCGCCGGCGTGCTCGGCGTTGAGCTTTCCGACGTCCAGGCCAAGCTGCTGCTCTCGGCCATGATGACCGATACGCTTATGCTCAAGAGCCCCACCACCACCGATGTCGACCGCGCCGTCGCCGCCAAGCTCGGCGAGCAGGTGGGCGTCGACCCGGTCAAGTTTGGCATGGAGGTCTTCCTCACCCGCCCATCCGGCTCCTTCACCGCAGCCGAGATGGTCGGCAACGACATCAAGATGTTCGAGCCCGCTGGCAAGAAGCTGCTCATCGGCCAGTACGAGACTGTCGACAAGACCCGCGCACTCGGCATGATCGACGAGATCCGCGAGGCCATGCGCGCCTACGCCGCCGAGAAGGGCGCCGACGGCATTGTCCTGTGCGTCACCGATATCATGGAGGAGGGCTCGCAGGTCCTGCTCGAGGGCGAGACCGAGGCTGCTCAGAAGGGCCTGGGCATTGCCGACGAGCACGACGGCGTCTGGATGCCGGGCGTCCTCTCCCGTAAGAAGCAGGTCGCTGCCCCCATTATGGCCGCCTGCTAGGTTTAGTTGACCAAACGCCACGACCGGATCGCGGACGCCCCGCGCTCCGGTCGTTTTTTATGCACGGCGCCGCGTCGTCTCTCGGACAGGTGTGCCCGTGCCGTTGAGCAAATAATGTTCAACCTGTGGTTCCGCTTTTCGGCCACGCCTGCGTGCTTGTCGTGCAGGGTAGGCTAGATGCAAGCGTAATACGTTAGAGCGCGGCGCCGCCACTTGGGCGGGCCGTGCTTTTTTAAGACGGGATCTTTCCCGCGAAAGGAGCCGCCCATGGCAGCAACTGAGCAGCTGTTCAACGTTCGTGAGCGCAAGCGCTTTGAACGTCACGACATTTGGGAGCGCATCGCCGAGAACGGCACGATTTCCGCCGCCGTCATGGTCATCGCCGCCATCGCCGCCGTCATCTGCGCCAACACCGATGCCTACGAGGCCATCCATCACTTTTTGGAGACCCCGCTGTATGTGGGCTTGGGCAACCTTACGGCCGGTCTCACCGTTGAGCTTTTCGTCAACGACTTCCTCATGGCGATTTTCTTTTTGTTGGTGGGCATTGAGCTTAAGTACGAGATGACGGTCGGCGAGCTCAAGAATCCGCGTCAGGCCATGCTTCCCATGCTGGCGGCCGTGGGCGGCGTCGTCGTTCCCGCCTGCATCTACCTGATCTTTAACCATGCCGGTGCCCGCAACGGTTGGGCCATTCCCATGGCAACCGATATTGCCTTTGCGCTGGGCGTGCTGTCGCTTTTGGGCAATCGCGTGCCCAACGGCGTGCGCGTGTTCTTCTCGACGCTCGCTATTGCCGACGACCTGATTTCCATCGCCGCCATCGCCATTTTCTACGGTCAGAGCCCCAATCCGTTTTGGTTGGGCGCCGCCGCGCTTATGACCTGCGCGCTCGTGTGGCTTAACAAGACGCAGCATTACCGCCTTGCCCCGTATTCGGTACTGGGTCTGCTGTTGTGGTTCTGCATGTTCAAGAGCGGCGTGCACGCTACGCTTGCCGGCGTCATCCTGGCCTTCACCATTCCGGCCAAGTGCGGCGTCAAGCTCGATAGCCTTACCGATTGGCTGGGCGAGTGCCTGCCGTTGCTCGATGACCGCTACGACGACGAGGCGCACATCCTGGGCCAGCATGACTTTACCGTCTCGACAACCAAGGTCGAGCGCGTCATGCACCGCGTGACCCCGCCGCTTATCCGCATGGAGCGTCTGATCTCCACGCCGGTCAACTTTGTGATCCTGCCGATCTTTGCGTTCGTGAACGCGCAGGTTCGTCTGGTGGGCGTGGACATGAGCACGCTGCTCACCGACCCGGTGACGCTCGGCGTGTACTTTGGCATGCTGCTGGGCAAGCCGATCGGCATCTTTGGTATGACGTTTGCCCTGGTTAAGCTTAAGGCCTGCGAGCTGCCGCACAATGTCAACTGGCACATGATTGCCGGCGTGGGCATTCTGGGCGGTATCGGCTTTACCATGTCGATCCTCATCAGCGGCCTCGCCTTCCCGACGGCCCAGTTTGAGGTTCTGGCTGCCAAGGCCGCTATTCTCGCCGGTTCGGTCACCGCTGCCGTGCTCGGCATGATCTACATGAGCGTGGTCTGCAAGCATCCCTCGCCCAAAGACGAGTAGGGGCACATACAAGTTTGAAAACGCTGCCTGTGAATACCATCACAGGCAGCGTTTTAGTCATTGGGGACGTTCTTAAATGACTAGGTTTATTCCACCGTTCCGTAGACGGCGCCCCAGCCGTGGGCGGCCAAGGCGGAGTTGAGCTGGTCGCAAAGCGATTGGCGGTCGTAGTAGCCGGGCGGTAGCAGGTTGACGATTTCCATGAGATCGGGCGCCAGGTCCAAGATTTCGGCCTGTACGATCAGGTCCAGGCGGTCGATGGCATGGCGGTCGTAAAACAGCCCGTCGACCAGGCGCTGCAGGTCGCCGAATTCCTCGGCCCTAAACGATCCGTACTCCATAGTGCCTCCTTGGGCGCCCCACGCCGCCATGCGCGGCGATTCGTAATTCATTGCGATGAACTTAATCTATCACGGCTTCATACCGTTGCGGCGGTGGCGGTCTATACTTAGACGAACTGCAACGTACCGCTTCGCGAAAGGTCGCACCCATGCAGACGATCTACCAGAAGATGGAAACCACCGAACTCGATGCCGCCATCGAGGCGCTCAAAGCCGAGGTCGCCGAGGTCAAGGCCAAGGGCCTGGCGCTCGACATGGCCCGCGGCAAGCCGTCGCCCTCCCAGGTGGACATCTCTCGACCCATGCTCGATATCCTCAATGCCGATGCCGATCTGCACGACGGCAACGTTGACTGCTCCAACTACGGCTGCTTTGAGGGCATTCCCTCGGCACGCAAGCTGGCGGGGGAGTTTTTGGGTTGCCCCGCCGAGCAGACGCTTGTGCTGGGTTCGTCGAGCCTTTTGATTGAGCATGACATCGCCGGCATGTTCTGGCGCTGTGGCTCGTGCGGCAGCGAGCCCTGGGATGCCTACGAGGCCGCGCGCGACGGCAAGAAGGTCAAGTTCCTGTGCCCCGTTCCCGGCTACGATCGCCACTTTGGCATCACCGCCGATCTGGGTATCGAGAATGTCCCCGTTGCGATGACCGACAACGGCCCCGACATGGACGAGGTCGAGCGCCTGGTTGCTGCCGACGACTCCATCAAGGGCATCTGGTGCGTGCCCAAGTATTCCAACCCCACGGGCATCACCTTTAGCGAGGACACCGTGCGCCGCCTAGTCGAGATGCCCACGGCCGCGCCCGATTTTCGCATCTTCTGGGACAACGCCTACTGCGTGCACGACCTGTACGACGAGACCGACGAGCTCGCAAACATCTTTGACCTCGCTCGCACGGCGGGCACCGAGGATCGTGTGGTGGCCTTTGCCTCGACGTCCAAGATCACCTTCCCGGGCGCCGGCATCGGCTTTATTGGTGCGAGCCCCGCGGTTATCGCCGAGTTCTCCAAGCGCCTGAAGGCCGGCCTCATCAGCGCCGACAAGCTCAACCAGCTGCGTCACGTGCGCTTCCTTCCCACCATCGAGGCGGTTAAGGAGCACATGAAAAAGCATGCCGAGTTCCTGCGTCCGCGCTTTGAGGCCGTCGAGCGCAAGCTCACCGAGGGCTTGGGCGACACGGGCTGCGCCACCTGGACGCACCCCCGCGGCGGCTACTTTGTAAGCTTCGATGGTCCCGAGGGCTCGGCCCAAAAGGTCGCCGCGCTTTGTGCCGACCTGGGTGTCAAGCTCACGCCGGCTGGTGCCACCTGGCCTTATGGCAAGGATCCGCGCGACACCAACATCCGCATCGCGCCGAGCTATCCCACGGTCGAGGACCTGGAGGCCGCGCTCGATGTGCTGGTGCTGGCTGTCAAGCTCGTCGCTGCCGAGCTTGCGCGTGCCGAGCGCGCCTAACGCGCAGCTTCCCGTACTATCCGCACTTTCGATACGTAAAGGAGCGTATACATGGATTTGGGTATTTCCACCAACCCCACGCCAGAGCTCTACACCATTAAGGTAACCGGCGAGATCGATATCTCTAACGCCGATAGCCTGCGCAATGCCATCGACCTGGCGCTCGAGCAGCCCACCGAGGCCGTTGAGCTCGATTTTGCCCAGGTGAGCTACATCGATTCGACGGGCATTGGCGTGCTCGTGGGCGCCGCGCACCACGCGGTTGACCACGGCAAGCGCTTTAGCTGCACCAATGTGCAGCCCCCGGTGATGCGCGTGGTTCAGCTGTTGGGTGTCGACCAGGAGATTTCGATCACCGCTGCATAATCTTTGCCCCCAAAAGGGCGTGCCGTTTGGCATATGTTTGTGATGCGCTCGGACGTTTTGGCGTCCGGGCGCTATACTTGACCGAATGAATAGACGAGTTCCGGCCGAATGGCGCGGTGCGGGCTCGACTCACATCGAGCCTTGGAGGTATGTGTGTTTGGTATTGGAGAGGGTGAGCTCGCGATCATCGTGGTCTTCGGCTTTTTGCTGTTTGGCCCGGATAAGCTCCCGCAGATGGGCCGCACGATCGGCCGTGCTATCCGTCAGTTCCGCGAGACGCAGGAAAAGATGACGGCCGTTGTTCAGTCCGAGATTATCGATCCGGTGAGCGAGGCCGCGTCGGCCCCGGTCAAGCCCAAGAAGACTGCTGCGACCGACGACGATTCCGATGCGGACGAGGATGCCGCCGAGACGGCAGCGCCCGCCAAGAAGGAGACCTTTGCCGAGCGTCGCGCCCGTCTTGCTGCCGAGAAGGCCGCAAGCGAGGGTGCTGCTGAGGGCGAAGGCGCTGTTGATGAGGCCGAGGGTACAGAGCCTGCTGCTGCCGTCGAGCCCGAGCCTGCTGCAGAGCCCGAGCCCGAGCCGGCAGAGCCCACGACGGCTGACCTCTACGCCCGTCGTCCCCGCAAGCGCAAGGCCGTCGTCGACCAGCTCGCTCGCGAGCTCGAGGTCGAGGACGATGCCGAGGCTGCTGCCGCCGACGCCCCGAAGGGAGGCGATGAGTAATGCCGATCGGACCTGCGCGCATGCCGCTCTTCGATCACCTGGGAGAGCTCCGTCGCCGCCTGACCATCGTGGTCGTTTCGGTGTTTGCCGCCGCCATCGTGCTGTACTTTGCCACGCCCGTGGTGCTCGATATTCTTGAGGACCCCATCCGCTCCTTTGTGCCGGACGGTAAGTTTTACATCACCACCACGCTCGGCGGCTTTGGCCTGCGCTTCTCGCTTGCCATCAAGATGGCCGTGGTCATGTGCACGCCCATGATCATCTGGCAGATTCTGGCATTTTTCCTGCCGGCACTGCGCCCCAACGAGCGCAAGTGGGTTGTGCCCACGGTGCTCGCCTCGACGGTGCTGTTCTTCCTGGGTGCCATCTTCTGCTACTTCATCATCATCCCGGCGGGCTTTGAGTGGCTCATCGGCGAGACCTCGGCTGTCGCTACGGCGTTGCCCGATCTGGAGAACTACGTCAACATGGAGCTGCTCTTTATGATCGGCTTTGGTGTGGCGTTTGAGCTGCCGCTCATCATCTTCTACCTGTCCGTTTTCCACATCGTGTCCTATGCGGCCTTCCGCAGCGCCTGGCGCTACGTGTACGTAGGCCTGCTCGTGGGTTCGGCTGTGATTACGCCCGACGGCTCGCCCGTTACGCTGGGTCTCATGTATGGCGCCCTGCTCTCGCTCTACGAGATTTCGCTCGCCATCGCTCGCGTGGTCATCACCGCGCGCGAGGGCAAGGAGGGCCTGTTCGTGAGCCGTCTGGACCTGTTCTCGGACGACGAGGACGACGAGGAGTAAATCGGTATGCACGAGGTTGGCATTGTCAACGGCATACTCGATACAGTGATTCGCGCGGCGCGTGGGGCGGGGGCCTCGCGCGCCGTTTTGGTAACGCTTCGTATCGGGGATATGACCGAAGTTGTGCGCGAGGCGCTCGACTTTGCGTGGGAGACGTTTCGCGACGAGGACCCGCTCACGCGCGGCTGCGAGCTTGCCGTGGAGGAGGTCCATCCACAAAGCGAGTGCCTGGACTGCGGCGAGGTCTTTGAGCACGACCGTTTCCATTGCCGCTGCCCCCACTGCGGCGGCGCCAACGTGCGCCTGCTGCATGGCCGCGAGCTCGACATCGCCAGTATCGAAATCGAAACCCCCGACGATTAGCCCGCCAGCCACCTGGGGACGGGGTATAAAGGGGCCAAAGAAGGAGCGCTAAGTATGGCTGAGAAAACGATTGATATTGCATCGCCGATTTTGTCGCGCAATGAGCGCCTGGCAGATCAGCTGCGTCAGCGATTTAATGAGGCAGGCACCTATGTGATCAATGTGCTGTCGAGCCCTGGCTCGGGCAAGACCACTACGATTCTGGGCACTAACGAGCGCCTGCGTGACAAGGCGGGCCTGCGTTGCGCCGTCATCGAGGGCGATATCGCCTCGGATGTCGACGCCATCACCATGAAGGAAGCCGGCATGCCCGCCATCCAGATCAACACGGGCGGCCTGTGCCACCTCGAGGGCAATATGATTATGGAGGCCGTTGACGCGTTCGACCAGGCGGTGGGCCTTCAAAACATCGACGTCATCTTTATCGAAAACGTGGGTAACCTGGTCTGCCCGGTCGACTTTGACCTGGGCGAGAACCTGTCCATCATGATTCTCTCGGTGCCCGAGGGCGACGACAAGCCCATCAAGTATCCGGGCATCTTCCAGCACGCCGGCGCGCAGCTGCTCAACAAGGTCGACGTGGCCCCGGCTTTCGATTTTGACATGGATAGGTATACTAAGACACTCGATGACCTCAATCCGCAGGCGCCGCGGTTTGCCGTGAGCGCGCGCAAGGGCGAGGGCATGGATGCCTGGTGCGATTGGCTCATCGGGCAGATTGAGCAAGCAAGGGCGTAAGTCGGCCGCCATACGGGCGGGCGTAGCCGCAGAGATACGAGATAGGAGCCTCTTTTGAAGCTCATCATCGCCGAGAAAAACGACGCCGCGCGTCAGATTGCCGAGCGTCTGTCCACGGGCAAGCCCAAAAAGGACAAGGTGTACAACACCGCCATCTACCGTTTTGAGTGGAAGGGCGAGGAGTGCGTGACGATCGGCCTTGCCGGTCACATCCTTGCGCCCGATTTTTGCGACAGCGTGCTGTTCGATAAAAAGCTGGGCTGGTATTCGGTCACCGAGGACGGCGAGATGCTGCCGGCCGATATGCCCGATGGCCTGGCACGTCCGCCCTACGACACCAAGCGCAAGCCGTTTCTTGCCGATGGTATCTCCATCAAGGGCTGGAAGCTCGAGAGCCTGCCTTACCTCACCTGGGCGCCCGTCATTAAGCTGCCGGCCGAGAAGGAGCTCATCCGCTCGCTCAAGAACCTTGCCAAGAAGTCCGACAGCGTCATTATCGCCACGGACTTCGACCGCGAGGGCGAACTGATCGGTTCGGACGCCCTCAACAAGGTGCGCGAGGTTGCGCCCGACTTGCCGGTCGCCCGCGCCCAGTATTCTTCGTTTACCAAGGCCGAGATTACGCAGGCCTTCGATAATCTTGTCTCGCTCGACCAGAACCTGGCCGATGCCGGCGAGAGCCGCCAGCACATCGACCTCATTTGGGGCGCGGTGCTCACGCGCTACCTGACGCTCGCTAAGTTTGGCGGCTTTGGCAACGTGCGCTCTGCCGGCCGCGTGCAGACGCCGACGCTCGCCCTGGTGGTCGAGCGCGAGCGCGAGCGTATGGCCTTTGTGCCCGAGGACTATTGGCAGATCCGAGGCATGGGCGCCGCGCAGGGTGCCGCCGAGGACGATCGCTTTAAGATCGCGCACAAGACGGCGCGCTTTACCGACAAGGATGCCGCCGAGACGGCGTACGGCCACGTCGACGGCGCCACGACGGCAACCGTCGCTGCGGTGACCAAGCGCTCGCGCAAGCAGCAGCCGCCCACGCCGTTCGCGACGACCTCGCTGCAGGCTGCCGCCGCGGCCGAGGGCATCTCGCCTGCGCGTACCATGCGCATCGCCGAGTCCCTCTACATGGCGGGCCTCATCAGCTACCCGCGTGTCGACAACACCGTGTATCCCGCAACGCTCGATCTGGGCGCCGTGGTGAGCGACCTGGCAAAGATCAACCCGGCGCTGGCGCCCGTGTGCAAAAAGGTGCTCGCCGGCCCCATGAAGCCCACGCGCGGCAAGGTCGAGACCACCGACCACCCGCCTATCTACCCCACGGGCGAGGGCGATCCGTCCACGCTCGATGGCGGCCAGCGCAAGCTCTACGACCTCATCGCCCGTCGCTTCCTGGCGACGCTCATGGGGCCCGCGACTATCGAGAACACCAAGCTCGAGCTCGATGTGAACGGTGAGCCGTTCGTGGCCTCGGGCGACGTGCTCGTGACCCCGGGTTTCCGCGAGGCGTACCCGTACGGTCTTAAGCGCGATGAGCAGATGCCGCCGCTTGAGCAGGGCGACACGGTCGACGTGTTCGACATTAAGCTTGAGGCCAAGCAGACCGAGCCGCCCGCGCGCTACAGCCAGGGCAAGCTCGTGCAGGAGATGGAAAAGCGCGGCCTGGGCACCAAGTCCACGCGCGCGAGTATCATCGAGCGCCTGTACGCCGTGCGCTACCTCAAAAACGATCCCGTGGAGCCGAGCCAGCTGGGCATCGCCATCATTGACGCGCTGACGCAATTTGCCCCGCGCATCACGAGCCCCGATATGACCAGCGAGCTCGACGGCGACATGACTCGCGTCGAGCGCGGCGAGGACACCGAAGAGCATGTCGTGACGCACTCGCGTGCGCTGCTGGCCGGCGTGCTCGACGAGCTGCTCAAGCATACGCAGGAGCTCGGCGACGCCATCAGCGACGCCGTCACGGCCGATGCGCGCGTGGGCGCCTGCCCCAAGTGCGGCAAGGACCTGGTTATGAAGACGAGCGCCAAGACCCGCGGCAGCTTCATTGGCTGCATGGGCTGGCCCGACTGCGACGTGACCTATCCGGTGCCGAGCGGCGTCAAGGTGAGCCCGCTCGAGGGCGAGGCCGCCGTGTGCCCCGAGTGCGGTGCGCCGCGCATCAAGTGTCAGCCGTTCCGCCAGAAGGCTTTCGAGATCTGCGTGAACCCGAGGTGCCCCACCAACTACGAGCCTGACCTTAAGGTGGGCGAGTGCAAGGTGTGCGCCGAGGCCGGACGCCATGGCGACCTGATCGCGCACAAGAGCGAGAAGAGCGGCAAGCGCTTTATCCGCTGCACCAACTACGATGACTGTGGCGTGAGCTATCCTCTACCGGCGCGCGGTAAGCTCGAGGCGACGGGTGAGACCTGCCCCGAGTGCGGCGCTCCCATCGTGGTGGTCAACACGGCGCGCGGCCCGTGGCGCATCTGCGTGAACATGGACTGCCCGACCAAGGAGAAGAAGCCCGCCCGCGGCCGCAAGACCGCGACTAAGGCGAGCTCGGCAAAGAAGACGACGGCGGCCAAGAAGACCACGGCTAAGAAAGCCACTGCCGCCAAGAAGACGACCGCGAAGAAGTCGACTGCCAAGAAAGCAGCCTCCGACAAGTAACGGCGCGGTCGAAACATTGCCTAAAAAACGAGCGAGGACCCCACGATCCTCGCTCGTTTTTTTGACCGGCAGTTAGGGACGTTCCTTTTCTGCCGGCAGTTTAGGAACGTCTCTAACTGCCGGCTCGGGAACGACAAAGCGCTAGTTCACCTCGACGGGTTTGGCGCCGGGATAGCGCTCCTCAAAGTCTAGGCGGTACTTATTGTCATTGGTACCCGCCACGTTGTCGCGCGACAGCGGCGCCACGATCTCATTCTTGTGGTCCGCAGGCTTGGCGTATTTCAGGCTGATCTCCCAGGCATCACAGATTGCGTCAATGCGGTGATCCAGGTCGTCGTACAGGGCGATGATGTCCTTCCAGGAGCTGTAGTTCTTGGAGCTCGTCGGGACGTCCAGGTCCTCGACGATGTCGTAATACTGCTCGATGGTGTCCTCCGTGCGCTCGGCGACGTCGGCGAGATTTTGACGGGTGGTTCGATCCTCTTCCAGATAGTTGCCGTTGAAGTTCTGCGCGCAGCCACGGACCTGGCTGTCGAGATCTTCGAGCAGGTCGTAGTATTCGCTCAGGCGACGGTAGAGGTTCTGCTCGGAGAGCGTTGCTTCGCCGCCATCCTCGTCGTCATCGTCATCATCGTCGTACAGGCTGTTGGGATCGCCGAGAGGCTTTAGGTCATCGTCGTCGACGTCATGGTGCAGCTTAGCTACCGCGGCAGTCGTCTGCGTGGCGGCGTTGTCGAACGGTCTGATCGCAAAGAAGATGACCAGGGCGATGATGATCGCCACCAGCACAACGATAACGGCGATAAGCGGCCCGGTGCCGCTCTTTTTGGGAGCGGGGGTCTGTGGCGAAGCGGGCGCGTATGCGGGAGCCGGCTGCTGTTGGGGCGAGCCGCTCGCGACGGGTATGCGCTGCGTGGTCTCGACGGCCTCGGTCCTTGCGGCGGGGTCGGGGCTATAGGCGAGGGGGTCGTCCGCCTTGGCTTGCGGCGTATCAAGGGAGCCGGTCTGCTCAAAAGCGGGCTGGCTATCGCTCGCGGCTGTTTGCTCAACGGGTGCACCGCACGAGGTGCAGAACTTGGCATTATCTGCAAGAAGCTTGCCGCACGAGGCGCAATACCGAGACATTGCCACTCCTTTCGCCACATTTCAATGCAATACGACGATTATACCCAGCACCCCAAAAAGCCGGCAGTTGAGGACGTTCCTTTTCGGCCGGCAGTTTAGGAACGTCCCTAACTGCCGCCTGAGTAGCCATTGGCTAGGTGGGATTTGGGACGTGCCGAGCACTGGGGTATCATGGCTTGGTTGATATATCTGCATTTACGCGCCTTGTAGGAAGGGGCTGCGCCCATGGCTTTTGAGCCCGCTCAACATAGCTTTATCACGCTCGAGGGCGTCGATGGCGCTGGTAAATCTACGCAGGCGCGCCTGCTTGCCCGTGCGCTCGAGCTCGCTGGCCACCAGGTTGTGAGCCTGCGCGAACCGGGCGGCACCGCCATCAGCGAAAAGATCCGCGCCCTGCTGCTCGACCCCGCCAATATGGCGATGGGCGACACCTGCGAGTTGCTGCTCTACGAGGCTGCGCGTGCCCAGCTGGTGCACGAGGTCATAGCCCCCGCCCTTGCGGCCGGCAAGGTGGTCCTGTGCGATCGCTTCTACGATTCCACGACCTGCTACCAGGCGTTTGCCGATGGCCTCGACCGCCAGATGGTGCGCGACGCCAACAACCTGGCCGTCGCGGGAACGCACCCGGCGCTCACACTCGTCTACCACATCACGCCCGAGCAGGCGGCGCTACGCATGGCAGCCCGTGGCGCGGCAGATCGCATGGAGGCTAAGGGCATGGCATTCCAAGAGCGTGTGTACCAGGGATTTTGTGCCATTGCTGCCGAGGAGCCAAACCGCGTAAAGCTCATCGACGCCACTACGACCGTCGAGGAAGTTTTCGAGAAGACGGTCGAGCAGGTTCGCGCGTACGGTCTCGATATCCCCCAGGATGCTGTCGCCGCCGCGCTTGCCAAGGAGGCCGAGTAACATGGCCCCCGCTCAGGCAAGCCTGCTGGCCAAGCTCGACACCCAAGAGCGCGTGCGCGACTTTTTGACCAATGCCGTCGCTAGCGGTCGCGCATCGCACGCCTACCTGTTTTTGGGCGCGCCCGGCGCGGGCAAGCTCGACGCCGCGTGGGCGCTCGCCCAAGCCTTCCTGTGCGAGCAGGACGGCTGCGGCGCATGCGACAGCTGCGTGCGCGTCTCTCGGCATACGCATCCTGACGTGCACTATTACACGCCCGAGAGCGCCACGGGTTACCTCATCGCCCAGACCCGCGAGCTGCTCGATGACGTGCCGCTGGCGCCCATCCGCGCCAAGGCCAAGGTCTACATCATCGACCGTGCCGAGCAACTGCGTGCCAACACCGCCAACGCACTGCTCAAAACGCTCGAGGAGCCGCCCGAGGGCGTTATGTTTATCTTGCTGGGCACCTCGGCCGACGTGATGCTGCCCACTATCGTGAGTCGTTGCCAGTGCGTGCCGTTTCGGCTGGTATCGCCCGCCGTCGCCGCGCAGTCCGTGAGCCGCGCCACCGGTCAGGAACTTGCGCGTTGCCGCATGGCGGTCGCCGTGGCGGGAAGCCCCACACGCGGCATCGAGTTTCTTAAGAGCGCCGAGCGCCAGGACGCCCGCCGTCAGATGGTCCGTGCCATCGACTCACTCATTGCCGCCGACGAGGCCGACGTGCTCAGTCGCGCCAAGTCGCTCATCGTCGCCGTCAAGGCGCCGCTCGCCGAGGTCAAGTCCACGCAGGAAAAGGTACTCGAGCAAAATGCCGACTACCTGTCGCGTGGAGCATTGAAGCAGCTTGAGGACCGCAACAAGCGCGAACTCAATGCGCGCGAGCGTTCGGGTATCATGGAAGCGCTGGCGAGCGCGCGGACGCTCATGCGCGACGTGCTGCTGACACTTCAGGACGAGGCAGCCGACGTGGTTAACGAGGATGTGCGCGACACGATCGGTCGGCTTGCCGCCGCGACCAATGTTGCGGGTGCCACCCAGGCGCTCGAGGCGGTCGCGACCGCCGAGCGCAACATCGCCAGAAACGTTACTCCCCAGCTGGCCATCGAGGTCATGCTGTTCGATATCAGGAAGGCACTGAAATGCCGTTAGTCGTACCCGTTAAGTTTACCTACGCCTCGCGCGACCTGTGGTTTGACCCGCAGGACCTGGATATCCTCGAGGCCGATTATGCCATTTGCTCCACCGAGCGCGGAACCGAGATCGGCTTGGTCACGGCCGATCCCTTCGAGGTGCCGCAAGACGAGATCGGTCAGCCGCTCAAGCCCGTGCTGCGCGTGGCGAGCGACATCGACCTGCAGCTTGCCGACGATCTTGCCATCCAGGGCGACGAGGCCATGGTCGATTTCCGCCGTCTGGTCAAAGAACTCGACCTCGAGATGAAGCCGGTCGGCGTCGAGTACCTGTTTGGCGGCGAGAAGGCCGTGTTCTACTTTGCGGCCGAGGAGCGCGTCGATTTTCGCCAGCTCGTCAAGGATCTGTCCTCGACGCTGCACATTCGCGTCGACATGCGCCAGATCGGTGTGCGCGACGAGACTCGCCTGGTGGGCGGCTATGCCCAGTGCGGCCAGGAGCTCTGTTGCACGCGCTTTGGCGGACAGTTTGAGCCCGTCTCGATCCGCATGGCAAAAGAGCAGGACCTGCCGCTCAATTCCTCCAAGATCAGCGGCGTGTGCGGCCGCCTGATGTGCTGCCTGCGCTA
Organism: uncultured Collinsella sp.; assembly: GCA_900544065.1. Lineage (GTDB taxonomy): Bacteria > Actinomycetota > Coriobacteriia > Coriobacteriales > Coriobacteriaceae > Collinsella. The sequence continues at coordinate 17,143 of UQTR01000001.1, forward strand.
CGAGTTCGAGGCCTACAAGGACTTTAAGAGCCGCGCGCCCAAAAAGAAGACGCTTATCGATACGCCGCTCGGCAAGGCGCGTATTCAGGAATATGACACGCCGCGCGAGCAGCTGGTGCTGCGCCTGGAGAACGGCAAGGTCTTTAAGGTCAACCTGGCCGATATGACGTGCTCGGAGGGCTGCAAAAAGAAGGCTGCCGAGCAGGGCTGCAATTGCCGCCCCGACTGCGTGACGCGCGATGTGCTCGAGCGCATCGAGTCGCCCGAGATGCGCCTGGCGCTCATGGAACTCGATCGCGAGAACGGCGTCGACGTGGGCGATGGCCTGTCGAGTGCCGACCGTCTGGTCGGCACTTCGATGCCCAAGCGCCGTCGTCGCGATGCTGAATCCGATGCTCGCGCCGGTCAGGGGCAGGGCGAGGGTCGTGGCCGCGGAAAGGGCCGTGGCAATGCCGCAACGCCTGAGGCCGAGGAGGCCGCCGGTGGCCGTCGTCGTCGCAAGCGCGCAGGCTCGGGCGATGCTGCCGAGGCTGCAGCCGCGGGCAAGAACGCCTCTCGCGAGCGCGAGGTTCAGCAACCCCAGCAGCAGAATCGCGGCGGTGGCATGAACCCCACACGTCGCCGCCGCCGTCATCTGTCGAGCGAGGAGCGCGAGGACGCCTTCCGCGCCGCAGCTGCTCGCGAGGCTGGTGCCGCTTCCAAGGGCGCCTCGGCCTCCGATGCGTCTGCCGACAAGGGCGGCAAGTCACGTGGCGAGGATGAGCGCGTGCCGCGTCCGCGCCGTCGCCATTCCTCGGGCGCGCAGCAGAAGCCTTCAGTGCCCTCCGTGGCCGATCAGGTCTCGGATGGCGAGGTCAAGGTCACGCGCCGTCGTCCCGGAGATGGCGGGGGAGCGGCTGCTAAGGCTTCGCGTGGCGCCGCTCGCGACGAGCGCGAGCCGCGCGAGGATCGCGGTGGCGAGGGCTCGGCCGACCAGGGCCAAAAGCGCCGTCGCCGTCGCCGTTCCCGCAAGCCGCGCCAGGATGGTGGCGAGGGCTCGACCCCGTCTTCGTCTGCACCACAACCGCCCGCCGGCGAATAACGCCCGCGAGCGGATTTTGCTCGCCTTGCCCCGAGCGCATCGGGGTATCATAGCGCTGAATCAACAACCCTCCCTGCGACCGAACGTAGGGAGGGTTGTGTCTTGAAGAGCCATCTGAACATATTGAGCCGTCTGCAGGGTGCCGGCGCCCTACCGTTTGCGGACGAATCGCTACCGTTTGCCGAGCGGGCGGCGCACGAGGCGCTTGAGGCGTTGTCGCCAACACGATGTGCCGGCTGCGAGCGCGCCGGTACGCTTATTTGCCAAGACTGCCTGGCTGCGCTCACGCTCATCGACCCACGTCATAGCTGCACCCGATGCGGCGCCCCGTTTGGGGATTTGCTGTGCACTGAGTGTTCGGTCGAGGGCACGTCCTCGGCAATGGCGGAGGCGCTCGACCGCTGCCTGGCGTGCGCCGTCTATGCGCATCCGCTGCCGCGCATCATTAAAGCGTACAAGGATGCGGGCGAGCGACGTCTGGCTCCGTATCTGGCGGAGCTGCTTTACGACACCGCCCTGCATGCCCAGGTCGTAGCGCCCGATCGCTTAGGAGGTGTGCTGTCCGGTGCGGATGCGGTGGTGTTTGTGCCTGCGACGGCGGCAGCGTTTCGGCGGCGTGGCTTTGATCATATGGAGGCCATTGCGCGCCCATTTTGCGAGCTGTCGGGTGTTCCCCTGCTCGATGCCCTCGTCAAGTACGGGCATGGCGACCAGCGCGAACTCGGTCGTGAGGAGCGTCGCGAGCGTGCCCAAGGCATGTACGAGACGGTTGAGGACGTGCACGACCGCCGCCTACTGCTTATCGATGACGTTATCACCACGGGCGCGACCATGGCAGCAGCCTCGGCGGAGCTCAGGCGTGCCGGCGCTGCGGCAGTCGATGGCCTTGCTATCGCACGTGTTTGGTAGGGGTGGTTTTGTGGCAGTGAAGATTGAGCGGCGCAACGAGCCGACAGGCGAACAGCTAGCGGCTTCCGTAATCCTAACAGGCGCTTCGGCGCTGCGCATGATGCGCGCCGAGCGCCGGCAGATGGGCTATATCAGCTGGAAGGACCTTAATCCCGATGATGAGCGCCGTGTGCTGCGCACGTCGTCGCCCTCGACCGAGGATATCTATCTTCCTGACTTGGTGCGAATTGGAGCCAAAAGTGGCGAGGTGCAAGAAGATCTGTGCTTGCTGGTGGGATCTGCGGCGCAGCGCCGCCGCATGCCTAGCGTAGGCTGGTCCGTGTGTTCCGGGTTGCCCGCCGGCTCGATTCTAGAGGTGGAACCGGGGGTGTACAGCTTGTCTCCCGAGGCCCTCTGCCTTGCCGTTGCGCGCGAACTTGGCTGTATCCAGGCATTTGCCCTGGCCCAGGAGCTGTGCTCTAAGATTTCACTGAGCGACCGCGGGAAGTATCTGCCTCCCTACACCTCGCCTGTTACGAATAAACTTGCAAAGGACAAGGACCAGCCAGCAGACGTGGGCTACTTTGAAGTCGAGCCGGCGCTGACGCCCGATCGCCTGGCAGATTACCTTGCGGCATGCAAGGGGAATGTGGCCAAACAGCTGCTGCGTCTGTGTCCCTACCTGTCAGAAAACCTGCTCTCGCCCATGGAGTGCATCATGCTCGCCCTGTTTTCGCTTCCGTTTTCCTATGGCGGGTTTGCCTGCGGACCTTTTAAGACCGACTACAAGATCGAGTTTGATGACCGCGCGCAGGCAATCTCGGGGATGCCGCATGCAGTTTGCGATGCGTATCAGGAAGCAGCCCGGTTTGACCTTGAATACAACGGTGAGCTGGGCCATTCCTCCCGGAGGGGACGTATCCATGATGAAAAACGCAACACGGGCTTGATTACTATGGGAATCGAGGTCGCGACGGTCAACAACGAAATGCTCTGCGACATGGAAGCGATGGAAGCGCTCGCATGGCGCATCCACCAGCGTATGCGAAAGCGGTACCGGAATCGTGTCGATGCCCGCAGGAAGAAGCAAGAGGCGTTGCTTAACACGCTGCGGGCGTGTTTTGGGCTTAAGCCGGTCTAATTCACGTCGAAAATAGGGGGTTAATCATATGCCCTGGCCAAAATATGGCAAATATGAGTACTGTCACTAAATCAGTAACAGCAAAATCAAGGAATTTAGGACTCGGAGGCGGCATAAAGTAAGAAGATAATAAACAAATGTGGAATAACTAAGCATCAGGTTAGCGACATTGAGCGCAAAATCTGTCCGAGAGGCCAAAATTGCCTGTTACTAAATTGGTGACAGTACTCATATTTGCCATTTTTTGGCCACGGCACCCTAGGAAGGGTGCCCCGGAGCTCCCCATAGGGGAGCTCCGGGCTTCACAGAGGCACGAATAGCCCACTCCGACCTGCGAAATCTGTACTCGCGATGCGAATGACGCCCCTAACCTTAAACTTTAGCTTGAACTTAGCTATAATGCGCTACGTTCCTACCAGGCTGTGGTTGCGGACGGACGAAATGCCCGTCCTAGTCCAAGACAGACGCGGTCAAAGGGATCCACGTAAGCGACCGCGTGCGCGCGGCGCGATCATGGCGCGTCCTAGATGTAAGCCGCACCGTCCGTTCTACTTTCTTTGGGGCAATACCGCCTCGCGGGCGAGCGGGCCAGTCGTGAAGGTGGCTGCGGCCTCCCGAGCAAACACCCCGGTGCGCAAGTGTGGGGTCAAATACCAGGTCAGCTGGTGGGAACAATCTGATATTTCGTGCAACGCACGGATCGTATACGACACAGAAGGCAGGGTAGTGGACATGGTGAGGGGCAGCTTGATGCACGCGGCTCGGTTAGGTGCTGGGACCGCAGCGGTCATCGCCGTTTTGGGCCTGAGCGGATGCGCGTTCAACCCGCTGTCTACGTTCACGACTCCCACGATCGACCAGATCGAGTACGAGACCGTCACGCCCGCGGTGTCGGATGATGCCCTGGTCACCCCCGGTACCCTGACGGTTGCCCTCGATACCTCCGATGCGCCGCAGGCCATGCAGGGCGCTGACGGCGAGCTCACGGGGTATGCAGTCGACGCTGCCCGCGCCCTCGCAAGCCGCATGGGCCTTAAGGTCGCCTTTGTCGATGCGTCCTCGGCAGGTTCCGCGCTCGGTGACAAAAAGGCTGATATCTTTATCGGCGAGATCAACTCCACGGACGGGGACGTTAGCTCGCTCGGCACCTGCCTGTACGATGCCGCTTCCGTGTTCGGTAGAACCAGCGATGGTGGGTCGCTAAACGTTTCCACCGATACCCTTAACACGTCTACTCTGGGTGTCCAGATGTCATCGGCCTCGCAGGAGGCGCTTGCTAAGCAGAGCATCACCGCCAACCAAAAGACCTACTCCAACATCAACGAGTGCTTTGAGGCGCTCGAGTCCGGCGAGGTCGACTATGTGATCTGCGACTCCACGGCCGGCGGCTACCTTGCACGCCTGATGAGCGAGGTCTCCTATGTCGGTGCGCTCGAGGCGCCCTCGACGCTTGGTGTTGCGGGCCTCTCGTCCAATGACGAACTGTGCCGTGCCGTGAGTGATGCCCTCGACGACATCACGGTCGACGGCACGCTCGAGGCGGTTCACTGCGTCTGGTACGGCCAGATTCCCTACGACCTCACCACTAAGACGGTTTCGGGCGCTAACGTGCAACCGGGCGACTCTGAGTCCAGTGAGACCACGTCCTCCGGCGTCGAGTCTTCCGATTCCAACAATGAGACCGCATCCTCCGAGGATAAATCGTCCAGCCAGGAAGGCACCATCACCGACGACGACATTAACAAACTTAATAGCTAGTTATTGCTAGGGGTGGTGTCTCCTATACGTTGGAAAGGACACCTCTTCACGGTTTCAACACGCACTGCCGGGCTTCCCCAATAGGGGAGCCCGGCTTTTTCATCCCAATAAAACCAGCAGGTCAAAGGCAATTTTCGGGACCAAATACAAAGTCGCCGGCTCCCTCCTATAGCGCACTTTGCCACAGAAAAGTGCGAGACTTCGGTATGCGGTATCAAGCAATCGTTATTCGGGTCTTTGGGAATCCGCGTGATTAAATGCACGGCAATGGGTACATAGCCAGTACAGTAAGTCCCCGAGGCAGATTGGAGCCACGTATGGATATCAAGGTTTCTGGACGCAAAACGACGGTAACCGATGCTCTGCGTGCGCATGTGGATGAGAAGATCGGCGAGGCGCTCAAGGTTTTCGATATCGAGCCCATGACGGTCGACGTCGTACTTCGTTATGAGAAGAACCCCTCGAACCCCAACCCGGCAATCGTCGAGGTTACGGTTCGTGCCCGCGGTTCGGTGATTCGCGTTGCCGAGCACGGTGCGGATATGTACGCCGCCATCGACCTCTCCGCCGATAAGGTCACCCGCCAGCTGCGCAAGTTCAAGACCAAGGTCGTGGACAACCGCCAGGGCGGTGCCAGCGCCGCGGATGTTGCGCCGGTCGAGCGCGTCGAGGATCTGGCCGACCTGCTGCTGCCCGAGGAAGAGGACGACCTGCTCGTCCGCGAGAAGGTTATCGACGTCACCCCGATGACCGAGGAGCAGGCGCTGGTGCAGACAGATCTGCTCGGCCACGACTTCTACGTGTTCGAGAACGCGACGACTGGCCTCATCAATGTGGTGTATCACCGTAAGAATGGTGGATATGGCATCATCAAGCCCCGCATCGAAACACTTGACGAGTAAAATACGTTAACTTGCATGAGTTAACGGTTGGCGGCCATCCCATGCGGGTGGCCGCCTTTTTACGTAAGGAGTCGCTTTGATGGACAAGGCCGCATCCGCCGGTCATTCGGACCGTTGCCGCATCGTCGTCGATACTTGCTGCGACTTTAGCCCCGAGGTCGCCGCGAACCTCGATGTCGATATCCTGGGTTTCCCCTTCATTATCGATGGCGAGGAGCGCACGGATGACATCTGGTCGAGCATCACACCCAAGGAGTTCTACGACCGCATGCGCGCCGGCGCTCGCGTGTCTACCTCCGCCGTGTCGCTCGGTCGCTATATCGAGTTCTTTACCGAGTGTGCCAAGGAGGGCACGCCCACGGTCTACCTGTGCTTTACCTCGGCGCTGTCGTCGAGCTACAACTCCGCGTGCCAGGCGGCAGATGCCGTGCGCGCCGAGTATCCCGATTTTGAGCTGTACGTGGTCGACAACGCTCTGCCCTGTGCAACCGGCGCGCTCTTGGCGCTCGAGGCCGTGCGCCAGCGCTCGGCGGGACTGACCGCCAAGCAGCTGGTCGACTGGGCAAACGAGGCAAAGACCTACGTCCACGGCTACTTTACGCTCGAGAGCTTCGACGCGCTGGCTGCCGGCGGCCGCATTCCGCCCGCGGCGGCGCAGCTCACGGCAAAGCTCGATGTCAAGCCCGAGCTCTCCTACGACCTTGCCGGCTCGCTGTCGCTGATCGGCGTCAACCGCGGCCGCAAGAAGGCGCTCAAGTCCATCCTCAAGTCGTTCCGCGAGAACTACGTGCCCGACCGCACCATGCCCATCGCCATCATGACGGCCGATGCCGAAAAGGACGGCGACTGGCTCGAAGCCGCCATCCGCAAGGAGGAGGGCTGTGCCGACGTCACCATCATCCGTAGTTCCGTTGGTCCTACCATCGGCTCGCACGTGGGCCCCGGCATGGTGGCACTTGCGTTTTGGGGTAAGAACCGTGCCGAGAAAGCCTCGCTTTCCGACCGCATCGCGCGCCGTGTGCGCGGTGAGTAGGTAGGCGCTGCGGCTGCAAGTGCCCTCAAGTCACGGCCGAAACGCTGGCACCGAGTATTTTAACCTGGTAACAACACCCAACCCAAAAGGAAAGGTTTCATGGCAAACAAGCTCTCCGTCGCATTCATCGGCACCGGAATCATGGGTGCCCCCATCGCCGGCCACATCCTGGACGCCGGCTACCCCGTCACGGTCAACAACCGCACCAAGTCCAAGGCCGCTGCGCTCATCGAGCGCGGTGCCGCCTGGGCCGATACGCCGGCCGATGCCGTGGCGAACGCCGATGTCGTCTTTACCATGGTGGGCTATCCCTCCGAGGTCGAGGAGCTCTACCTGGCGGGCGACGGCCTGCTCGCGTGCACCAAGCCGGGCGCGGTCTTGATCGACCTCACCACGAGCTCGCCCGAGCTCGCCCGCGACATTGCCGAGGCCGCTCAGGTCTCCGGTCGCATGGCGTTTGACTGCCCCGTCACCGGTGGCGAGTCGGGCGCGATCGCCGGCACGCTCACGGCTATCGTGGGCGCTACCGAGAACGACATCGCGCCGGTCCGCGACATCCTTGCCACCTTTGCGGCCAACATCTGCTGCTTCGATGGCGCCGGCAAGGGCCAGGCTGCCAAACTCGCCAACCAGGTGTCGCTGGGCGCCTGCATGGTCGGCATGGCAGACGCCATGGCATTTGCCGAGCTGAGCGGTCTTGACCTGGAGAAGACCCGTCAGATGATCCTGGGCGGTACCGGCAAGTCCGGCGCCATGGAGAGCCTGGCTCCCAAGGCGCTCGACGGCGACTACAAGCCCGGCTTTATGGTCGAGCACTTCATTAAGGACCTGCGCTTGGCGCTCGCCTATGCCGACGACCGCGAGCTTGCGCTGCCCGGCGCCGACGTGGCCTTTACGCTCTACGATATGCTCGACGCCATCGGTGGTGCCAAGCTGGGCACCCAGGCCATCACGGTCCTCTATAAGGAGGAGGCCGACGCCATCGCCGCCGGTCTGGACTGGTCGCAGTATCGTCCCGAAGAGCATGGCGCTCACGAGGAAGGCTGCGGTTGCGGCGAGCACGGCGACGACCATGAGTGCGGTTGCGGTCACCATCACGGCGAGGACCACGAGTGCTGCGGCGGCCACGGCCATGACGACGGCCATGAGTGCTGCTGCGGCCACCATCACGGGGAGTAGCGCCCATGAGCTGGACGTTCGTGGTACTAGCGCTGGTACTCTTTCTCTTTGCGATCTACATTGGCTTTTTGTGCGGCCAGTGGGCCTGCGAAAAGCGCGTGATCACCAAGCGCGACTACTGGATCGCCAATTTTGCAGGCGCGGCGGCAGTCGTCCTGCTGACCTGGGTGTTCTCGCTGTTCCCGCTGGTGCAGTTTGCGCCGATCGGCTGGCTCGGCGGTTTTATCGCCGGTCTTAAGATGAGCTTTGGCGAGTCCGTCGGTCCGTGGCGCAAGCATGACGAGGTCTTTAACGTCAACAAGGCTCATCGCGCCGCCGCCGACGCGGGCGACGCCGAGGAACGCCGCCGCGCGCGTCGCAATGGCGCTGCCGACCGACAGCTCATCTCGGTCACCGATAAAAGCAAGGGTGCTGGCAAGCACGCCAAGAAATAGTAAGAAGAGGTAACTATGGCAGAAAACAAAGACGAACAGCTCACCGACGAGGAGCTGGCACAGCTTCAGCTGGCAGAGGAGAACGAGAACGCCGTCGACCGCCTGGTCCAGGAGCTCGGCTGCCCCACGCGCCGCATCCGCCAGTTTGCCGCCCGCGTGCTGCACCTGCTGGCCGAGCGCGATCCGCAGCGTGTCGTTCCCTGCGTGCCTGCGCTGATCGAGGCACTCGACCGCCCCGAGGCTCAGACCCGCTGGGAGGCCCTCGATGCCCTGGCGGCGCTTGCCACCACCTGCCCCGAGCAACTGGGCGATGCCTTTGAGGGCGCCGAGACCGCGCTGTTCGACGAGATTTCCTCCACGCTGCGCTATGCCGCCTTCCGCCTGCTGTGCGTGTGGGGCGCCACGAGCGTCGAGCGTTCGCGCGAGGCTTGGCCCATTCTGGACGAGGCCATCCAGTGCTACCACGGCGATCTTGAGTACCGTGACATGCTAGGCTGCCTGTACGAGTTTGGCCAGGGCGAGATCGACGCCGAGGTTGCCGAGAAGCTCGCGCTGCGCCTTAAGTTCGATGCCGAGAACGGTAAGGGCAGCTATCTCAAGGCCCGTTCGAGCGAGATTTGCGAAATGCTTGTTAAACGTTTTGGCCTGGATCTCTCCAAAAAGAAGAAGCGTGCTAGCGTTAAAAAATCTGAGGCCGCCGAAGACGAGGAGTAACAGATTATGGCGCACGATGTAGTCCTGATTCCCGGTGACGGTATCGGTCCCGAGATTACGCAGGCCATGCGCCGCGTGGTCGAGGCCACCGGTGTCCAGATCAATTGGAACGTCCAAGAGGCCGGTGCCGGCGTCATGGACGAGTTTGGCACGCCACTGCCTCAGCACGTGCTCGACGCGGTCGCCGAGACCAAGGTTGCTATCAAGGGCCCCATCACCACGCCGGTCGGTACGGGTTTCCGCAGCGTCAATGTGGCCCTGCGAAAGCACTTCGACCTGTATGCCTGCGTGCGCCCTTGCCTGTCGCAGCCGGGCGACGGCTCGCGCTTCCGCGACGTCGACCTGGTCATCGTGCGCGAGAACACCGAGGACCTCTACGCCGGCATCGAGTTCGACGAGGGCGCTGCCGAGGTCGAGGAGCTCTCGCAGCTCGTCGAGCGCTCGGGCCAGAAGACCTTCGCTGCCGATTCCGCTATCTCGATTAAGCCGATCTCTATCGCCAAGAGCCGCCGCATTGTGGAGTATGCCTTTGAGTATGCCCGCCGCTGTGGCCGCAAAAAGGTGACGGCCGTGCATAAGGCCAACATCATGAAGGCGACCGATGGTCTGTTCCTGCGCGTTGCGCGCGAGGTGGCCGCCAACTATCCCGATATCGAGTTCAACGACAAGATCGTCGACGCCACCTGCATGGGCCTGGTCCAGAACCCCAACGACTTCGATGTCCTGGTGCTGCCCAACCTGTACGGCGATATCGTCAGCGACCTGTGCGCTGGCCTGGTGGGTGGCCTGGGCATGGCTCCGGGTTCCAACATCGGTGCCGATTGCGCCATCTTTGAGGCAACGCACGGCTCCGCGCCCGATATCGCGGGCCAGGATATCGCCAACCCCACGGCCGAGATTCTGTCTGCGGCTATGATGCTCGATCATCTGGGCGAGAACGATGCTGCCAATCGCATTCGTGCCGCCGTATCTGCCACGCTCGACGAGGGCGAGCAGGTTACCGGTGACGTGCGTCGTGCCCAGGCCGGCTCCGTTGATGGCGCTGTGGGCACGCAGGCCTTTGCCGATGCCGTTATTGCGCACCTGGTCTAAGGTATGCACGCTGCAAACGCCTAAATAGTACTTAAGTGTTTGCGTATAACCTAAGAATCAATACGCCCGGCGCTCTGCCGGGCGTATTCTATTGGGGACTATGTTTCCTAACAAGGAGTAACTGATATGGGTCTGATTCAAAAGAAGGACGAGAAGGACGAGATCGACGGCATCCAGATCATCGAGCGCGGCGAAGGTCCCGACGGTGACGAGGAAGAGAAGATCGACCTGGTCGCCGGTACGTCTGCCGAGCACATTGCCGCTGGTACGACCGCCGAGGAAGAGGACGCCCGTCTGGAGGCTCAGATCGCCGCGGACGCTGCGGACGAGAACCTCATGCCCGAGACGCAGAACGAGGACGACGACGCCGATACCGACGAGGACGACCACGCCTCCAAGCACAAGAAGACGATGATTGCCGCCTTTGTGGTCGCCGTCGTGATCGCTGCCGTGGTGGGCTTCTTTGTGGGCAACGGTGGCTTTGGCGGCAAGGGCGTTGGCTCTTCGACCCTGACCGAGGATCAGCTCGACTCGACCGTGGCAAGCTACAGCTACAACGGCAAGAAGAGCGACATCACCGCGCGCGAGGCCATCGAGAGCCAGTACAGCCTCGACACCGTCAAGGACGACGACGGCAACTACGCCGCTCCGTCTGCCGACGTTATCCTGTCCTACGTGCGCAATCAGATCCTGCTCGACGCTGCCGAGGACGAGGGCATTACGGTCTCTTCCAAGGAGATGAAGCAGTACGCCGAGGATTCCATCGGTACCTCCGACTACAAGACCATGGCCACGCAGTATGGCGTGTCCAAGGACCAGGCCAAGCAGATCGTCCGTCAGTCCGCGACGCTGCAGAAGCTCTACAAGAAGAAGGTGGGCGACACCTCCGCGAGCATGCCGACCGCTCCGACCGAGCCTTCCGACGGCAACGAGGAGACCGCAAGCAAGGATTACGCCGACTACATCATCAACCTTGCCGGTGACGAGTGGGATAGCTCGAAGGGCACCTGGAAGGACGAGGACAGCACCTACGCCAAGGCCTTTGCCGACGATGCCTTTACGGCCGATAGCGCTACCTATAAGCAGGCAATGACCGCCTACTACACCGCCTATCAGCAGTATTCCTCCCAGGCCTCGAGCGCCAGCTCCAAGTGGACCGAGTACGCCAACGGCCTGTACGCCAAGGCCAACATCAGCATCTACGGCCTGTTTGCGTAAAGGTTTGCCTTGAGCTGCTTAGCGCGTAGCCAATCAATCTGATAAAGCCCGCTAGAACGGACATTGTTCTAGCGGGCTTTTTGCGTTGAGGGTAACGGTGGCTTGCTAATTGATAATTACCCTTTAAGCCCAAAGAGGCTATCGATCGCGCGGCGGCGCTCGGCCCCGCTCAGCTTCGCCATGTCCCGTTTGAAGGTGGTTACCAGATCCTCGGCTTTCATGCTGCCCCGTCCGTCGCGGTCTACGGGGCTAACGATATGGCACCATGGGGACACTCGTATGTCAATTCTGGTCTAACAGAGCCAAAAGAAATATAACCTGCTGCAGCAATTGACTTGCTAAGGGCTCGAGTTGGTTATATAAATCTAAAATAGTCACAATATACAATTATTGAGAGATGTTGGGGATATAGATGAAAAGATCTAAGAGTTTTCTTTTGTTAGTAATGATGCTGCTCGGACTGTTCTGTCTGAGCAGCCCTTCTTGGGCCGAGGCTGCCTGTCCTGAAGGTGAGCCTCAGCAGTCTTATACGGGCAGCCTGCTGATAACCGCTAAGGAGGGCGATGCCGACTCTCAGTCTGGGGTAAATCCCCTTGCCACATTTGAGGGGGACGGCGGAACGGTCAAGCTCGACCATATCGGAAGCGGGATTTTGAGGTGGCAAGTTCTTCCGGACAAAATTGCCAACGACCCCTTTTCTTTCGCTGGAACGATATATCTATACAAGGTTGTGAGCGGAAAACAAAAATACGTCGATTGCTACCCGACAAACGGTTCAGGAATTGCCTTCACCGGCATTTCGGGGCAGATTGATACGCATGTACGGAAAGGAACCTATGTGGTGCGTTGGGTTGGAGCTGCTGCGGGCCCGATATGGATTGCCGTCTTGCGCCCCGATGTCCAAATAGGTTTCTCCCTTTAGTCGGGAGGTCGCTTGTGGACACCATATATGACGGGGATGATTGGGTCGAACATTATACTTGGCGCCTGGTCGGCTCGAATGACAATGGGGATGTGGTGTTTGATGGGCTATGCCCAAAGCATCTCCATCCTTTTGTCTCATCGTTAATTGAGAGTTCCGCTCGTGTTGCCCCTTACAGCTCGGCATCGCTTAATGATGCGGACGTTCTTAAAATCATAAATGACTCTATTGACGAGGGTATGATGAGCAGCTTGCTGTTTTCTCGGCTTGTGGGGCTAGATGAGGCTAGCTCAAAACGACTGCTTGCGGGTGAAAAGGTGGAGCTCGCCTATCATTCGATGGTTTCAATCCTGCGGCTGGCCGATGCTCTTCGAAAATAAATAAAAACGGGACAAGTGAGCTACATCACTTGTCCCGTTTTTAATTGGCTCTGTTAGACCAGAATTGACATACGAGTGTCCCCATGGTGCCATTAGCCCCGTAGACCGCGATGGACGGGGCAGCACGAACGCCGAGGACCTGGTAACTTTCCTCAATTCATGTGGGAAAACGGCTGAAAACGATTGCAAATGACCGGTGAACGGTCGAAAACTACCGTTCACCGATAATCTCAAAACTGGTTCTAACTGGTATTAAGTCAAAAAGACCAATTCACATATCTTCACAATGACCTGCAATTTTTCTACACGCTATTTTTAGCCGCCCTGCGTTGTTTAGACACAGGAAAAGATCCGATCTTTTGCCAAAACATTTCGAAACGGTTTCAAAACCGCAGGTAGAAGTGTTAACGACCGGTAAACGGTCGATTTATCACCGTGAGCGGTGCAAAAACGTTTTACCGTATGAATCAAGGAAAGCGACCTCTTCTGGGGTGATATAGTGACAACAACACGTCACGTGGTTACTACCAGTTTAGAAACCACTGGTCTTCAAAGAACGCTTTCCAAGAAGCTTTAAGGGCGAGCGCCCGCTGGCTTCCGAAAATCATCGGACTCAGATTGTACACACCTTCGGAAGGGAAATTTGAATGGTTGGCTTTATTCTTACCGGTCATGGACAGTTCGCACCCGGCCTTGCAAGCGCTATCGCGATGGTTGCTGGCGACCAGCCTGCTTTTACCGTCGTTCCTTTTGAGGGCGACCAGGCCGCATCCTACGGTGAGGATCTCCGCGCCGCTATTACCGCCATGCGCGAGGAGTGCGATGGCGTGCTCGTCTTTACCGACCTGCTTGGCGGCACCCCGTTCAACCAGTCGATGATGATTGCCCAGGATGTCGACAACGTCGAGGTTCTGACTGGCACCAACCTTCCCATGGTTATTGAGCTTCTGTTCCTCCGCGGCAATGCCACGCTCGCCGAGCTTGGCGAGCAGGCCGTGACCGTTGGCCAGACGGGCGTCACCGCCCAGACGGTCGCATCCGTTGCCGGCTCCGAGGAAGAGGATATCTTCGGCGACGAGGACGGCATCTAATGGCCGATTTCGGAGCCAACGTCCTGAGCTCCTCGGTCGCCCTTTTAGGCCTGCTTGTCATCATGGGCTTGATTTACACCATCTGGTCGCAAATCAACATGAAGAAGAAGCAGAAGTACTTCAAGGAGCTGCACACCGAGCTCAAGCCGGGTCAAGAGGTTCTTTTCGCCGGCGGTATCTACGGAACCGTCAAAGGCATCGAAGGCGAGAAGGTCCAGATCAAAGTCCGATCCGGAGCCGTCGTAGATGTTTCGCGTTACGCGATTCAGGAGATCAAGTAACTGTCGTCAGCAAATAACGAAAGGAAGCTGATCAACATGGCAGAACCCAACATTCTTCTTACCCGCATCGATAACCGACTGGTTCATGGTCAGGTTGCCACCCAGTGGAACTCCACCCTGGGCTCCAACCTCATCCTCGTCGCCAACGACGACGTGGCGTCCAACACCATGCGCCAGAACCTCATGAAGATGGCCGCTCCCGCCGGCGTCGCTACGCGTTTCTTCTCTCTGCAGAAGACCATCGACGTCATTGGCAAGGCGAGCCCGCGCCAGAAGATCTTCATCGTGGCCGAAACACCGGAAGACGTGCTTACGCTCGTCAAGGGCGGTGTGCCTATAAAGAAGGTAAACATCGGCAACATGCACATGTCGGAAGGAAAGCGCCAAGTCGCCACCTCCGTCGCAGTTAACGACGAGGATGTCGCTGCGTTTAAAGAGCTGCAGGAATTGGGGGTGGAGTTGGAGATCAGGCGCGTTCCGAGCACGCCTGTTGAGGACACGAGCAAGCTCTTCTCGTAATCCTCGTGATCCACGTTGTCAGGAGTGAAACCCTGACGTTCTGTACGTGAAATCCAAAGTGCGTACATACATTTTGAAAGGAGGAGCAAGATGGAATACTCGATCATCCAGATCGCTCTGGTCTTCGTCGTCACGTTCATCGCGGCAATCGACCAGTTTGACTTCCTCGAGTCTCTCTATCAGCCCATCGTCACCGGCGCCGTCATCGGTCTTATCCTTGGCGACCTCAACACCGGTCTTCTCGTGGGTGGTACCTATCAGCTCATGACGATCGGCAACATGCCGATCGGAGGCGCTCAACCGCCTAACGCCGTCATCGGCGGCATCATGGCAGCCATTCTCGCTATCGCCACGGGCCTCGAGCCCAACGCGGCAGTCGGCCTCGCCATTCCGTTCGCTCTGCTTGGCCAGCTTGGCGTTACCCTGGTCTTCACGCTTATGTCCCCGCTTATGTCCACGGCCGATAACATGGCTCACAACGCGGACACCAAGGGCATCGAGCGCCTGAACTACTTCGCCATGGCTCTGCTCGGCCTGATCTTCGCTGTCGTCGTCACCCTGTTCTTCATCGCTGGCGCTACCATCGGTCAGACCATCGCTTCTGCCATCCCGACTTGGCTGCAGACCGGTCTCTCCGCTGCAGGCGGCATGATGCGCTTCGTCGGCTTCGCCGTCCTGCTCAAGGTTATGATGAACCGCGATATGTGGGGCTTCTTCCTCATGGGCTTTGGCCTCGCGCTCATCACTGTTGCCAACGATTCGCTGGCAACCCCTGCTCTGCTCATCCTCGCTCTCATCGGCTTCGGCATCGCTTTCTGGGACTTCCAGCAGCAGACCGAGCTGAAGGGTGCAGCTGTTTCTGACGGAGGTGACTTCGAAGATGGCATCTAATGAGTATGTGATCCCGGAGCACTACGAGGATCTCACTCCTGCTCCGCAGCTCGACCAGAAGACCCTCAACAAGATGGCTTGGCGCTCCTGCTTCCTGCAGGCATCGTTCAACTACGAGCGCATGCAGGCCGCTGGCTGGCTTTACTCCATCATCCCCGGTCTGGAGAAGATCCACACCAACAAGAACGACCTCGCGGCTTCCATGAGCCACAACCTGGAGTTCTTCAACACCCACCCGTTCCTCGTCACCTTTGTTATGGGTATCGTGCTTTCGCTCGAGCAGAACAAGGTTGACATCCCCACGATCCGCGCCGTCCGCGTTGCCGCAATGGGCCCGCTCGGTGGTATCGGTGACGCTCTGTTCTGGCTGACGCTCGTGCCTATCACGGCCGGCATCACCTCTAACATGGCCATCAACGGCAACGCCGCTGCGCCGATCATCTTCCTGGTGATCTTCAACGTCGTCCAGTTCGCTCTGCGCTTCTGGCTCATGAACTGGTCCTACAAGCTTGGCACCAGCGCTATTGACGCTCTGACCGCCAACATGCAGGCCTTCACGCGTGCCGCTTCCATCATGGGCGTCTTCGTCGTCGGATGCCTGGTCGTCACCATGGGTGGCACCCAGATCAACCTCCAGATTCCCAACGGCACCACCCGTGGCCTCTCCGCTACTACCGTGATCGTCTCCGAGAAGGAGGCCGAGAACTTCACCGGTATGGAGGGCATCGATACCGAGACCGCTGAGGCCGGTACCATCGCCATGACCGATGAGGACGGCAACGCCCTCACCGCTTCCGATGCCGACGGCAACGCTGTCGAGTGCGGCGTCACCGATCTGGGCAACGGCATGGAGTCCGTTACCTACGGCACCGTCACCGAGGATCCGGTCAACTTCTCTGTTGCCGACACCCTCAACACCATCGTCCCGAAGCTCGTCCCGCTTATGCTTACGCTGCTGCTTTACTACATGTTCGCTAAGCACAGCTGGACCCCGACCAAGGGCATTCTCCTGCTCTTCGTCCTTGGCATCCTGGGCGCTGGCCCGCTTGGTCTCTGGCCGAGCATCTGGTAAGGCTCTAGCTTGAGGGGTGTGTCCCTACGCGGCTCACACCCCGACCCCTTAAGCCATGTGTATGTTAAAAGCCGCGTGCTCGAAAGAGCGCGCGGCTTTTGTTTTCTTGATGATTCGGGTGTTGCAGACCGATAATGCTTAACACCCTAGGTAGTAGCCGAGTTTGAGCAAAAGGGAGGATAGGATGGCGATCGGAGCGCGTAAGCAACCGCTGTACGATCAGCTGGTCGATATTCTGACCGAAAAGATTGACCATGAATATCATGCCGGTGACATGATTCCTTCCGAGCGCGAACTTTCGGAGCGCTATGGTCTCTCACGCACCACGGTGCGCCTGGCTCTGCAGGAACTGGAGCGTTTAGGACTGGTGGTTCGGCAGCACGGTCGCGGTACCTTTGTGACCGACCGTTCGGCAAAGGCAACCAATCTTATGCAGTCCTACAGCTTTACCGAGCAGATGCGCGCGATGGGTCGCGACCCCGAGACCACGATTCTCGAGTTTTGCGAGATGGAGGCCGATAAGAATCTGGCCGAGCATATGGGATTGCGTATCGGTGATCGCATTTTTAAGCTTAAGCGCCTTCGTTCTGCCGACAACATGCCCATGATGGTCGAACGCAGCTATCTACCGGTTCGTCAATTTCTGTCCCTAAAGCGACCGCTGCTGGAGCGTAAGCCGCTTTACGATGTGATTGAGCAAGACTTTCAGCAAAAGATACGTGTGGCCGAAGAGGAATTCTATGCGAGCATCGCGCGTCCCACCGACGCCCACCTTTTGGGAATTGTCGAGGGCTCGCCTGTGCTCGATTTGGTCAGGACTACGTATAACGAGTCAAACGAGGTTGTGGAGTATACACTCTCGGTTGCTCGTGCCGATCAGTTTAAATACAAGGTTTACCACCAGCGTAGCAACTAGTGTCCGCATCGTTTCCATATGGTGATTCTTTGCATTTAACTGGTTACTACCAGATAACCAACCGAAGTGTATAATTGCACGTCAGAGGATTACTTCTAGAGAGAGGTATTAGAAATGTTCGAGAAGAGTGTCGAGGAGCTCACCGAGCTCGGCGCCCAGATCACCACGGCCGAGATTGCTCAGCAGCCCGAGCTTTGGCGTGATACGCTCAACATCTATCGCGAGAACAAGGAGGCCATCGAGGCCTTCCTGGCCGAGGCTCGCGCCATGGGCGAGGGCCGTCTGTCCGTTGTCTTCACCGGTGCCGGTACGTCCGACTACGTCGGCGATACCTGCGCCCCGTACCTGCGTCACGCTGGCAACACTGATCTCTACGACTTCAAGCCCATCGCCACGACCGACATCGTGAGCGCCCCGCGCGACTTCCTGCGCGCCGAGGATCCCACGCTCGTGGTTTCCTTTGCCCGCTCTGGCAACAGCCCCGAGAGCCTTGCCGCCGTTGCCGTTGCCAAGGAGCTCGTCCACAACGTCAAGTTCCTCAACATCACCTGCGCTCCCGAGGGCAAGCTCGCCGTCGAGTCTGCCGATGATCCCAACGCGCTGACGCTGCTCATTCCGCGCGCCAACGACAAGGGCTTCGCCATGACCGGTTCTTATTCCTGCATGACCCTGCTCTCCACCCTTATTTTCGACACTGCCTCTGACGAGCAGAAGGCCGAGTGGGTCGAGACCATCGCCAAGATGGGCGAGGAGGTTATCGCTCGTGAGCCTGAGATCGCCGATTACCTGGCTGGCGACTTCAACCGCGTGACCTACTTGGGCTCTGGCTCCTTCGGTGGCCTTGCCCAGGAGAGCCAGCTCAAGATCCTCGAGCTTGCTCACGGTCTGGTCGCTACTTCCTACGACACCTCCATGGGCTATCGTCATGGACCTAAGTCCTTCGTCGACGATAAGACGCTCGTCTTCGTGTTCGTCAACAACGACGCCTACACCCGTCAGTACGACATCGACATCCTCAACGAGATCGGTGGCGACGACATCGCTCAGCACACCGTCGCCGTTCAGCAGGAAGGTGCCACCGTCTATGATGGCGAGTCCTTCACCTTTAAGGGCTACGAGGCGCTTCCCGAGGGCTACCTTGCTCTGCCGTTCGTGATGTTTGCCCAGGCTATCAGCCTGCTCAACTCCGTGCGCGTGGGCAACACGCCCGATACGCCGAGCCCCACCGGCACGGTCAACCGCGTGGTTAAGGGCGTGACGATTCACCCCTTCACCGCTTAATCGCGTCCCCCTGTAAGGGCGCCCGTCCGCTCATAACGGCGGGCGGGCGCTTTTTGTTTTTACATGAGCTGGGTATAAGCAACACCACAGTCAACTGCTTTAGAAGCAAGGAGTGCATATGAGCACGTACGCAATTAAGGCTGACAAGTTCTTCTTGCCGGCAGGTCCGCAACTGGGCGGCTATCTTATGGTCGAGGATGGCGTCTTTGGCGCTTGGCAGGCCGACGAGCCCTCTTGCGAGATCAGGGACTACACGGGTTCGTGGATCGCGCCGGGCATGGTCGACACCCACATCCACGGCTTCTATAACCACTCGACTACCGATAACGACCCTGAGGGCATCGATATCAGTTCGACCGAGCTCGCCCGCCGTGGCACCACCAGCTGGCTGCCCACGACGTTCACCGACGGCGTCGATCAGATCAAGGATGCCTGCGCGGCTATCGCTCAGGCGGACGAGGGTCGCGGCCCCGACTTCTGCGGTGCTCGCATTCAGGGCATCTACCTGGAGGGCCCTTTCTTTACCATGAAGCATGTGGGCGCGCAGAACCCCGCTTATCTGATCGATCCCTCCGAGGAGGTCTTCGATCAGTGGCAGGAGGCTGCGGGTGGTCGTATCGTTAAGAGCGCCATGGCGGCCGAGCGCGACGGTGCCGCTGCTTATGCGGCTGCTCTGAACGCCAAGGGTGTGGTGACCAGCATCGGTCACTCCGACGCCACCTACGATGAGTGCATCGCCGCCATCAACGCCGGTGCCAGCTGCTTTACGCATACCTATAACGGCCAGCGCGGGCTGCATCACCGTGAGCCTGGTGTCGTGGGCGCTGCCATGTCCACGCCCGAGACCTACGCCGAGATCATCTGTGACGGCAAGCACGTGAACCCTGCCGCCATCAAGGCGCTGCTGCAGGCAAAGGGCTGGCAGCATACGGTGCTCATCACCGACTGCCTTGGCTGTGGCGGCATGCCCGAGGGCAGCTACACCAGTGGCGGCATGGACGTCATCATGAAGGACAACCTGTGCTGGCTCGCCGACGGCAAGAGCATTGCCGGCTCGGTGCTCACGCTTGCTCAGGGCGTTAAGAACATCGTCGACTGGGGCATCGCCAGCGCCGATATCGCCATCCGCATGGCAACCGAGGTGCCGGCTCGCTCTGCACACATCGAGGATAAGTGCGGCAGCATCATGCCGGGTCGCGACGCCGACTTTGTTGTGTTCGACCACGAGCTCACCCTCGTTGAGACCTACGTTGGCGGCCAGAGCGTCGGCAACGCATTTACCGAGTAGCGACAGAAAAAGACGGCGGGCCCGAATTTGCTCGGACCCGCCGTATGGGTTAACGCTCAAAAGCACCTTAACAGTTACAGCTTGTTAGCGATCTTCTTTGCAGTGCGCTTGACGCCGGCCACCAGGCCTCCCGCAGGATGCTCTTTTTCGTATGCAAGGCGCTTCTCGCGTTTGGCATACTCTTCGACGATGATGTCGCCGTACTCATCTTCGATCTTATCGAAGAAATCGACAGCGCCCTTTATTTCCTCGGCGTTGGGGTGGCCTTTCTGGACGCCGCCGGTGAGCTTGAACGGCCCCCACGTGTCAAAGCCGGGGCAGCCGTAGACGCCCATAAAGATTGCCTGCCTCATGCGGCAGATGCCATCGATATCCTTGCCGTACCACTTGTTTTTACCGCCGTAGGTCATAAGGCCAAACACCTTGTCCTGTGGCTGCAGCACGTTGGTGAGCACGCGTGCCATATCCTTGTCGATCTCGGAATAATAAATGCCCGTGGCCACACCAATCAAATGGTACTCGTGCAGGTCGGGGTACTCGTTTTTACCGAGTGCCTTTACGTCGAGGGTATCGATTTCGGGATGCGCCTCGACAATGGCGTCCACGAGCTTTTTCGTGTTGCCGTGGTGGCGCGAGGCATAGAGGATGATGGTTCGCATAAGAAGGCCTTTCAACTGTAATGAAGTCAATGTCAATATGGTACCCCGTTGGGTGGCTGGGATACCGGACACATCGATGAACGTGCGGGTTTGCCCTATGGCTAGAACTGAGATGGGTGCTTGCGAATAAAGGTCAGTTGTTCGAAAGGATGGGCAATGGAATACGCTCTTTCCAACGATTCGATTTCTATTACGGTTTCCACGGCTGGCGGCTCGTTCACCTCGATTGAGGCCGACGGTTGCGAGTATCTGTGGCAGGGCGACCCTGCTGTGTGGTCCGGTCAGGCGCCGATTTGCTTCCCGATCTGCGGAGGCCTGCGCGATGGCAACGCCATGACGTTTGCCGGGCACCACGTGAAGCTCGCCCGTCACGGATTTGCGCGCAAGCAGGAGTGGAAGCTGCTGAGCCAAAACGAGAACGAGCTGGCGATGTGCCTGGCTTCGGAGGATAACGCCGCGTTGCTGAGCGATTATCCGTATCCGTTTAAGCTCGTTGCCCGCTATGCGCTCGAGGGCGCTGCCGTGCGCGTCTCCTACGAGGTGACCAACGAGGGCACCGAGGACATGCCGTTCTTTATTGGCGGTCATCCCGGCTTTAGGTGCCCACTCGACGAGGGCGAGGCCTATACGGACTACGAGCTGCGCTTTGAGAAGGACGAGGCCGCGGAGCTTTGCACCGCCGTCCCCTCGACCGGTTTGATTGACGTGGACAGGCGCTCCAAGAACCCCATGGCGGGAAAGACCCTGCCGCTGTCGCACGAGCTCTTCGATTTTGCGGAGACCATCTTTGACGTGCTCGAGAGCCGTCAGGTCACGCTTTCCAAGAAGGGCGAGGACAAGGGCGTTCGCCTGAGCTTTGAGGGCTTCCCGTATCTCATCGTGTGGAGCAAGCCCGAGGGCGATTTTGTGGCGGTTGAGCCTTGGGGCGGTCTTTCGACCTGCTCTGATGAGGATGACGTGCTTGAACACAAGCGCGGCTGCCTTGTCGCCAAGCCCAAGGAGACCGTCGTCCGTTCGTTCACGATTGAGATTCTGTAATTCCGTTTTGTCGACTCGTATCGCGAGGCATAAGGAGCCTGCGAGATAAGGAGCTAGAAATGATCCTCACCGTTACGATGAACCCGTCCGTCGATACGCGCTATCAGCTCGATGAGCTCGTCATCGACGACGTCAACCGCGTAACGCCCGAAAAGACCGCCGGCGGCAAGGGCCTCAACGTGGCTCGTGTCCTGGGCCAGCTGGGCGACGATGTTGTTGCTACCGGTCTGCTCGGCGGTCACATGGGCGCCTACATGGCGGAGCTCATGGATGCCAACGGCATCAAGAACGATTTTGTACCCATTGCCGGCGAGACCCGCATCTGCCTGAATATCCTCCACGCTGGCAACCAGACCGAGCTGCTCGAGAGCGGCCCGACGATTGCTCCCGAGGAACTCGATGCCTTTACCGCCAAGTTCACCGAGCTTGCGGGCAAGGCCGACGTCGTCACTATCTCGGGCTCGCTGCCCCGCGGTGTCGAGGCGGACTACTATGCCAAGATTACGGGCATTGCCGAGAACGCTGGTGCCAAGGTGCTGCTCGATACCTCGGGCGCCTCGCTCGAGGCTGCGCTTAAGTCCGAGGTCAAGCCCGAGCTGGTCAAGCCTAACCTGACCGAGATCAACGGCCTTCTGGGCACGAGCTTTACCACCGACGATGTGGACGAGCTTCGCGCGGCACTTGCCTCTGACGCCCGCTTCTCCGATATTCCCTGGGTCGTCGTGTCCATGGGCGCCGCCGGCTCTGTGGGCTTCCACAACGGTCGTGCGTTCCGCGCCAAGACGCCCGATATCCCGGCTGTTAACGCCACTGGCTCCGGCGACTCCACCATCGCCGGCTTTGCGCATGCCATCGCTGCTGGCGCGGACGACGAGACGGTGCTGCGTACCGCCAACACCTGCGGCAAGCTCAATGCCATGGATCCGATGACCGGCCATCTGGTCATGGACCGTTGGGACGAGGTCTACAACGGTGTTGTCGTAACCGAGCTGTAAGAGTTTGGGTTGCGCCTCGGTATTGCTCGCTCCTTGTTTGTCCGTGTGGACGACAAGTGCGGTAGCATTATGCCGGGGCGCGACGCCGACTTTGTCGTGTTCAATCCCGACCTTACCCTGGTCGAGACGTATGTGGGTGGCAACAGCGTCGGCAACGCATTTACCGAGTAGCCGCCAAAGAAACGATCCGAGAGGGGATTTAGATGATTTACGGTGCACTGGGCGATATCGAGGAATACCGCGGCATGCTCAAGGGCCTCGACGTGCTGATTGATTGGCTCGAGGAGAACGATCCGGCGGAGCTCGAGGTCGGCAGCCATCCGATTCTGGGCGACAAGGTCTTTGCGAACGTCATGGCGCCCACGACGCGTCCCGAGGCCGACGCTCACTAT
Source organism: uncultured Collinsella sp. (assembly GCA_900544065.1). Lineage (GTDB taxonomy): Bacteria > Actinomycetota > Coriobacteriia > Coriobacteriales > Coriobacteriaceae > Collinsella. Next base: position 40,308 of record UQTR01000001.1, read on the forward strand.
GAGACGCATCAGCGCTATCACGATGTGCAGATCGACGTCGAGGGTCGCGAGGCCTTTAAGGTCGCCACGGGCAGCCTGACGCTGGTCCAGGAGTTTGACGAGAAGGACGACTACGATCTGGTCGATTCCGACACTTCGATCGCCGGCGATCTGGCAGACGACAAGTTTGCGCTGTTCGTTGCCGGCGAGCCTCACATGCCCACGCTCGAGTTCCCGGGCGATGGCGCGCAGCCGGTCAAGAAGATCTGCTTTAAGCTGCTTGCCGACGCCTACTGGGAGGAGTAGCGCGCGGCTCGATTGAGCTGTGTTGGCGCGATTTCCTTGATGAGGTCGCGCTTGAGCCCCGTTGATTGTGGTTCCCGTTTGGGAGACCGCGGTCGGCGGGGCTTTTGTTGTTGAGTAGGGGGTGCCCTGCGTTGTGGCGATCGGATTGCCGGGCGAACGAGAAATCGGCAACAAAAAAGCCGCCCGAAGGCGGCTATCTTGTGCAATGGAGCCAGCGACCGGGCTCGAACCGGTGACCCCCGCTTTACGAGAGCGGTGCTCTACCAACTGAGCTACGCTGGCGACCATGTGATGACGCAACTGAGGCGTCAACGGCTGTCTATGATACGGGACATCGCAAATCCGCGCAAGTGTTCTGACGGCTTTTCTCACTTTAAATGCACTAATATTGGAGACGTGATGTCTTGCTCTTACGGGTCTCAAGCAGAATGGGGCAGCGATGGCTCAACCCAAGATCCTTCTCACGCGTATCGATGACCGTTTTATCTACGGGCAGGATGTTGAGCTGTGGAACGAGGCAGTGGGCAGCAACCTCGTCCTGATCGTCAACGACGAGATTGCGGCGGATTCGCGCAAGTGGGCACCCATGAGGGTGGCGGCGCCCGATGGTGTATGGACACGGTTTTTCTCGGTACAAAGGACGATTGACATTATTCATACCGCGACGCCGCGTCAATGGATCCTGATCATGGTTGCCTCGCCCGCGGATGCATTGGAGCTGGTTAAGGGCGGTGTTCCTATCACCAAGATTAGCATCGGCCATATGCAGGAAGGGGAGGGCAAGCGTCCCGCAACACCCGCAGTTGCCGTAGACGACACAGACGTCGCTGCCCTCAAAGAGCTGCAAGCGCTCGGCATAGAACTAGAAATCCGCTACCTCCCCAGCTCCAACCCCGACCCCATCGGCAATCTGTTCAACTGACCCCTTGGGGACGGAGGAAAACGGATTAGTTTGTCCTTACGAGGGACGCGCACGATGCCGCCTGTCAAAAACTATGTCCATTTACTACGTTTGATCGGCTATCGCCGAGCATGTCGAATTTGAGAAAAACAAAACCGCAGGTAGACGGCTCGCGATTTTAACAAAAAACGGTGCATGGTCGAGCATCCCGGCTAAACGTAGTAAATGGGCATAGTTTTGATATGTCACTCATACAGTCACAGCGAAAATGAGCCCAAAAGATGAAAAAGCGCCCGTCGGCGGTGTGCCGGCGGGCGCTGCTGTGCGATATGCTGCGTTATGGGCTTAGTGCCTCATAAAGTGGTACTCGATCACATTACTGTAGGGGTGACCCGGGCCCACGATACCCTGGGGGAACAGCGTGTGGTGCGGCGTGTCGGGATACATCTCGGCCTCGAGGGCAAAGCCGGCGCCCCAGCCATAGTTGGCATCGTCCTTGGCGTGCTCGTCGCCCAGCCAGTTGCCGGTGTAGAGCTGCACACCCGGGGCGGTGGTGTAGTAATCCATCTCGCGACCGGTCCACATCTCCTCGACGTGCAGGGCACGGCGCAGGTTGCGACCGTACTGGTAGCCACCGATGCACAGGCAGTGGTCGTAGCCGCGGGCCTGCTTAATCTGCGGATCGTCGGCCTCCATACCGGGTGCGACGGGGCGCAGCTCGCGGAAGTCAAACGGCGTACCCTCGACCGAAGCAATCTCGCCGGTGGGGATGTTCTGCTCGTTAATGGGCAGGTAGTGGGCAGCGTTGGCAACAAAGAAGTGCTCGCAGTCCATACCGGCGTTGTGGCCGGCGAGGTTAAAGTACGTGTGGTTGGTCATGGACACGTAGGTGGCGCGGTCGCTCTCACAGCTGTACTCGATGCGGAAGCGGCCCGTCGGCGTCACGGTAAACACGGCCGTAAACGTGCGGTTGCCGGGAAGTCCCAGCTCGCCATCCTCGAGCGAGGTAGTCATGCGCACGGCATTGTGGACCTCGTCGAGCTCAACGTCCCATACACGCTTGTGCAGGCCATGCTCAAGATCGCTGTGCAGGTTGTTGGCGCCCTCGTTGGCGGGCATGTGCCAGTCCGTGCCATCGATGGTAATTGTGGCGCCTGCAGTGCGGTTGGCTACGGGGCCGATAGTCGCGCCAAAGCAGGCGGGGTTGTCAAAGTAATCCTCGAGCTTATCGAAGCCCAGCACCACATCGCGTACGTTGCCGGGGATGTCGGGTACGTCAATGCCCAGAACGGTGGCGCCGTAGTCCATAATGCGAACACAGATCTCGGGCCCGTTGAGGGTGTAGCGATGAACGGGGGTACCGCACGGCGCGGTGCCGAAAAGCTCGGAAGTGATCATTTGGTTCCTAACATCGAGGTATTTCGGACAAACTGTAGCGCGAACAGGCGAGATTATCACTACACCCCACTAAAGCAGGGGGTATTTTTCTCAAAAAAAGTGAGGAAGGCGCAGCTGAAGCGCTCATTTTTGGCCCGCGCGAATCTGATACAATTTGTTCGTTACTGTTTGAATTGATGTACGCGTGGAATGTCGAGGGCTCATCGTGATTAAGGCAGAGCGACAAGATAAGGTTCGTCAGCTGCTCGAGGAACAGGGAACGGTCTCGGTCAAGGAGATCTCGGACGCGCTGGGCGTCTCGGACATGACGATTCGCCGCGACCTTGAGGAGCTCGCAAGCTTGGGTGAGATTGAGCGCGTGCATGGCGGTGCCCGCAGTGCGCAGGGTCGCCCCCATGCGATGCTTCGCCATGAGTACTCGCACAGCGAAAAGCGCTCCAAGCATGCCGAGGAAAAGCTGCAGATCGCGCGCCGTGCCGTGGAGCTTATCGAGGAGGGCTCGACCATCTTTTTGGGTACGGGCACCACAGTTGAGCAGATGGCCTCGATGCTGCCGGCGTTTCGCCTGCGTATTGTGACCAACTCGCTTTCGGTGTTCAACCTGCTCGAGGAGCGCGAGGACTGCGACTTGTGCCTGGTGGGCGGCATGTACCGCCGTCGTACTGCCGCCTTTGTTGGCCCCACGGCCGAGGACACCCTGCGCGCGCTGGGGATCGACGCAGCCTTTATCGGCGCGAACGGCATCTTGGACGGCGATGTATCCACGTCCAACATGGACGAGGGGCGTATCCAGCAGCTCGCCTTTAGCAAGGCCGACTCACGCTATCTGATCGCCGACTCCAGCAAGATCGGCAAGCGCGACTTCTACACTTTCTGCCGCCTGGACAACCTGGACGCCGTGGTATGCGAGCCGAGCATCTCCGCCGAAGACCGCGCCGCCATCGAAGAGCACACGCAGGTCATCTGCTAGCTAACGCTGCAGACGATACTTCTGCCCCCTGCCGGCGCCTTCAACTGTCGCCAGGCCTGTCTCAACGAGTTTTTTGAGGATGCGATTGAGCTTCGAGCGGCTGAAGCTAACTTTGGCTGCAAGCTCACCTGTCGATTGAGGATGTGCGCTACTCAACAGTTCGAATACGATAAGTTCGTCGCCTTTGAGCCCCGGGTTATCCATGAGCAGGGGAAGTGTGACCACAATGGCGTTATCCGAAACTTGAAACCGGGGCTTTCTGACGCTGTCCTTATAGGTGTCGCGAATTCGCATGATGCCCGTTCCAAAGGCTTCGATAAGACCCAGGCACAAAAAGACTTCGGCAAGAATACGATTGCGTCTAACGGATAGCATGTCGGACAGGTATTCATCGACAGTCATGCTTGCTGGCAAGCCGCCGGGCGAGGCGACTTCCACGCGGTCGTCGAACATCGAGATGCGAATGTGCGCGGGTACATCCCAAGTCCTGTGAACGATTGCATTGGTAATGGCCTCGCGGAATGCTTCGAGCGGAATGAGCTCCTTGCGGACCCGCTCCATTCCCTTGATCTCTTCGTAACAGTACTGAGTTTCAAATAGTTCAAGAGCGCCGTCAATCTCCGTTAAAACCGATGCATGTTCGAGAGTTTTGCGCTGCTTAATGAGATTGATGGTGTCGCCAAACACCGCCATGTCGATACCTGGGAAATCGTTCTCGTCCGCGAGCAGTTCTGCCGCGTTGTTGTAGGTTCCGGTCTCATCGAGCAGGCCGAGGGTTTTGAGAGTATCGGTTGTGAATGACTGAAGTGAGAGCTTTGCTTTTAGGCGATTCTCTAAAACGGTGAAAGATAGATCTTGCTTGCTTGCCGGGAGCTGTTCAAAGGAGAGGTTTTGACCCTCGAGTACAAGACGCGAAAGCCCTAGGGTGTCAACTGGTATGGTCGCGGTGTCATTGCGCTTGTATGCCTTCGAGCGGTATAGGTAAGGCTTCGATCTGCCGGGAAAGACCGTAAGCTCTACGGTTGCATCGGACTCGTTGATTTTTAGGGAGTAATCGGGCTGGGGGATGATCGAATCGTTAATCTTGTTTTCGATATCCAGACAGGTCTGCTTGAGGTCATCGAGGCCAACGGCTTCTCCGTCGTCGTTAATTCCAAATAGCACGCGTCCTCCCGTGCCATTTGCATAAGCGGAGACGGTTTTAAGGAACGAATTGGTGACGCATTCCTTGAATTCAAGATCTTTGGATTCTTGCATCGTGTTGCTCCGTTTCGCTTCAATTTGACGTGAGAAATGACACGTAAAATTTTACACGTCATTTTGCATGTCAAAAATATGACACGAAAAAATTTGCGTGTCATTTTGCGTGTCAAAGTGACGTGAAATGAAACGCAAACGTGGACGCAGTGACGTTCTGCGGGCAAACGAAGTTTGCGGGCCTGTGATTTGGCTGAGCTGGCACACCGGATTCTCTCACATAGCCGAACGGGCTTTCGGTGTCATATCAGCACCAAATGATACCGAAAGCCCGTTCGTGATACCGAAAACTTGAGGCTGTGCTCCATAGCTGATTGGATAGTTTGGATTCCACCATCCGATTGTCTCGATCTGTAACAGTTAGGGGAGAAAAGCTCATCTAGATGTTACAGATCGAGATTTTCTGCCTAGCCGATTCCGTTTGTCTAAATCTGTAACGGATAGGGGTGAAATAGTCGTCTAGATGTTACTGATCGAGATTTTGTCTATCCAGCCGTCACCTTTGTCTTGATCTGTAACAGTTAGACGGCTAAAAGCGAGTTAGATGTTACAGATTGAGATATTTCTGTCCGGGCGTTCTGCTTGTCTCGATTTGTAACAGTTAGGGTCGAAAATCCCTGCTAGATGTTACAGATCGAGACAAACGGCCTGATCGGGCCGAGCCAAAACAAAAAAGGCCGCATGCGAACCCGTGGAGGGATTCGCATGCGGCCGACAGGGGGTACGCGGCAAAAGTTAGGCCATGAGCAGGCCGGTCTCCGCGACGTTCTTGTACCAGTATGCGCTTGCCTTGGGATAACGTTTCTGGGTCTCAAAGTCGATGTAGAACAGGCCGTAGCGCTTGTTGTAGCCGTTGGTCCAGGAGAACTGATCCTGCAGCGACCACACAAAGTAGCCGTCGACGTTTACGCCGCCGTCAATCGCCTTGAGGATCCATGCGAGATGCTGACGCATATAGTCGATGCGAGGGGCGTCATCGATAAAGCCGTCCTCGAAGTCGTCCTTATAGCCCATGCCGTTCTCGGTGATGTAGATCTTCTTGTAGTTGGGGTAATCGTTCTTAATGCGGAGCAACAGGTCGTACAGGCCCTCGGGATAGATGATCCAGTCCCAATCGGTCGTGGGAACGCCTTCGCGCACGCATGCCTCGCCCACGCCCTTGAGGAACCAGCGCGAGGAGCCCTTGTCGCCGGTGCCATTGTGGTTGATGTCGTTTTCGCCCTCGGCGGCACGCAGGAACTGGCACTTGTAGGTGTTGACGCCCAGGCAATCGTTGTAGGGGAGCGCGGCGGTCAACGCGGCGATGTCCTCGTCGCGAACGTCGAGCTCGCCGCCGGCGATATGGGCCAGCTTGGTTGCGGCTTCCATGGTGTCGGCTGCATAGTGGCCGCGGAAAGTGGCGTCAAGTACCCAGCGGTTGTTGATGACGTCGGCCATGCGGGCGGCCTCGCAGTCGGCAGCGCTGTTGGGATCGAGGGGATACTTGGGCTCCAGGTTCTGGACAATGCCGATCTCGCCCTCAAAGTCGCCCTCATGGAAGGCGACGACAGCCTTGGCGTGGGCCACCATCATGTTGTGCATGAGCTGGAAGGCCTTGTCCAGGCGGTACTTCTCGCCGTGCGGCCAGTTGCCGACGATAAAGCTGCCCTCGGCGGTTGCGGGAATCTCGTTAAACGTGAACCAGTGCTTGACCTCGGTGAACTCGGCAAAGCAGAACTTGGCGTACTCGACAAAGGCATCGATGGTCGTGCGCGTCAAGAAGCCCTCGCCGCCGTCCTGGTAGAAGGCCTCGGGCGTATCGAAGTGATCGAGCGTGACATAGGGGATAACGCCGGCATTGTTGCAGGTGGCGAAAAGCTCGTGATAGAAAGCGACGCCCTCGGGGTTAATCTCGCCGGTGCCGTTGGGGAAGATACGGCTCCAAGCGATGGAGACACGAATGCCGTTAATGCCGAAGCGCTGGCACAGGTCGATATCGACCGGGTACTTGTTGTAGAAATCGCTTGCGGGGTCGGGGGAGAAGCGACCCTGAGCTGCCAGGAAATCGTCCCAGGGCACTTTGCCCTTGCCGTGCGTGCGGGTCTCGCCCTCAACTTGGTAAGCGGCGGTGGCGCCGCCAAACACAAAACCGTCGGGGAACTGCATGGGGTTGGTCATGAGTCATCCTTTCTGTGGGATACGAATAGGGAGAGGTGCCCGAACTGGGGATCCGGGCACCAACAGAGGGAGGAACTAGTCGAGGTTCTCGCGGAGCCACTTGATGGCGCCAGCGGGGTCGCGAGTAAGGTCGATATATTCCTTGCCGCGCGGGGCGAGCAGCTTAATGCCCAGGCGATCAGTGTCGGCCTTCATGTCGTTGTAGTAGCTACGAACCTGCGGGGCAAGCACGATAACGTCGTACTGATCCATGATGGCAGTGTGCTGGCCATAGGCGCCGGCAGAGGAAGCGATGTTCTCTCCGGTCTGCGCAGCACCTTCCTTGATGGCGTTGGCGAGCATGGCAGAGGTGCCGGCGCCGGCGCACAGGACGAGGACCTTCAGGCCATCGACATCCTTCTTAGCGGATGCGTCGGAGGCGGGCTCGGGCTGATCGGCGACAGGCTTGCTGTCGGCGGCAGCGGCGGTCGGCTCGACGGAAGCGGCGGTCTGCTCGACAGCGGGCGCAGGGGCGTTGGCGGCGATGGCAGCGGCACCATCGGACTCGAGACCCAGCTCGGCGGCGCGCTCGGCCTCCTGGTCGCAGAGCAGCTTATCGTATGCCTTCAAGAACGGCAGGTAGATGATGGCGTCCAGCAAGATGATGATCGCGACAAATACCAGGGCGATAAGCTGGAAGTTCGTGGTGATGAAGATGCCGATGGGGGCAGGGGTAGCCCAAGGCACCACGAAGGAGAAGCCGTTCATGCCCACGTTGTCGATAAAGAACTTGGCAACACTTACGTTGACGCAGCCGGCGGCAACAAAGGGGATGAGCATGTAGGGGTTAAGGATCATCGGCGCGCCAAAGAGCAGCGGTTCGTTGACGGCGAAGGCAACAGGAACGATCGAGGCCTTACCGACGGCTTTGAGCTGCTTGGACTTCATAAAGAGAATCAGCAGAAGCGGCACGATGAACGTGGCGCCGGTGCCGCCGAACTCACCCACGAGCGACATGTTAAAGGTGAGGGAGTGGGCGGGGTGGCCGCCGGCCAGCAGAACCTGCAGGTTCTCAGCCTGGTTGGCAAGACGGATGGGGTCGATGCCCGGCTGGACAATCGAAGGACCATGGACACCGATGAACCAGAAGAACGCGGTGGCTGCCTGGATAAGGATAAGGCCAGGATAGGTTTCTGCCGCAGTGAAGAGCGGGGAGAGCAGCTTGATGAGCAGCTCGGAGAACGGAACGCCCATGAGGTTGCGCACGACAACATCGATGATGCCGCAGATGATGACAGCGCCGCCAAAGGGGATGATGTCGCGGAAGTTCTGAGCGATGGCGCCCGGAACCTCCTTGGGCAGCTTAATGGTCAGATCGCGCGAGACGCAGAACTTATAGACCCACACGGTAATGAACGCGGCGATATAGGCCGAGAACAGACCGCGCGTACCCATGCTGGTGCAATCGAAGACAGAAAGCTCGGAGCCGTTGAACTTGGTGGTGAACTGCGTAACAGCGAGCAGCAGCATGCTGCACTGGGCGGCAACCATGGTGGAGCCGTCGTTGAGCACCTTGCCGGCGGGCATGCGACGGTTCATGGAAGCCGTGAAGTTCTTGGCGGTGGTGCCGGCAACCATGATGCCCATGACGCCCATGGTGAAGTTGTACAGCTTGTTGCACCAGTCGATGAGCGGCTGGGGCAACGTGATTCCAACTACGCCGGGAAGGGTGGCGATCAGCAGAAAGATCGAAGAGGTAAGGACGATGGGCATGCACCCAAGGAATCCGTCTTTGATGGCCTGGAGGTAGATGTTTCTCGAGATCTTCTCGAAGAACGGTTGATGCTTCTCGAGCATCTTTACGATGGCGTCCATAGAGCTCCTTTGCTACTTGATGCGCGATGCATGTGGATGGAACTGGTCGTCGATGGATGGTCAGGACTGCCCGGAAACCTTCCTGCTCAAGGAAGGCATTGCGAAATGACAACGTTGTCATTTCGTTAATGACAACGTAAGACATTTTTGGAAGAGCAACAAGGATATACGGGTGAGCGGTCGATATTGTCCGGTAAACGGTTGATTTGAAAATTGAGCAGGTAGTGTATGCTAGAACGCAGAAAACATGCGACATGAAGCCGATGGGAGAAATAGTGGCAACGTTGGACAAGAAAAACGTCTCGATGAATGATGTGGCGGTTGCCGCAGGTGTCTCCCTTAAGACGGTGTCTCGTGTGATCAACGAACCCGATAGCGTACGCGAGTCGACGCGCGAGAAGGTCCATGCGGCCATGGAGGCGCTCGGATTTCGAACTAACTTTGCCGCGCGTTCGCTCAAGTTGGGCCGTTACGGATGCATCGGCGTTGTGCTGTTTCACTTGTCAGGCGGTGCCGTGGACATGATTGACGGTATTGCCGATGCCGCTGAAGAACGCGGCTTCGCGCTCACGATGATCAAAAAGCGGGCAGGGGAGAAGATGACCCTTGCCGATGCGGCGCGCAGGATGTCGCAGCTGCCCGTCGATGGCATGATCTTCAACTTGCGCCAGATGGTCGACGACTTCGATACGTTCGAGGCGCCAAAGGACCTCAAGACCGTAATCATCACACCGATGGAGCATCCTACCTGCTCTACCGTCAGTGACGATCAAGAGGGTGGTGCGCGCATGGCGTGCGAGTACTTCTTGGATCATTGTCACAAGAACGTGTACTTCGTTTCGGGTAAGAAAGAGTCGCTGTCGAGCCAGTGCCGTATGAAAGGTTGGCGTGCGGCACTCGAGGCACGTGGCATTGAGCCGCCCGCGCCTCTGCAAGGCGATTGGAATGCGGATAGTGGTTATGCCGCGGGCCTTGTGCTTGCCGATAAACCCGATTGCACGGCGGTCCTCGCTGCTAACGACTGCATGGCAAACGGCGTGATGATGGCTCTACGTGACAAAGGGCTCAGCGTGCCCGACGACGTGTCCGTGATCGGCTTCGACGATGAGCTCTACAAGACGATTCCCAACTCGATTCTGACGTCAGTGAAGTTTCGCCACCGCGAGCTGGGCATCCGTGCACTTAACGAGGTCGTCGCAGGTCTGGAAGCCCCGAGCTCCAGAAGTCGTACGCTTGTCTCGGGTGTGCTGGTCGAGCGCGCGAGCGTGAAAGACCTACGGGCGTAGCGTCGTCTGCTCATGGTTTCATCTCGATCTGTAACAGGTAGAGGTGAAAATCTCGGCTAGATGTTACAGATTGAGATTGAGGGGATTGGCCTGTGCGTTCGTCTCGGTCTGTAACATCTAGGACCGAAAACCCATGCTAGATGTTACAGATCGAGACAAACGAACACAGCCCGGTCCGCTCAAAAACAAAAGAGGCGGATACGACCAAGGATGCCGAAGCATCCACCGGGAAGGTCGTATCCGCCACACGGAAAGAGGTGCATGGACGCAGTGTCCATGCAATCGGGAATGGTAAGGTGCGCGGCTGCGTGATGGTCATGGCAGCCGATGGCGTTAACTAGTCCAGACGACGGGTCTCGGCCACGTGCTTGTACCAGTAGGCGCTTGCCTTGGGCGTGCGCTTCTGGGTCTCAAAGTCAACGTAGAAGAAGCCATAGCGCTTGTTGTAGCCGTTGGTCCAGGAGAACTGGTCCTGCAGGCTCCACAGGAAGTAGCCGCCCACGTTGACGCCGACCTCCATGGCCTTGAGCAGCCAACGCAGGTGCTGCTCGATGTAGTCGATGCGCGGCTGGTCGTCCACAAAACCGTCCTTGTAGGGGTCCTTGTAGCCCATGCCGTTTTCGGTGATGAAGATCTGCTTGTAGTTGGGGTAGCGCTGCTTAATGTAGACGAGCAGATCGAACAGACCCTCGGGATAGATGATCCAGTCCCAGTCGGTGGTGGGGATGCCGGGCTTGTTCACATGCTCGCCAATGCCCTTGACGCGCCAGCGACCGGTGCCCTTCTCGCCCGTACCGTTGTGGTGCAGGTCGTTCTCACCGTCATATGCCTTGAGGAAGCGGCACTGGTAGTTGTTAACGCCCAGGTAGTCGTTGTAGAGCGCAGCCTCGCGCATGATCTCGAGGTCCTCGTCCAGGATCTCGATGGTGCCGCCCGAAACGGCGGCCAAGCGGTTGGCGCACTCGAGCGTGTCGGGCGCGTAGTCGCCGCGGAAGGTGGCGTCGAGCAGGAACTGATTCTGCAGCACATGCTCGTTGTTGGCAGCCTTGATGTCGGCGGGGTCGTTCTCGTTGAGCGGGTACTTAAACTCCAGCGACTGGATAACGCCGATCTTGCCCTTAAAGCCGCCGTTGTGGAAGGCCAGCACCGCCTTGGCGTGGGCGAGCATCATGTTGTGCTCGCACTGGAAGGCCTCGGCCAGATGTGCCTTAACACCGCCGGGGAAGGTGCCCTCGATGTAGGTGTTGGAGGCGTCGGCCCAGATCTCGTTAAAGGTGAACCAGTAGGTCACCTGGTCGGCATACTCCTTAAAGCAGAAGGTGGCAAAGTCCACAAAGGCGTCGATGGTCTCGCGGTTGAGGAAGTCGCCCTTCTCAAAGAGGGGAAGCGGCGTGTCAAAGTGATGCAGCGTGACGAACGGCTCAACATGGTGCTTATGGCACTCGGCGAAGAGATCGTGGTAGAACTGGACGCCCTCGGGGTTGATTTCGCCGGTGCCGTTGGGGAAGATGCGGCTCCAGGCAATGGAGAGGCGAATGCCGTTGATACCGAACTCCTCGCACAGCTCCAAGTCGACGGGGTACTGGTTGTAGAAGTCCGAAGCGGGATCGGGGGAAAAGCGCCCCTGGGCTTCCAGGAAGTCGTCCCAGGCAACCTTGCCCTTACCGTGAGTGCGGGTCTCGCCCTCTACCTGGTAGGCAGCGGTGGCGCCGCCAAAGACAAAGTCCTCGGGAAACTGCGCAGGCGGGTTGGTGACGCTAGCAGGATTAACGGACATGATGAAATATCCAATCGTCTAAATCGAAGTGCCAGCCGGCTGTTGATGGTCGACTGGCCCTGGGTGTTACTTACTTCGAGAGTTGCTCGCTTACGAAGGCGAGAGACTTGTCGCCGTTCTGGGAGAGCTCGATGTACTGCTTACCGCGGCAGGCGACGCACTTGTTGCCTACGCGCTCGCAGTCTTTCTGCAGGTCGGCCAGGTAGCTGGCGGCCTGCGGGGCCAGGACGACCAGATCGAAGTCGGGGAGCATGCCCACGTGGTTGCCATAGGCCTCGGCAGCGGTCTCGAGGTTAATGCCGCGCTCCTTGGCAGCCTTGGCCAGCGCGTTGGCGAGCAGGCCCGAGGTGCCGCCACCCTGGCAGAGCACGAGCACGCGCTTGCCGTTGAGGTCGCTAGTGGCCGTAGCCTCGGTGGCGGGTGCTGCGGAAGCGGCGGGGGCGTCGGCCTTCACGGCCTCGGCAGCAGCGCCGGCGGCAACGCTCTTGGCGTCGGCCTTGCCCTGGAAGGCATCGTTGAGCTTGGCGGCCTTCTCGGCGTTCTTGGCGGCGAGCTCCTCCTGGGAGATCTCGGCCTCCTCGGCGCACTTCTGGGCGTCGTAGGCACGGAAGAACGGATAGTACAGAACAAAGTCGACGACCAGGATAAGGGCGAGCATCACAAAGGCGAGCGGCTGGAAGCCCAGGCCCATGATGGTGCCGATGGGGCCGGGGACGGTCCAAGGCAGGGTGTACATAAAGCCGTTCATGCCCAAGAAGTCGATAAAGATCTTGAGGATCCAGATGTTGGCGATCGGGGCAAAGACAAACGGGACAAAGAAGACGGGGTTGAGCACGATGGGCGCGGCGAACAGCAGCGGCTCGTTGACGGCAAAGCAGACGGGGACGATGGCGGCCTTACCGACGGCGCGCATCTCCTGGGATTTGGCCAGGAAGCAGAACATAAAGACCAAGACGAGCGTGGCGCCGGTGCCGCCCATGCAGACGACGAAGTACTGGGCGCCCTGCGTCAGAACGGCGGAGGCGTGCTCGCCGGCCTGGAATGCAGCCAGGTTGTCGGTCATGTTGGCAACGAGGGCGGCGGCGATGGCGGGCTCGACGATCGAGGGGCCGTGGACGCCGACGAACCAGAACAGGCTCATGGCGCCGTAGATCACAGCGAGACCGATATAGCCGTCGGCAGCGGTGAACAGGGGCTGGAACACCTGGATGACGCCCTGGGCAAAGCAGAAGCCAAAGGCAGCGCGGAAGACGATGTCAAAGACCCAAAAGACGGTGATGCAGACGGAGAAGGGGATGATGTCCTTAAAGGTCTGCGAGATGTTGGGCGGAACCTGCTCGGGCATCTTGACGGTGATGTTGCGCTTGATAAAGAACTTGTAGATGATGCCGGTCACAAACGCAGCGATGAAGGCAGTCAGCAGGCCCTTGGAACCAAGGTAGGTGGTGTTGAAGCCGCTGGCGGCGTCCGTGGCGATGGTGTCGCTCGAAAGGAGCAAGAAGCCGATGATGGCCGCGCACATGCATGAGATAAAGTTGATCTGGTTGTTCTTGGGCAGGTCGCGGTTCTGAGCGTCGGCGAAGTGCTTGGCGGTGGTGGCGGCACAGGCGATTGCTAGGATGCCCATGGAGTAGTTGTAGCACTTCCACAGGGCGTTGTTGATGTCATCGGGCCAGTAGAAACCCCAGATGTTGGGGACCGAGGCTACGAGGCAGAAGATGGACGAGAAGATGATGATGGGGATGACGGAGATAAAACCGTCGCGGATCGCCTTGAGGTACTTGTTGCGGGCGATCGCGTTGAAAAAGGGCTGGCCCTTTTCGATAGTGGCGATGAGTTGCTCCATGCAAAGCTCCTAAGAGTCGGTGGGTTAGCAACGATGGTAGCTTTTGACGTTCGGTTGCCAAAATGTTGACGTTGCCATTTTGCGACACAAAAAAAGACGCGAACCGGTGGTTCCTGTGCCTGCGAACCGTCGATTCTTTGTGCGTAAACGTTTGAGCCGCCCGGTGGCTCTGTGTTTGCACAATGGCAACGTTAACATTTGGGCGACAAAAGCCGTTCGGGGAAGCAGAAATGTCGGTGAACGGTAGGTTTTGGGTGGTAAGCGTATTGCAGAGGCGGCGTTAGATATACTTGAAGGCGTTTAATATGACTGCGCAGGATGCCGTCAATGGCATCGTTGACACGGAAAGATCGACCAATGGCCGCTGTTAAAAAATCGGTTTCCGTTAAGGACGTGGCGCGTCTCGCGGGCGTCTCGGAGCAGACAGTCTCGCGTACGGTGCACGATTCACCCAGCGTGCGCCCCGAGACCAAGGAGCGCGTGCGTGCCGCCATGCGCGAGCTGGGGTATCGCCCCAATTTTGCCGGTCGATCGCTGCGCCGTGGCAAGTTTAAGACCGTCGGCGTCGCCATGTTCAACATTACCGGTACAGGCAACCTCGACCGTATGGAGGGCTTTGCTGCCGCCGCCGATAAGCACGGATACGCCATTACCCTCACGAAAGTAGATGGGCATCCGTATACCCTCGAGAGCGCATCGTCGCGCATGAGCGCACTGCCGGTGGATGGCATGGTCGTGATCATGAATCGCATGCCGGCGGACTTTGGAACCTTCGAGCCACTGCCCGGCATGCAGACAGTGCTCGTTACGATGTTGGAGCACCCGCTCTGTTCAACGGTCGATAACGACCAGTTCGATTGCTCGCGCCAGGTTGTCGAGTACTTGCTGAGGCAGGGGCACAAGACCGTGCATTTCATCTCGTGTCCCGAGCGCTCGCTTTCGGGCATGCAGCGCGAGGAAGGCTGGCGCGAGACATTGCACGCACATGGTATTGAGCCGCCGCGACTCGTTCGTGGCGATTGGACGGCACAGAGCGGGTATGCTGCCGGTCAGGCTCTGGCGGACGATCCGACCTGTACGGCCATTTATGCTTCTAACGACGCCATGGCCTACGGCTGCATTCGCGGACTCGAGTCGCGCGGAAAGCACGTGCCCGAGGACGTGAGTGTGGTGGGTGTTGATGACAGTCTGGGCGACATCGTGCCCGATCGTCGCCTGGCCACCGTGCGCTTTGACAACAGGCGCGTCGGCATGTGGGCGGTCGACAAGATCGCCGGCGCCGAGGGCGTTGTGTCTGGCGTGGAGCACATGCTGATCCCCGGCGTGCTCGTGGAGGGCGATACGGTACGCGATTTGCGTTAGGGTGCGGTCCTGTTTGGGTTTCCGCTAATCATGTTTGATATTGTTCGAAATGGTTTGGAAACCGTTCACGGGCGAAAAAAGACCGTTCACGGCTCGAAATAACGGTTTGCATTGTTCCTTTTTGTTTGAATGTTATTGTTTCTGTCATACACAGCGCAGCGCGTATGCCCGGACGCGATGCTCTCCGTTGGTTCATATGTGAAAGGAACGCAATATGGCAACCAAAGAAGAAATCTCGATGGTTGGATTCGAGATTGTCGCATACGCAGGTGACGCCCAGACCGATCTGCTTGCAGCGCTCGATGCTGCTCGCGAGGGTGATTTTGAGAAGGCCGAGCAACTGCACAAGGATGCCAGCGATGCACTTATCGGCGCTCACGACACGCAGACCAAGCTGCTTTCGCAGGAGGCCGGCGGTGGCGAGATGGAGATGACCTTCATCATGGCTCACGCTCAGGATACCCTCATGACCACTATGATCCTGGAGAAGCAGACCCGCTTTACCATCGATGCCTATAAGCGCATCGCCCAGCTCGAGGCCAAGCTCGCCTAACGAGCCCGCACAACCTCGTCCCCTTCCAAAAGCTCTGCCGCAAACCCGCGACAGGGCTTTTTCTGTTTACCCGGCACTTGGGGACGTTCCTTATCTGCCGGCAGTTTGGGACACTCCTGCCATGCATTTGATCCTTTGAGGACGGAAGAAAACGAGTAATTGGGTTTGCTGCGGTGCCGAATCGGCCTGTCGGTTACAAAACTATGCCGGTTTACTACGATGAATCGCATTCTTTCAACTATGGAAAGAACAGCGTTATCAAAGCCGCAGGTAGAACGCTTGTCATTTTCTACTAATAGCAAATGTGGTCGGTCCTATCGGTTTTATCGTAGTAAACCGGCATAGTTTTGAAATGGCACTATTCGACTAGCAGCGTTATGGAGCTTCTGCACGCCCTCCCGTTCGGTTTTTCGCTGGGTGGGTATACTTCCATCCGCAATACAGGCCGGAATGAGGAGGTATCCAAATGCCGGACAACGGATCGATTCAAAAGAGAGACGCGAACGAGATGGCTCATGGGCGTCCTGTCCAGATAACCGAGCATACGACGGTAACCGAGCTGCAGCCCAGCCTGTCCGATGTCGTGTGCGCAAACAAAAAACTGCAGATTGGCTTTATCGTTGCGCTTTTGGTACTGGCGCTGCTGTCGGGCTTTGTAGCTCGTCCGCATTTTGCCGATACCAAGACCTGGGACTCCACCATCGAGGTCATCGATCAAAAGAAGGGCAATGTTTTGGCGCTCACGACCTCGTGCGTCGCCCTATCTGCGGGTATCACCGCGCTGCCGGGCGATACGGGAACGCCGGTTGCCGAGCAGCTCGCACAGCTTTCGGGAAACTTGGGCATCGTACTTGCCGTGCTCTACCTCGAGAAATACCTGCTGACCATTTTGTGGTCGGTTGGTCTGGGTATCCTGATTCCGTTTGCGCTGGTGCTCTTTGCGGTGTCGCTTGGTATTCACGGACGCTGGAGCACCAGCGCCGTCTTGCGCCGCGTGGCAACGCGTGTGCTGGTGGTCGCCATAATTGGCATGGCGTTGGTGCCTGCAAGCGTATGGGTGTCGCAGAAGGTCGACGAAACGTATCGCGTTAGCATCGAGGCGGCCGAGCAAAAGGCGGCCGACGCTGCGGGTGCGGCAGATAGCGACAGCTCCAAAGCAGGCAAGAAAAAGACCGAGTCCACAGAGTCCAAGAGCGTGCTTGAGCAGCTTGCCGACGGTGCCTCGGGTCTCGTCACGTCGGTGACCAGCGGGGCCAAGCAGATGACCGACGAGATCGTGCAACAGGTGACCGACCTCATCGAAGGCGTCATTGTGATGATCGTGACTTCGTGCGTTATCCCCTTGCTGGTGCTCGCGGCGTTTTTGTGGCTGGGGCACACACTGCTGGGGATCGATATTTCGGGCCCGGCGAACTATTTGTCCGGCCGCTTTCTGAGCGCTCCGTCCAAGCACGCCAAAAAGGGCAGGCAGTCCGAGTAGCTAAAGCAGCTGTATTTGCTAAGGCATACCGCCGACGGGCGGCCGAGATGCGTTCTCGGCCGCCCTTTTCGTTTGTTGAATACGTGGCAGGTCGAGCCTTCCTCGAACGCAAGCGGTCAAATATCATCCGCGAACGGTAGTTGCTCAAAAAAGAACAAAGATAAACAAGTAGTTGTTGCAGTCGCTGTTCGAATATGTTCAAATAAACATGAACAGTGAAGAACCGCGCATTCAGATGCCCGGACCTGAACGCGATTCAACACTTCCAAACAGAAACTACGCACCTGCGTATCTCTCAAGGAGGATGTCATGAGGGTTGTAATCGCTTCCGATGCCGACGGTATGTCGATGAAGGAGTCCATCAAGGAGATGCTCATCGCCGACGGTCACGAGGTCGTCGACTATTCCGAGACCCCTGCCGCGGACTTTGTCGATTCCGCCACCGCCGTTGCCAAGGACCTGCTGGAGCACAAGGATTCCCAGGGCTTTGCATTCGATAAGTACGGTGTCGGTTCCTATATGGCTGCCGTCAAGATTAAGGGCATGGTCGTCGCCAACATTTCCGACGAGCGCTCCGCCTATATGACCCGCGAGCACAACGGCTCGCGCATGGTCACCATGGGCCCGGGCGTTGTGGGCACCGAGGTCGCCAAGAAGATCGCCCGCGAGTTCCTGCGCGCCCAGTACGCCGGCGGCCGTCACCAGATCCGTGTCGACATGCTCAACAAGATGGCCTAACGAGAGCCACCGAGAACTCGAACTTCTACCTCAACTTGTGAATTCAGACGAAAGGACGTTCTGATGAAGAAGACCATCGCAATCGGTTGCGACCATATCGTTACGGACGAGAAGATCTATCTGGCCGACCGCCTGGAGCAGGCTGGCTACAAGGTGCTCGACTGCGGCACCTACAGCCACACCCGTACGCACTATCCCATCTACGGCAAGGCCGTGGGCGAGGCCGTTGCCAGCGGCAAGGCCGACTTTGGCGTGGCCCTGTGCGGCACCGGCATCGGCATCACCAACGCCGTCAACAAGGTTCCCGGCGCCCGCTGCGCCCTGGTTCGCGACATGACCTCTGCCCTGTATGCCCGTCGCGAGCTCAACGCCAACATCGTGGGCTTTGGCGGCAAGATTACCGGCGAGTTCCTGATGGCCGATATCATGCTTGCCTTCCTGGAGGAGCCCTACGAGAAGACCTCCGAGCACGATGCCCTGATCGCCAAGATCGATGCCTGCAATAAGGCCGACGCCGAGGCTCAGGCTGACCCGCACTTCTTTGACGAGTTCCTCGAGAAGTGGGACCGCGGCGAATACCATGACTAAGGAGGTTACGCGGTTTTACCAAACCGCGTAACGGGTCGACGCTGCGCGGCGCTCAGGCACCCCATCTCGCCGCTCAAACCGT
The DNA here is from genome assembly GCA_900544065.1 of uncultured Collinsella sp. Lineage (GTDB taxonomy): Bacteria > Actinomycetota > Coriobacteriia > Coriobacteriales > Coriobacteriaceae > Collinsella. Next base: position 58,842 of record UQTR01000001.1, read on the forward strand.
CGCTCGCGTACATGAAGTACGCGTCGCTCCTCTTTCGCGGCGACCTGGGGCACCTGAGCGCTGCTCGCTGACGTAGGGGTACCAGCAGGGTTACCGCTGTTGTTGCGAAGCGTTCTGGTATGGCAAGTTGCTCCGATAACACTTTTGCTTGCTGGGCTTGAGTGCTTCGCTCCTGGCGGTACCCGGCACTCTGCAACTTTTCAATTGACGGCTCGCGTTTCTGTGAGGGGGCGCGGGCCGGTTTTCTATCAGCCCTATTGACTTGGCGGGCTGTCGTAAGAAAGGGAAGGCTCCTATGGAGTTTGTTCTTGATAACGGTTCTATTCGTGTGGCGCTGAGCACGGCTGGCGGATCGTTCACTTCTATTGTGGTCAACGGTCGCGAGTACCTGTGGCAGGGCGATCCTTCGGTCTGGTCGGGCCAGGCACCCATTTGCTTTCCGATTTGCGGCGGCCTTCGTGACGGCCGCGCGATGACCATGGGCGGCCGCGAGGTCAAGCTTGCCCGCCACGGCTTTGCCCGCAAGCAGGAGTGGAAGCTCGAGGAGCAGGGCGATAACATGGTCGCGCTGAGCCTGAGCTCTGCCGACCATGCCGAGTTGCTCGAGCAGTACCCGTATCCGTTTAAGATCGTTGCTCGTTACGCGATCGATTCGGAAAAGGTGGCCGTGTCGTACGAGGTGACCAATGAGGGTACCGAGGACATGCCGTTCTTTGTGGGCGGTCACCCCGGCTTTGCGTGCCCGCTCGACGAGGGCGAGTCCTATGACGATTACGAGCTCCGTTTTGAGCAGCGTGAGGCCGCCGAGCTTTGTACTGCCGTCCCCTCGACGGGCCTGATTGATGTTGAGCATCGCAGCAAGAACCCCATGATCGGCCAGAACCTGTCGCTGACCCACGAACTTTTCGACTTCGCGGAGACCATCTTTGACGTGCTCGAGAGCCGCGTGGTTACGCTGACCAAGAAAACCGAGGACAAGGGCGTGCGCCTAACGTTCCGCGATATGCCGTACCTGATTGTGTGGAGCAAGCCCGAAGGCGACTTTGTGGCCGTGGAACCGTGGGGCGGCCTGTCCACCTGCTCCGACGAGGACGATATTCTGGAGCACAAGCGTGGCTGCCTGGTTGCCAAGCCGGGGGAGACCGTCACCCGCGGTTTTGAGATCGAGATCCTTTAAAGAGCTATCGTATGTTTGGGGTCGCACACGTCGTGCCCCGGAAACAGGAGTTCAACATGATTCTGACCGTTACCATGAACCCGTCGATCGATACGCGCTATCAACTCGACAAGCTGATCATCGACGACGTGAACCGCGTGACGCCCGAAAAGACCGCTGGCGGTAAGGGTCTCAACGTGAGCCGCGTGCTGCTGCAGTTGGGCGACGATGTGCTCGCGACCGGCCTGCTCGGCGGCCACATGGGTGCCTATATGGCCGAGCTTATGGATGCCGACGGCGTCAAGAACGACTTTGTGCCCATCGCCGGTGAGACGCGCATTTGCCTGAATATTCTGCACGAGGGTAATCAGACCGAGCTGTTGGAGAGCGGTCCGCAGATTGCGCCTGCCGAGCTCGAGGCCTTTACGGCAAAGTTCGCCGAGCTTGCAGCGAAGGCGGACGTCGTGACGCTTTCGGGTTCGCTGCCGCGTGGCGTCGATGCTGGCTACTATGCCGAGCTCGTCAAGATTGCCGAGGAGGCGGGCGCCAAGGTGCTGCTCGACACTTCGGGTGCATCGCTGGAGGCCGCGCTGGAGTCCGACGCTAAGCCTGAGCTCGTAAAGCCCAACCTGACCGAGATTAACGGCCTACTGGGTACGTCCTTTACGACCGATGATGTCGATGCCCTGCGCGAGGCGCTTGCCGCCGATGGCCGCTTTGCCGGTATCCCCTGGGTTGTCGTATCGATGGGCGCTGCCGGGTCGGTGGGCTTCCATGAGGGTCGCGCGTTCCGCGCCAAGACACCCGCGATTGCGGCCGTGAACGCGACGGGTTCCGGTGACTCGACCATCGCCGGCTTTGCGCATGCCATTGCTGCCGGCGCCGACGACGTCACGGTGCTCAAGACCGCCAATACCTGCGGCAAGCTCAACGCCATGGATCCCAAGACCGGCCACCTGGTCATGGATCGCTGGGACGAGATCTACAACAGTGTTGTCGTGACTGAACTGTAGGAGTCGCGACACCGAACACTTAAAAACGGCGCCCGCCGGCGATGTTGCCGGCGGGCGCCGTTGTCTTGAAGACGAAATGATTCGTTTTCCTCCGTCCCCAAGGGATCATTACAACGAGTCGATAAAGCGCTGCTGGGCGGCGCGGCCGGCTTCGTCCCACTTAAAGACGCCGGCGTTGTCGAGCACGTGGCCAAACACCACGCCGACCTCCTCGTGCAGGATATCGATGGCGTTGTCTGCCGTAAGCTCGTCGGCGCGGCGGGCAAAAACGTCTTCGGCCCATGCGGCGTGGTTGCGGCATAGATCATCGCCCTCGAGCGCGCTAGCAAGGTCGTAGCTGGCATCGACCTTGGCCGCCAGCAGGTGCTCGCGGACAGCGCCGAGCTCGGGAACCAGGCGCGGCGGAAGAATGGCCAGGCCCATGACCTCGATCAGGCCGATGTTCTCCTTCTTAATGTGGTGGTACTCGGCATGCGGGTGGAACACGCCCAGCGGATGCTCGTCGGTCGTGATGTTGCAGCGAAGCGCCAGGTAGGCCTCGTAGATTTCGCCGCCGGCATTTCCGCGAGAGTCGACGCGGCGGATGACGGGCGTCACGGTGTTGTGCGCCACGCCATCGGCTGTGTACGCGATGACGCCCACAGACTCATCGGTCCACTCGCGCCAGGCGAGGATAATCTTCTCGGCAGCGTCGAGCAGCTGAGCGCGGTCATGCGAGCGCAGGCGCAGCACCGAGAGCGGCCACTGCAGCACGGTACCGCTGACCTGGTCAAAACCGGGCACGCTAAACTGCGAGACCTCGGCGGCATGCATCATGGGGAACTCGTGCGCGCCGCCCTGGAAGTGGTCGTGCGACAGAATCGAGCCGCCCACGATGGGCAGGTCGGCGTTGGAGCCAATAAAGTAGTGCGGGAACAGGTCGACAAAGTCGAGCAGACAGGTCAGCCCCTTGCGGTCGACGTGCATCGGACGATGCTCGGAGCTCATGGCAATGCAGTGCTCGTTAAAGTACGCGTACGGGCTGTATTGGAAGCCCCAGCGCTCGCCGTCGAGCTTAATGGGGATAACGCGCAGATTCTGGCGGGCGGGATGGGCGCCGCCGTCGGCTGCAGCGGAGCGTCCGGGATAGCCCTCGTTTTCGATGCAGAGCTGGCAGGCGGGATACTTCTCGCCCGTGTTTTTGGCGGCGCCGGCCGCGGCAATATCGCGCGGGTCCTTTTCGGGCTTTGACAGGTTGATGGTAATCTCGAGGTCGCCCCAGTTGGTGGGGGTGCTCCATTTGATGTTGCGCGCGATGGCGGCACGGCGCACGTAGCCGGCGTCGCAGCACAGGCCGTAGAACCAATCAGTCGCGGCGCGGGGCTCGTTGACGCCCATGCGGCCGTTGAATTCCTCGTTTACAACCGAAGGCCTCGGCATCAGCACGCCCATGATGCGCATGGCGATGCGGTCGCGGCCCGATACCGTGTCCTCGGCAGCACCGTTGGCAACAGCCGCCTCGGCAAGCGCGGCAAGTGTGCCTTCAAGGTCAAAGTTGGGCAGGGTATCGGGGTGCAAGAGCGAGAGTTTCTCGACCTGGAGCGCCCAGGCCATGTCGAGCGCCGGGCCCGTGGCGCCGATGCACTCCAAAATGGTGTTGTAGGCCCAGATGCGATCGTCCTGTCGGATCATCGATCGATGGATGGCATACTCAATCAAGCCCTGCGCGGCCTCGCGCACGTCAGTCATTACAGCCATGCCGCGTAAGCCCCCTTGTCAGAAATTGCGTAGTGGCGGGCAGAGCCCTCGCCCAGCCAGCCGTTCATCTTGGCAATGAAGGTGTCGACCAGGTCGAGCGGCACGAAGGCCTGGATGGTGCCACCAAAGCCGCCACCGTGGATACGGACGGCGCCACGGCCGTCGAGCACGTGCTCGGCCAGCGCCAGGGCATACATGGAGGGCTGCTCGGAGCCCAGCTTGGCAACGACATTCTGTAGGTACATGGCAGAGCTGGCGCCGGACTCGCGCGTCAGGACCAGGAACTGATCGATGTCTCCGGCGTTCAGGGCAGCCCAGCGCTTGTCGACCAGGCCGTTTTCGTACCAGTAGTGAACGGCGCGCAGGCAGGCGCGGTCGCCCAGCTTGGCGCGCAGCTCGGGGAGCTTGGCGTCAAAGTCCGCCACGTTTACCTCGCACAGGCGTGCCTTGCCAAACTCGGCAGCGACGTCCTGCATCTCGCGCGGAACGGCGGCGTAGTCGTCGGTGGCGGCCACGTGGTCGGCACCGACCTTAACGAGCACGAGCGCATAACCGTGATCCTCAAAGTTGAGCTCGAGCTTCTGGGTTTTAGGCTGAGCCTGGTCCTCAAAGTCCATGTAGGCGAGGCCGCCCAGGCACACAGCGGCCTGGTCCATCAGACCGCAGGGCTTGCCGTAATAGTTGTTCTCGGTGCGCTGGCTCATCTGGGCGAGCGCGACGGGCTCGATGGCGGGTGCTCCCCAGAGCGTCTCCATGGCGCGACCGTATGCCGCCTCAACAGCAGCGGAGCTGGAAAGGCCGCCGCCCGAGGGGACAGAGCAGGTGAAGGCGAAGTCGAAGCCCTGGGGCTCAACGCCCAGAGCAGCGATTTCGTGGGCCATGCCGCGGACGAGGCTCGCGGACGTGCCCTTCTCGGACTCCTGAACGTCTAGCGTGTCGAGCGCGATTTCAAACGTGGGATAGCCCTCGTCGGCTACGCGAACCTTGTTGGAATCGGTTGCCACGGCGATGCCGTCAACGGCGACATCGAGCGAGCCGGCGATAACGTGGCCACCCTCGTGGTCAGTGTGGTTGCCGCTGATCTCGGAGCGGCCGGGCGCGTGCACGTAGAGCACCTGGCGGTCGCCGATGGGGCCAAACTCCTCTTCGAACAGCTTGGTGAGCGTGGCGAATGTCTTTTCGTCGGGGGTGGTCATGGGAGTCCTTTCCTTGGCGCGCCCGGGTGGGTTTTGCGTCGTTATGAGTACGTTAACAACTTAAAGCGGCATGAACCAAGTGTTCACGATACCGCACGTTACGGGCTATGTTAACGTACTCATAACACATCGCTTGTCACTTTTTGAGAATCTGGTAATCGGTAGAAATACAGCCGTGAACGGTATTGCCGTATGGACTTATAAAGCAGAAGAGATGCGGATTGAAAAAGTAGAGTACGTTAACATGCGTCCGACGATAGCGGGCCTCGGCGCGGGCTAAACTCCTGCCCGGGCCGGCATTCACGCTATTCAGATCTCGCAAGGGTGAAGGTGATCCTGTGGCAAGGCGCCCGTCCAACGATACAGGTACGCGTCCGGTCTCCATGGCCGACGTCGCCCGCGCTGCTGGCGTTTCGCAGCAGACGGTTTCGCGCGTCGCCAACGGCTTGCCCAACGTTAACGAGCAGACGCGCCAGCGCGTGCAGTCCGCTATGCAAGAGCTCGGCTTTCGTCCGAGTTATGCCGGTCGCTCGCTGCGCGACGGTCGATACCATTCGGTTGGCCTATGCGTCAACGATGTCACCAAGTTTGGCAACCTCTCAATGATCGACGGCATCGCCAGCGCTGCTCGCGAGCATAATTGTGCCATCACGCTGGTCGAGATGTCCAAGACCGAGGAGTTTTCGCTTGCCGAGGCCACGCGTCGTATGGCCGCACTGCCCGTGGACGGCATCATCATCGGCATGAGCCGCATGGCGCCCGATTTTGAGACGTTTGATCCACTGCCGGGCATTGGCACGGTCATCGTTACCATGTACGCGCATCCGCGCGTGACCACGGTCGATTCCGACCATTACGGCTGCTCGCTATTGCTTATGGACCACCTGTTTGAGCTGGGGCACGAGCAAATTCGCTATATTGGCGGCCCGTCGTTCTCGGTCGACGAACAATTTCGCCGCGCCGGTTGGCAAGATGCACTCGAGCGTAAACACATCGAGCCGGCAGAGCCGCTCGAGGGCGACTGGTCTGCAAACAGCGGCTACGAGGCCGGCAGGCGCCTGGCCGAGCACGATCACACCATGACGGCGATTTACGCGGCAAACGACCAGATGGCAAACGGCGCAATTGCGGCGCTGCGCGATAGCGGCCTGCGTGTGCCCGAGGACGTGAGCGTGGTGGGCGTCGATGATTCGCTCGATGATTTTGTGGCACACAACGAGCTCACGACCGTGCGATTCGATCTACATCAGCGCGGACGCGAGGTGTTTGAGCATGCGGTTCCCGAGGCGGGTACGGCGGGCAAAACCGTTGCCATCCGTATTCCCGGCCAGCTCATTATTCGACATAGCACGGCGATACTGCGCGCATAGTTTGTGCAGGTCAACGGCAGTATATTCCGCCTCAATTACAATCGGTAAGGATGCTGACGGATAGCCGTGGCTATGAAGGCGAGTGTTATGATAGACGGGTTCTTTTGTCTATCTAGGAGGCTTTGCCTGATGGAGATCACCAAGGATATCCGCTACATCGGTGTCGACGATCACGACATTGACCTGTTCGAGGGCCAGTACGATGTGTCCGAGAACGGTATGGCATACAACAGCTACGTTATCTTGGGCGAAAAGATCGCTGTCGCCGATTCAGTCGACGGCGGTTTTGTTGACGAGTGGCTCGGCAACCTCGAGGCCGTGCTCGATGGCCGTACGCCTGACTACCTGATCGTCCATCACATGGAGCCCGATCACTCCGCCGGTATCGCCGCCTTTATGGAGCGCTATCCCCAGGCACAGATTGTGGCCAGCATGGGCGCCTTCCGCATGATGGTCAACTACTTTGGCACCGACTTCCCCGAGCGCAAAATGGTCGTCAAAGAGGGCGATGTGCTCGATCTGGGCGGCCACAGCCTGACCTTTATCGGCGCCCCCAACGTTCACTGGCCCGAGGTGATTTTCTCCTACGAGTCCACCGACAAGGTGCTCTTTAGTGCCGACGGCTTTGGCAAGTTCGGCGCCAACGACATCGAGGATCCGGAAGGGTGGGCCTGCGAGGCTCGCCGTTACTACTTTGGCATCGTCGGTAAGTTTGGCAAGTTCGTGCAGGCCGTCCTCAAGAAGGCCGCCGACCTGGACATCCAGATCATCTGCCCGCTCCACGGCCCCGTGCTGACCGAGAACCTGGGCTACTACCTCGACACCTATAACACCTGGTCGAGCTATCAGCCCGAGGACGAGGGCATCACGATCGCCTATGCGAGCGTGTATGGCCATCTGAAGGCTGCCGTCGAGGAGCTCGCATCTGCGCTCGAGGCTCGCGGCCAGAAGGTCTCCGTCTTTGACCTGGCTCGCGACGACATGGCCGAGGCCGTTGAGGATGCGTTCCGCTACGACCGTCTGGTGCTCGCCTCCATTACCTATCAGGGCGAGATCTTCCCGTGCATGAGCACCTTTATCCACACGCTCGCCGAGCATGCCTACCAGAACCGCACCGTGGCGCTTGTCGAGTCCGGTTCCTGGGCGCCCGCAGCTGCCAAGGTTATGACCAAGGAGCTCGAGGGCATGAAGGACATCACCCTGACGCAGAACAAGGTGACTGTGCTGGGCTCGCTCAACGACGCCTCGCGCGCCCAAATCGAGGCCCTCGCCGACGAGCTGTCCAAGTAACGACACTCCACTTTCACCGTCAAAACCACCACAAAGGAGACCTTTGTGGTGGTTTTTGTTTAAGCGCCGGCGATGAGGAGATTTGGGCGGGCGTCGTCGACGATCTCGACGATTGAGGTGGCGACGGCATTATCGGGGTCGCTGTCCACCACGATGGTGTTGACGTCGGCGAGCTCGGCAAAGCGGTACATGCCGCGTCCGTTAACCTTGCTGGCGTCCATGAGGGCGACGCTTTGATGGGCCGCGGCGATCATAGCCGTTTTGGTCTCGGCCATCTGGGGAAAGTCGGTCGTAAAGCCGCAGCTGGGGACAAAAGCGCCGGGGCACATGACGGCCAGATCGGCATGGACCATTTGGAGCGCCTGCATAGTGAGCGGTCCGTACAAATAACGATGGCCTTTGCGCAGCGCCCCGCCCAGCATGACGACATCGACTGAGGGCATGCTCTCGTCGATGTAATCGGCAATGGTAATGTCGGCCGTGATGACGGTGATACCGTCGCGCTGATCGAGGAGCCGGACGAACTCGAGCGCCGTGGTGCCCGAGTCGACGAGCAGCGTGTCGCCGTCATTGACGAGCTCGATGGCGCTTTGCGCGATGGCCTGCTTGGCGGCGACGTTGACATTGATGCGGCGATCCTGCGTGGAGACGGTCAGACGTTTGTGGAGTGATACGGCACCGCCGTGCGTGCGGCGCAGCTTGCCTGCTTCGGCGAGCGCGTCCAGGTCGGCGCGGGCGGTGACGGAGGACACGCCAAAGGTCTGGGCGATTTCTGCTACCTGCACCGAGGCATTATGATCGAGCATTTCCATAATGGCGGTACGGCGTTCGTCGGCAAAAGCGCGGTTGGTGGCTTGGGCCATGCTTGCTCCATTCTCGGCTAAATTTGCAGGAATTGTGTTGACTCTATTTTCGTTCATTTTCTTTTTGAGTAAGAAAACACCTTTCGATTACTTATCTTTTCTATAAAAGAAAGACGCTGAACGCCCAAAATTCAATATCGAACATGTCCACTCGGCTCAAATTCCTTCCGTTTACTTTTCAAAAACGACTGTATTGACCTGCATCGGCTCAATATCTCGCACGTGCAAAGCTGCTGAATTTCATACAATGAGCGCAGCAAAACGCAAGGTAAAACGCCTTGTGAACAACTACGCCCGACGTCCAGATGCGGGCGAGGGAGAGGAGCAAACGCTCATGGCACTTGTTACCACCGAAAAGATGCTCAAGGACGCTCAGGCCGGCCACTACGCTGTTGGTGCTTTCAACGTCGAGAACCTCGAGTTTGTTATGGCCGTTCTGGCCGCTGCCGAGGAGACCAAGTCCCCCGTCATCATGCAGACCACCCCGGGCACCATCAAGACCGCTGGTCTGGACTACTTCTACGGCATGGTCAAGGCTGCCGCCGAGCGCGCTTCCGTGCCCGTCGCTCTGCACCTCGATCACGGCGATGGCTATGACCGCTGCATGCAGGCTTTCCGCACGGGCTACACCTCTGTCATGATCGACGGTTCGCACGAGTCCTTCGAGGACAACATTGCCCTGACCAAGTCCGTCGCCGATGCTGGCCGCGCCATGGGCGTGCCCGTCGAGGCCGAGCTCGGTAAGGTTGGCGGCAAGGAGGACGACGGTCCCGCGGTTGAGGGCGAGAGCCCCTACACCGATCCTGCCGAGGCCAAGGAGTTCGTCGAGCGCACTGGCTGCACCTCGCTGGCCATTGGCGTTGGTACCAGCCACGGCGTGTACACGAGCGATCCGCACATCGAGCAGTCCGTGGTCAAGGCCATCCGCGACGCCGTCGACGTGCCGCTGGTTCTGCACGGCACTTCCGGTGTGCCCGATGAGCAGGTCGCCGAGGCCGTGAAGAACGGCATCTGCAAGGTCAACTACGCCACTGAGCTGCGTCAGGCCTACACCAAGGGCTTCATGGCCTACATGGCCGAGAACCCCGCCTGCTTCGACCCCAAGAAGCCGGCCAAGGAGGGCATGCGTGAGATTACCGAGCTGGTTAAGATCCGCATGACCAACCTCAACTCTGTGGGCAAAGCAGAGTAACAGCAAGGGTACTCTGACTCGCTACATATCCCGGGGAGGGACGAGGGCTTAGTTCCCCAATCGTCCTCGGGCATGCAAAAAGCCTCGCTGCGCACTTCGTGCGGCGAGGCTTTTTGCCCCCTGCGGAAAGATTGGGGAACTAAGCCCTCGTCCCTCCCAGGTTGACCTACTCGAGGTCGTCGCCCTTGTGGCGTTGGGACTGAAAGGGTGGGACGCGTGGGTTATTTGGTTGTTAGGGTTAACAGGTCGTTGGGGGTTTCGAGGTTGTAGGTGGCATTTGGGATGTCTTGGTGTGATCCCCATGCCGCTCTGGCAAAACTGACCCCTGCCGAAGTTGCGCATTGTTCGTCGTAGACGGTGTCGCCAACGTAGACGACGTTGCCAGGATTCGCGCCCGTACGCCGGAGATATTCGAGCATGGGAGCGGGTGCGGGTTTATGTTCGGTTGTGTCTTCGACAAGGATGATGTGCTCAAAATACTTATCGAAGCCAAGGGGTGCAATTTCTTCTGCGTATTCGTCGCGCGCACGTGAGGAGACGATGCCAAGTTTGCAGCCGCTATCGGCGAGTGTTGCGATGACTTCAAGCAAACCTGGAAACACGCTGATGGTGCTTTTAAAGCTGGCGGCAACTTGGCACCAGCGATCCAACGTTGCCTGCGAGTAGATCCCAAGTTTCTCAAGGGCATCCTTGCCAGGTATGCCGAGGGCAAATTCAAGCTCGTGTCGGGGGAGCGTTTTGCCGGTTTCTTCTTGGATAATCTGGCCAAGCGATGACAGCACGCTTTCTTCTGTATCTGCCAATGTCCCATCAACGTCAAACACGATATAGTCAAAGTACTTCATATAGTAGCTCCTATCCGTTGTTTGCCTGCAAGTTTGATGCAGTGACAGAAGAAGGGCTAGCGGGATTTCTGCCTGGTACTATCGAGATTCTGCCTCGCTGCTCGATAGCTCGAAGGAGTGCATCCCATTTGTTCTTTAAATACCTGGCCAAGATGGCTTGCTGTCGCAAAGCCGCATTGGCGCGCGACTGTCTGGACCGTTCGCGTGGTGTGTGCCAAAAGTTCGCAAGCGCGGTTTACGCGGTATGCGCGCAGATATGCCGCCGGGGTCGTTCCTGCGCAAGCTTCGATAATGCGGTAACACTCTCTTTCGCTTACGCCGGCTGCAGATGCCATCTGGGGCACATCTATAGCGGCTGCATAGTTTGCGCGGATATAGTCCAGGATTGCCTTGAACTGTACGTCGCGGTTGGTCATCCAAGAGGCGTTGTCGGAGGAAAAGAGCGGTTCGGCCTTGGCGCAAATCTGAATCCAGAGCTCTGACAAGCTATTCCGAAGCGCCATCTCGTTCTGCGGCCGTTGAAGGTCGTGGTTAAAGGAACTCTTTAGCAAATCGATAAAGGGCATATCGTCGGGGTTGGTGGGCGACCATTTGAGCACATCGACGCCTCGACATTGCAGCAAAGGATTGATATAGCGCTTTTGAAGGCGTCCCGCGGGATCGCCGAGCATCGACGGCTGAAAGATATGCAACATTTGAATGGCTGGTGCCGAATTGGGTGATTGCAGCGTGCTGTGCAAAACGCCGCCGTTGATAAAGCCGGCGGACCCTTCCCCAAAGCGTACGTGCTCATGAGCCGCGCGCGTTCGATAGTCAATCACTCCCTGCTCCATGTAGAAAAGCTCAACTTCGGAATGCCAGTGCCAGGGGACGGAATTGTCCGGATAGCGAGCGAATTCTGCGCGTTCGGCAATATAGGGCCAGTCTTCGGCGGTCTCGGGAAACGCTTCCTCGCGTCCTCCGCGGTGCAATTCTATGTGATCCATGTTTCGCATGGCATCAGTATAAAGCGCGATGGGCTTAGATTGCTCTTGCCTGTTCGGGGAACGCCTTGTCTAGGGATGCTTGGAGCTTTTCGAAGGATGCTCGTAAGTTGAGGCTCTGATCGGCTGAGCGCTTGGTTTTTGTGGTGGGGGAGTCGAGGAGACCGTTTCTCTGTGTCGGGGGGAAGGAGAAAAGGTTTGCATGTTTTAGGGATGGCTGCTGTGCTGCGTCATTGGAAGAATGCATGCTTATGCGGCCTCCTCGATGTCCACCAAAAGATTGCGCTCGGGGTATGCTGCTAGGTCCCGTGCGTTGGCAGTATTATGCCGCGGCTGCTGCAAAGAAGCGCTAAAGAAAGGCTTAACCTGGTTTGGCGTTACGATGAAACCGCAGTTCAAAGCTATTGAGTAACACTCTTGAAAGGTTTTGAGCTTAAGGGCTTTCTAAGGTTTGTGGCGCGGATGTGGCTTGCCTGTGTGGGGCGTGTGGACGGCTCGTTCCTAGCGCTGCGGTGCGGCGGCGCGTACTTGTTCGATGACCTTTTCCATCGTGGCGTCGATGCGGTCTTTTTTGAGTTCGCATTCCCAGATGGTTATAGGCGTCCAGCCCATTTGAGTGAGTGCTGCCACGGCAGCGCGGTCGCGCTCGACGTTGCGACGGAACTTCGCCTCCCAAAACTCAGCGTTGCGCTTGGGCTGGCTCGGATTGCACTTGGGGCAGCGATGCCAAAAACAACCGTTGACGAAGATGGCGATCTTGCGCCCGGGAAAGGCGATGTCGGGCTCGCCGGGAACCTTCCATTCCAAGCGATAACCCGTAAGGCCCGCGGCGCGCAGGCGCTGGCGAACGAGCAACTCGGGCTTGGTGTTGGCACGCTTGTTGCCCTTCATAGACTTTTTGATGGCGGCGCGACGGCGGACCAGTTCGCGCTCGTCAGCGGAGAGGTCCGAGGTATCGATGCCGTCGAGCAGACCGGGCTTGGGACGTTTTTTGCTGCGGCGCTTAGGTGCGCGCTTGGGCTTGGAAGCGGGCTCGTCGGTCGTGGTGGCCTCGGCGTCGTTGGCAGTGCCGTTGGCCTCAAGCCGATCTTCCTTCAGCTCAATCAGGGCATCAATGAGCCCCTTGTCAGCGGGCATCCATTCCACCGTGGCAAGCGAGGTACGCGGAATCCAGCGGATATCGAGCTGGCGGTCGTGCTTCTGGGGCTCGCCAGACCCTTTGGTCAGCGAGCAGTAGTAACACTCCATGGAGAGATGAAAATCGGGGTAGTCATACTCGACGGTATAGAAATCGCGCAGGTTGGTGACTTTTACCTGCAGCTCTTCCATGAGCTCGCGGCGTACGGCGTCCTCGGGCGTCTCGCCGCGCATGAGCTTGCCACCGGGGAACTCCCAAAGTCCCTGCATGTCGCCATAGCCGCGCTGTACGGCAAGCAGCTCGTCAGATCCTTCCTTGCGAATGATCCCAGCGGCAACATGAACAGTCTTCAACAGGAGTCCTCTCTCAACATCAACGCGTGGCAGGCTAGCTACCCGTACCTTACACAACGGTAAGGCAAGCGTAAGCCATATCGATGGTAGCCGACTCGTCTTCTTGCGACTATAGATGCCGTAGACTAATCGCAAGAAAGGACTCGGTATGCAAACCACGCAAGCAGCGACCCCGGTACTGGAGGTCGCGCATCTCGAAAAGGTATATGGAGCGCTGGGCAACGTGACCCGTGCGCTCAACGACGTCAGCTTTACCGTCAACCGCGGCGAATTCGTTGGCATCATGGGTGCCTCGGGCTCGGGCAAGTCGACGTTGCTCAACTGCGTGTCGACCATCGATAGCGCCACAAGTGGCACGATCCGCATCAACGGCCAGGACGTGACGCGCATGAAGCAGGCCAAGCTTTCGCAGTTCCGCCGCGAGGAGCTCGGCTTTATCTTCCAGGATTCCAACCTGCTCGATACGCTCACGGCACGCGAGAACATCGCCCTGCCGCTCACCATCGCCCGCGTGAATTCGGCCGAAATCTCGACCCGCGTGCAGGATGTGGCCGCGCGCCTGTCCATCAGTCAGGTGCTCGACAAGTATCCCTACCAGATGTCCGGCGGTCAGCAGCAGCGCGTTGCCGCGGCTCGCGCACTCGTCACCGACCCCACCATGATCATGGCCGACGAGCCCACCGGCGCCCTCGATTCCAAGAGCGCCCGTCTGCTGCTCGAGAGCCTGGAGGCCCTGAATCGCCGCTTGCGCGCCACGGTGCTCATGGTCACGCACGACAGCTTTGCCGCCAGCTACACGAGCCGTGTGCTGTTTATTCGTGACGGCAAGATCTTCACCGAGCTGCGCCGCGGCGACACCGACCGCCGAGAGTTCTTCGACCGCATTATGGAGGTCGTTGCCATGATGGGCGGTGAGGGCTCCGATGCTCTGTAAACTCGCTTGGGGCAACGTCCGCCGCGCCGGCCGCGACTACCTCGTCTACCTTTTGACGCTCACCCTGGGCGTCACGGTCTTCTATGCCTTTAACACCATTTCGATGCAGGTCGACATCGCCGGCATCGATGAAGAGGGCTTGGCACAGGTTATGGGCAGCATGCTCGGCTACCTGACGTACTTTTTGGCCGGCGTCATGGCCTTTTTGATGGTGTATGCCAATAACTTCATCATGAAACGCCGCAAAAAGGAGTTTGGCCTGTACCAGGTGCTCGGCATGGGCCGCGGGCGCGTCGCCACGATCATGGCACTCGAGACCGTGATAGTATCGGTCGTGGCCTTTGTCGCCGGCATCGTGCTGGGCGTGGGGCTCTCGCAGCTCATGACGTTCTTTACGGCCTCGCTCTTTAAGACACAGATCGCCAATTTCCACTTCTTCTTCTCGGTGCATGCGTTCAACCTGACCCTTGCCTGCATGCTCGTAATGTTTGTGCTCACGCTACTGCTGAACCTTCGCGCCGTTCGTCGCACTAAGCTCATTGAGCTCATGGGTGCCGAGCGTCGCAACGAGAGCATCAAGACACGCAACCCCTGGATCGCGATTGCCATCTTTGCCGTGGGCGTGGTGCTTGTGGGCGTGGCCTATTACCGTCTCCTACGTGATGGGTTCCCGCTAACCGCGACGGACAGCAAGCTGCAAGAGGCCATGAGCCAGTTTGGCATTACGACCGCTATGGTTACAGTGGGCACTTTTGCCCTGTTCTGGGGACTCTCGGGCATGCTCATCAAGCTGCTGCAGAGCCTGCGCAGCGTGTATTGGCGCGGCCTCAATATGTTTACCGTGCGTCAGCTTTCGGCCAAGGTCAATACGGTGTGCTTTTCGATGGGCGTCATCGCGATGATTCTGTTTTTGGCCATTACCTCGGTGACCTGCGGTATGTCGATCGCCAACGTGATGAACGAGAATCTGGAGCGCTATAACCCTGTTGACGTGTCTCAGACGTATGTCTATTACACGCCCGAAACGCTCGACTACTACAAGGAGTATGTCAATCCGTCTGAGGCCGATCGCATGGTGCTGGCCGATGCAACGGTCGATTTGTACGCTGCATGGCATGGCGATCGTAAAGATCCCGATAACGTTGCAGACGGTATTAAGGGCAAGTCGGCGGACAACAACGACGAGACCGGCAAAAAGGTCAATATCGCCGATGTTGCCGGTGAGCATGTGCAGATCGATTCGTATCTGAGTTACCCGCTTGGCGGCTCGGGCCCCTCGGTGGTGGCGGGTGAGATGTGCAAGGCCATGGGCGAAAAGCTTCCCAAGGCGCTCGAGGGAAGCAACGCCGATGCGATGGGTCTGTATGTGACGCCGGCGAGCCAGTACAACAAACTGCGCCAGATGATGGGCGAGGAGCCGGTGAGCATTGGCCGGGACCAGTACTTGCTTACGTGTGATATGGGCGGTGAGCTGGGCGACCTGTACACCAAATACATGGCCGGCGGCCATACCCTCACCTTGGGCGGGCATGAGCTCAAGCCCGCAACCGATAAGTCGGACGAGGACACGGCGGCCATCGCCAACTCGGCGATGGGCAGCAATCCCGGTACCGTGGTCGTAGCCGATGAGCTGCTGTCCCAGCTTAATCTGCAGCCGTATTCCAGTAATCTGCTCGTTAACTACAAGCAGGGGATGGATGTGACCAAGGCAGACGAGAGCATTAAATACACCATGCTCGACATTCTGCTCGTTGACGGCAAGGAGCCGGGGGGATGGGGAGTCTTCATCACGCGTTCCGAGATGTATACGCAGGCAGCGCAGATGAACGGCATGATTAGCTATCTAGCCATCTACATTGGCTTTGTGCTGGTCGTTGCATGTGCGGCGATTCTGTCGATCCAGCAGCTCTCCAATGTGGCCGACGGCAGCCGCAGCTATCGTGTGCTGGCACAGATCGGCTGTGACGACCGTCAGATCCGGCATTCGGTGATGGCGCAGCAAGCGGTGTTCTTCCTGTTCCCGCTGGCAGTGGGCTTGGCGCACTCCTTTGTGGCGCTCAAGGTGATCATCGAGCTGGTGAGCGTATTCGGCGATATGAGCATCGCCGGCACCGTGGGCCTCACCTGCGCGATTTTCCTGGCGGCCTATGGTGGCTACTTCCTGGTGACGTACCTCATGAGCGCCGGCATGGTGCAAGCTGCCATCGCTACCCGCTACAGCGAGTAACAAGCGGGCAAAACCGTCGCAAAATCAGAGGCGTATGACCGCCGCGAAGGGACCAGGGGCCCTTTCGCGGCGGTATTTTGCCTATTTGGTGCGTCTCGGATGCAAGTGAGTAGACTTTTTTGAACTTGCCGAGCACATTGCGACAAATGATCGATAAAACCACAGGTCAGAGCTGTGGCGTTTTGGGGTGTGCTTGGCCTCCTGCAAAAAGCCTACTCACTTGGTTTTCTGCTAGAAGACCGCCACGAGGTAAGGCAACTCCCCCGGGTAGTCGTTGGGGACGTTCTTAAACGACTAGTCAAACAAGAACGTCTCCAATGACTAGAAAAGGAACGTCCCTAACTGCCGCATCCGGAGCAAGACAACGCCGCAGGTAGAGGACGGATAGCGAGCGGGTCGCATTTGAGACAAGGTGACGTGAAACGAAAGGGCGCTGACCTTCTGGTCGCGCCCTTGAGGTTGAACGTCAGATTGTACAGGTGCGGCCCGCGCAGCGTCGGCCGGTTACGGCGTTTGGTAAAACGCCGTAACTCTAAATACGCTCCGCGATCTCGTGGATGAGGTAGTCGGTCTTTTCCCAGCCCAGGCACGGGTCGGTGATCGACTTGCCAAAGACGCCGCCGTCGACCGGCTGGTTGCCGTCCTCCAGGTAGGATTCGATCATAAAGCCCTTGACCAGCTTGGAGATGGACTCGTTGCGGCGACAGCTGTCGAGCACCTCCTTGCAAATGCGGTACTGCTCCAGCGGGCGCTTGCCCGAGTTGTCGTGATTGCAGTCGATGACCGCTGCCGGGTTGGCGTAACCGGCGTGCTCGGTGTAACGCTCGGCCAGACGCTCGAGGTGCTCGTAGTGGTAGTTGGGGTAGGTGCGACCATCGAGACCGATGTAGCCACGCATGACGGCGTGCGCGAGCGGATTGCCATCGCACTCAACTTCCCAGTTACGGAAGATAAAGCTCTGATGCGCCTGAGCAGCGTAGATGGAGTTGAGCATAACGGTGGTGGAACCGGCAGTGGGGTTCTTCATACCGACGGGCACCGAAATGCCACTCGACACCAGTCGATGCTCCTGGTTCTCGACTGAGCGCGCGCCAACGGCGACGTAGCTCAGCAGGTCGACGAGGTACTGGTAGTTGGACGGATAGAGCATCTCGTCGGCGGTGAAGAAGCCCGTTTCCTCAATAACACGCAGGTGCATATGGCGGATGGCCTTGACGCCCTCGAGCAGGTCGTCGGGAGCCTCGGGGTTGGGGTTGTGCAGAAGGCCCTTGTAGCCGGTGCCCTTGGTGCGCGGCTTATTGGTGTAGACGCGCGGAATGATGATGAGCTTGTCCTTGACCTCCTCGGCGGTCTTGGCCAGTCGGTTCATGTATTCAAGTACCGAATCCTCGCGGTCGGCAGAGCACGGGCCGATGATGAGCACCTTGCGTGCGTCCTCGCCGGTAAAGACTTTGGTGACCTCGGCGTCAAATGCCTGCTTTTTGGCGGTAAGCTCGGCAGAAAGCGGCATTTCCTCGCGGATCTCCATGGGGATCGGCAACTTGCGTTTGAATTCCATGGCCATAGGGGCCTCCTCAATCTATAGAAAGAGCAATAAGCGTATTGTCGAATGCTCGGCATTATCCGCTGTCGCACGCTAAAGTGCAAGTCCTTGTTACCCCGAAACCTGCCAAAAAGGGACAGGTTTATTTTGGCAGGTTTTATCTGGGCAAACGTCGGCGGATGCCGGGAGGGAGCTGCGCCGCGCGGGACCCTAAGGCTGTTGTCGGTTCCCCAGGAAACACCCCGTGGGCAGAAAATGCCAAATATGAGTACTGTTGCTAACCTACTAACATATCCGTCTAGCGAGATAATAGACAAAGTAATAAATATGTTCATTAACGTTGGCAGGCAGAAGCCTGCTAACGGGCGATTTGATTAATTTGAAGGCGAATAGAGGCCGCAAAGAGGTCGTTTGGGGCAGTTTTGGCTGTTACTAAAAAGGTGACAGTACTCATATTTGCCATTTTTTGTCCACGGGGCCTTGAGGGAGGGCGTCAATCAGGTCCCAGGGGAGGCGGTTCGAGGGCTGCAAAACAAAAACGGGGACGCAGATTGTCCTGCGTCCCCGTTCTCGGGCGTTATTCGTTCCCTGCGGCAGAATTTACGCCGCTTCGTCGAACTGCGAATTGTACAGGTCGGCGTAGAAGCCGCCTTGGGCGAGCAGCTCGTCGTGCGTGCCCTTCTCGACGATGTCGCCGTCGCGAATCACCAAGATCACGTCGGCGTTGCGGATCGTGGACAGGCGATGCGCGATGACAAAGCTCGTGCGGCCCTGCATCAGCGCATCCATGGCGCGCTGAATAAGCTCTTCGGTACGGGTATCGACGTTGGAAGTCGCCTCGTCCAAAATCAGCGCCGGACGGTCGGCCAAAATGGCGCGGGCGATGGTCACGAGCTGGCGCTGACCCTGCGACAGGTTAGTGCCCTCCTCATTGATCATAAAGTCGTAGCCGCCGGCGAGCGTATGGATAAAGTGGTCGCAGCGTGCGGCGCGTGCAGCGGCCTCGACCTCGGCGTCGGTCGCATCGGGGCGTCCGTAGCGGATGTTCTCGCGGATGGTGCCGTTAAACAGCCAGGTGTCCTGCAGCACCATGGCAAACTCGCCGCGCAGCGCCGCGCGGTCCCAGTCGCGCACGTCGACGCCTTCGACGCGCAGCGAACCGCCGTCCACGTCGTAAAAGCGCTGCAGCAGCTTAATGAGCGTGGTCTTGCCGGCGCCGGTGGGGCCGACGATGGCGATGGTCTGACCGGGCTGCGCCTCGCAGCTAAAGTCGTGGATGATGGTCTTGTCGGGCGTGTAGCCAAACTTGACGTGGTCGAACTCAACGTGGCCGGGGCGCTTCTCGGGAATCTGGGCGTCGGCCTTCTGCTCCTCCTCGGGCGCGGCGAGGAACTCAAAGACGCGCTCGGTGGCAGCGGCCATCGACTGCATCGTGTTGCTCACGTTGCCCAGCTGCTGCACCGGCTGCGTAAAGTTGCGCACGTACTGGATAAAGCTCTGGATGTCGCCGGGCGTGGCATTGCCGGTCAGCGCGAGCTGTGCGCCCACCACGACAACGCCCACGTAGCCCATGTTGCCCACCAAGCTCATAAGCGGCATCATCAGGCCCGACAGGAACTGCGAGCGCCAACCGCTCACAAACAGTCGGTCGTTTTGACGGTCGAACTCCTCGATTGAGGCCTCGGCGCGGTCGAACACCTGAATGACGTTCTGGCCGGCAAAGTCCTCCTCGATAATGCCGTTGACGGCGCCCAGAACCTGCTGTTGCTCGCGGAAGTACGGCTGCGAGAAGTGAATCATTACGGTCAAGATAATCGCGGCGGCCGGCAGCGTGAGCACGGTGACGCCGGTAAGCGGCAGGCTGATCGAAAGCATCATGACGAGCACGCCGATAATCTGCGTCACCGACGTGATGAGCTGCGTCACGCTCTGGTTGAGCGACTGGCCGAGCGTATCGACGTCGTTGGTGATGCGGCTGAGCACGTCTCCCTTGCTGTGGCCGTTGAAGTAACTCATCGGCACGACGGCAATCTTGGCGGCGATTTCCTTGCGCATGCGGTAGCAGATCTTTTGCGTGACGCCGGTCATGAGCCAGCCCTGGACCAGGCTGCAGACAGAGCTCGCCAGATACAGGCAGAGCAAAAAGCCGAGCGTCTTGGCGATCCAGTCAAAGTCAACGTCGCCGGTGCCGTTGACCTTGGCGACCAGGCCTTCGAACAGCTTGGTCGTAACCTGGCCGAGCACCTTGGGTCCCACAATGTTAAAGATGACCGAGCACACGGCAAAGGCGACGGCGGCAAACACGGCAATCTTGTGCTGGCCGATATAGCCGAGCAGCTGCCTCATGGTGCCCTTAAAGTCCTTGGCCTTTTCGCCGCGACGCATGCCGCCCATGCGGCCCATGGGACCACGCTGGCGGGTGGGCTTGGGAATCTGAGTCTTGGTCTCGTCTGCCATTAGCGCTCGCCTCCTTCCATGACGGCTGCAATTTCTTCTTGGGTAAGCCCCAGCTCCTCGGCGGAAAGCTGCGACTGTGCGATCTCCAGGTACGCCGGGCAGCCGTGCAGCAGCTCCTCGTGTGTGCCGGTGCCCACCACGTGGCCGTCGTCGAGCACGATAATCTGGTCGGCGTGCATGATGGTCGCGATACGCTGCGCCACGACCACGAGCGCGGCGTCGGTGACGTTTTTGGCGAGCTCCTCGCGCAGGCGCGCGTCGGTCTTGTAGTCAAGCGCGCTAAACGAATCATCGAAAACCACGATCTCGGGCTTCTTGGCCAGGGCGCGGGCGATGGCCAGGCGCTGGCGCTGACCACCCGAAACATTGGAGCCGCCCTGGCTGATGGGGGAGTCGTAACCTCCCTCACGCTCGGCGATAAAGTCCTCGGCTTGGGCGATGCGCGCGGCCTCGTGCATGTCCTCGTCGCTCACCATGTCGCCGGCAAACTTGAGGTTGCTCTCGACAGTGCCCGAGAACAGGCGACCCTGCTGCGGAATATAACCGATGCGGCGGCGCAGCTCGGAAAGGGTCATGTCGCGCACATCGACGCCGTCGAGCGAAATGCTGCCGCCCGTGACGTCGTACAGGCGCGGAATCAGCTGCACGAGCGTGGACTTGCCCGAGCCCGTGGAGCCAATGATGCCGAGCATCTGGCCGGCGTGCGTGGTGAAGTTTACGCCGCTAATGACGTCGGCGCGGGCATCGGGATACTGGAAGCTCACGTCACGGAAGGTGAGCTCGCCGCGCGGCGCGCTGGCAGCGGGCAGTTTGGGCGAGGCGGGGTCGTTGATGCTCGTGGGGCAGGTGATGACCTCTTCCACGCGCTCGGCTGCGACCTCGGCGCGGGGCAGGATGACCGAAACCATGGTGAGGATCATAAACGCCATGACGATCTGCATGGTGTAGGAGATAAACGCCATCATGTTGCCGACCTGCATCACGCCGTCGGACACGCCCTGCGCGCCAAACCAGACGATAAGCACGGTGATGCAGTTCATGACGAGCATCATGAGCGGCATCATAAAGCTCATGGCTCGGTTGGTGTAGAGCTGCGTGGTCATCAGGTCGAGCGAAGCCTTGTCAAAACGCTCGAGCTCATGCTCCTCGCGGTTGAACGAGCGGATGGGCATAAGGCCGTCGAGCAGCTCGCGGGCGGTAAGGTTCACACGGTCCACAAAGCTCTGCATCTTTTTGAACTTGGGCATGGTGAGGCCCATAAGCACGCCGACGACGGCCGAGACCGCGATGATGGCCACGGCGATGGTCCACTCCAGGCCGGTATGGTTGGCCAGGACGCGCATGACGGCGACGATGCCCATGACGGGGGCCATCAGGCACATGCGGATAAACAGGGTGGCGGCCATCTGAATCTGCTGAATGTCGTTGGTGCAGCGGGTGATGAGCGAGGCCTGGCTAAACTTGCCCACCTCGGCCGGCGAGAAGTGCATAACCTTGTTGAAGGTCTCGCGGCGCAGGTCACGGGCGATGGAGCAGGCGGTGCGCGAAGCCACGGCACCGGTCAGGATGGTGGCGACGAGCGACACGAGGCACAGTCCAAACATCGTGGTCGCCATGCGGCCCAGGTAGGCGTTCTGCACGTCGGCGGGGTCGATGCCCTGCGCCTTGTACTCGTCTTGCACATAGCTCACGGCGCGTTGGGTCACGATGGAACCCGACATGGAGCCCATTTTGTCCGCCATATCGTTGGCGCCCTCCACGAGCTTGCCCTGGTCGATTAGGCCGCCTTCAACGCCTAGACGCAGACCCTTCATGGTGATCTTACCGCCGTCGGCATCAATCTGCTTTTGCATATTCTGCGCCGCTGCGGCCTTCTGCTGCATCTCGGCGAGCTGCTCGGGCGTCATTGCCGCCATCTGCTCGGGGGTGGGCATGGCCTGAGCGGCGCCGCCATCGCTTGCCTCGGTAGATGCGCCGGTCATGTCGCCCATGGAGTTGGCATCGATGCCCTGGTTGAACGAAAGGACGACAGTCTCGGGCAGGCTCATGATGTCGGCAATCTTGCCGCCGTCGGCACGCTCCTCCTCGGTGCCCTTGTACGTTCGAATGCCGTTATTGTCCGCCTTGCTAAACACGGCCTCCACAGCCTTGGCATCCTTGGAGCTCATAAAGAGTTCGAGGTCGTCGAGCGATTCGGCACGGATGGTGTCAGGTACGGGCGAGGCGATACCGCCTTGCTGCACACCCACGTCGACGATGTCGCTCATATACGTAGGCAGCGCCAGATCGGCGTTGCAGCTGATTACGATAAGTACGATAGCTGCGAACAGTGCCAGGATATGTTTTTTAAAGAGCTTGAGAATCCTCACTTGGCATCTCTCCTTTCTTGATTGCGGTCGATAATTTCGTTGGCACGCCTTAGAAGACGCACCATCTCTTGGGTATCTGTTTCGCCAAGCTGCTCGAGGAAGGCCGCGGTGCGGTCCTCGAATTCCCGACGTTTGATTTCGATAACCTGGAATCCTTTGTCGGTCACCGTGACGTGTACGCGACGACGGTCGGTCTTTGAGTGCTCGCGCTCGACCCAACCCTTGGCCTCGAGGGCGCGCAGGATATTGGCGATACGGGCGCTCGAAACCCAGGCACGATCGGCGAGTTCGCTCGGTGTGAGTGAGCCGCCGGCGCGCATGAGGGCGCGCATGACGGCCATCTCGCCGCCGAGAGCTTTGTCCGCAAAGCGCGAAATTCGCTGATGCATGCTGCCAAACTCAGTTAAGAGCTGACGCCCAAGCTCATGGAAATCGGTATCTTCCACCGAAAACCCCTAACACTAGAAACTATTTTCGGTGGAAGATGATACCCCCATATGCGGGCCTCATGCAGTGGGCAATATAAAGAGCGCATAAAGACTTAAAATCATTCAATTCCTGAAGCGTTTCAAAGAACTATCATGCCCGCGGTTAGGCGAGGGGTTGTCACCACCATGACGACTGGGACTCATTTATCGCCACGCGCGATGCTCCAACTTCCCGCAAGGAGACACCTTACATAAAGGGGGATGGAGTCATGGCATTTGACTTCACGGGCAAGACCGCGATTGTCACGGGCGGCACTCAGGGCATTGGCCTCGAGATCGCCAAGGGCATCGTCGCGGGCGGCGGACATGTCGCGCTCATCGCAAGGAACTCTGCTAAGGGCGAGGCCGCTGTGGCCGAGCTTGGCGAGGGCAACAAGTTCTATCAGCTCGATGTCGCCGATGCGACCAAGGCGCGCGAGACCGTCGAGCAGATTTTTACGGACCTGCCGCAAACCAACATCCTGATCAACTGCGCTGGCGTCATCAGCACCAAGAAGTTCGACGAGATCGATGACACCGAGTGGCGTCGCACCATCGACATCAACCTCAACGGTACCTTCACTATGATGAACGCCGTGTACCCGCACTTTAAGGCGGCCCATGCCGGCACTATCGTCAACGTGAGCTCTGTCGCTGGCAAGATCGGTGGCGGCCTGCTCGGCACCGCGGCCTACGCGAGCTCTAAGGCCGGTGTCAACGGCCTGACCAAGGCAGTCGCCAAGGAAGGCGGCAAGTTTGGCGTCCGCTGTAACGCCGTGTGCCCGTCGCTCACGTTGACCGATATGACCTCGATTCTCTCTGACGAGAACTCTCAGCGCATCATCAACGGTATTCCTCTGGGCCGCGCCGCCCAGGCCAGCGAGCCTGCGCAGATGGTGCTGTTCTTCGCTTCCGACCTCGCCAGCTTCGTGAACGGCGAGATCGGTGACTGCGACGGTGGCATCGTTCTGGACGGGTAATACTCCGCGACGATTATTCGGCGACGGCTCCTGCGACTCGGGACCGTCGCCTTCTTTCTGGCACAGGAGCGTGCGACCGCGTGCCACACGCATCAAAAGGAGATATAAATGAGTGAATCGACTGTGCCGGCGGCGCCGGCGGCAAAGGAGCCGTTCTTTAAGATGTCCTCCATCCCGGGTGCCAATATTTTGGTGCCGCTTCTGCTGGGCTGCCTGCTCAACACGCTATTCCCCGATCTGTTCAAAACGCTCGGCAGCTTTACGCTTGGCATGACCCAGCAGGGTGCAGGCCCGCTCGTGGGCGCTTTTTTGCTTATCGTCGGTACGACGATTTCGTTTAAGAGTGCTCCTGCCGCCGCTGCCCGCGGTGCCATCATCATCGCCGTCAAGCAAATCGTGGTCGTTGCCGTGTCGCTGCTCATCCTTTATGTGTTCAACGACAACCTGTTTGGCATCTCTGCCATGGTGATGCTGGCGGCTTGCACCGGCGCCAACAACGCTATGTACGCTGGTCTGATGGGCACCATGGGCAATGAGGCCGAGCGTGGCGCTGTCGCAATCACCACGCTCGTTGTCGGCCCTCCGGTCACGATGATCGTGCTCGGCGCTGCCGGCCAGGCTCCGATCGGCTGGTCGCTCGTGGGTGCCATCCTGCCGATCGTCGTCGGCATTATTCTGGGCAACGTCTTCCCCAGCTTTAAGAAGATGATGGCACCGGCACTTTCCGCCGTCATCGTGCTCGTCTTCTTTGCCATGGGCTCGACCATGACCTTTGGCCAGCTCATTAATGGCGGTCTTCCCGGTATTCTGCTCGGCGTGATCTGCTCGGTGATCTTTGCAATTCCCGTCATCGCGGTCGACAAGCTCACGGGCGGCACGGGTGTCGCAGGTGCGGCCATTTCGAGCTGCGCCGGAGCCAATGTGGCTACGCCTGCTGCCATGGCAAGCGTCAACGGGGCCATGTACGGTGGCGCCGTGCTCGCGACGGCTACGGCACAGGTTGCTGCCTGCGCAATCGTGACGGCTATATTGACCCCGCTGGTCACCAGCTGGTGCTACAAGCATTTTGAGGGCCAGCAGAGCAACAGCAAGGCAACGACCGACAAGGCTTCCGCAGCCGCCTAATGCCAAACGGCAATCAAAGCTAAATAACTAGCCACGCCATAGGGCGGCCCCGGGGGAAATCCCGTGGCCGCCCTTCAGTTTCTGAAGGGTCTCTGGGGTACTTTACCCTGATAAAGCTGACATAACAGCTAGAGTGAACGTCGTACAAAGGCAAGGAAAAATACCAAAGAAATCGGTGAACGGTAGTTGTTCGCGCTCGCATTTCCTGCGGGTTTGTAAAAAACGCCATTATGATATAAAAAAAGAAACATATAACAGCCCAGATGGAGAGGGTCGCTATGTTATCCTTCTCAAACGGGTGAAATCTTGGGTTTTGGGTTGTAGTTCCAAGGTGGATAAACGTTTTCCCTACACCAACGTGTGGTGAAGAACGGAAGAAGCCGGTAGTGCAAGCCGAACATTCAAGAATTCAATAAGCAGCGGTGTGAGAGAGCGCCGCATTACACGTAACTAGGAGCGTGGTTACACAATGCAGGAGGCATGGGAAGGCTTCAAGGAAGGCATCTGGACGGGAGAGGTTGACGTCCGAGACTTCATCCAGAAGAACTACACCCCCTACGAGGGCGACGAGTCGTTCCTCGCCGGCCCGACCGAGCGTACCAAGGAGCTGTGGGGCGAGGTTCTCGACCTGCTGCTTAAGGAGCGCGAGCAGGGCGGTGTCCTCGATATGGACACCAAGACCGTCACGGGTATCGTGAGCCACCCCGCTGGCTACATCGATAACGCCCACCGCGAGAAGGAGACCATCGTCGGCCTCCAGACCGACAAGCCGCTCAAGCGCGCGCTGCACGTCAACGGCGGTATCCGCATCGCTTGCCAGGCTGCCAGCCAGCACGGCTATAAGGTCGACGAGAACGTTGTCGAGCGCTACACCTTCGAGCGCAAGACCCACAACGCTGGCGTCTTCGATGTCTACACCCCCGAGATGCGTGCTTGCCGCTCGGCTCACATCATCACTGGTCTGCCCGATGGCTATGGCCGCGGCCGCATCATCGGCGACTACCGTCGTGTTGCCCTGTACGGCGTCGACTACCTGATCAAGGACAAGGAGGCCCAGAAGGCTTCCACCCCGACGGTCATGACCGCCGACAACATCCGCGATCGCGAGGAGCTGCAGGAGCAGATCCGCGCCCTCGGCGAGCTCAAGATGATGGCCGAGACCTATGGTTTCGACATTTCCAACCCTGCTACCAACACGCAGGAGGCCATCCAGTGGATGTACTTCGCCTACCTCGCTGCCGTCAAGGAGCAGAACGGCGCCGCTATGTCCATCGGCCGTACCTCTACGTTCATCGACATCTACGCCGAGCGCGACCTTGCCAACGGTACCTTCACCGAGGAGCAGATCCAGGAGTTCGTGGATCACTTCATCATGAAGCTCCGCATGGTCAAGTTTGCCCGTACCCCCGAGTACCAGGCCCTGTTCACCGGCGACCCGCAGTGGGTCACCGAGTCCATCGGCGGCATGGGTGTTGACGGCCGTACGCTCGTTACCAAGATGAGCTACCGCTACCTGCACACGCTCGAGAACATGGGCACCAGCCCCGAGCCCAACATGACCGTTCTGTGGTCGACCCGTCTGCCCGAGAACTTCAAGAAGTTCTGCGCCAAGACTTCTGTCGCCAGCTCCTCGATCCAGTACGAGAACGACGACCTCATGCGCGTCTATCATGGCGACGACTACGGTATTGCCTGCTGCGTGTCCTCCATGCGCATCGGCAAGGAGATGCAGTTCTTCGGCGCCCGTGCCAACCTGGCCAAGTGCCTGCTGTACGCACTCAACGGCGGCGTCGACGAGGTCTCCAAGAAGCAGGTCGGCCCCAAGTATCGCGCCGTCGAGGGCGATACCCTCGATTACGACGACGTTGTGGCCAAGTACAACGACATGATGAAGTGGCTCGCCGGCGTGTACGTCAACTCGCTGAACATCATTCACTACATGCACGACAAGTATTGCTACGAGCGCATCCAGATGGCTCTGCATGACAAGCACGTGCACCGCTGGTTCGCTACGGGCATCGCTGGCCTTTCCGTCGTGGCTGACTCCCTGTCCGCCATCAAGTACGCCAAGGTCCACCCTGTCCGTGATGAGAACGGCATCATCGTCGACTTCGAGACCGAGGGCGAGTTCCCCAAGTACGGTAACGACGACGACCGCGTCGACCAGATCGCTCACGACGTTGTGCACCAGTTCATGGAGTACATCCGCATGAACGACACCTATCGCAACTCCGTGCCCACGACCTCGGTTCTGACCATTACTTCCAACGTCGTGTACGGCAAGAAGACCGGCTCCACCCCCGACGGCCGCAAGGCTGGCCAGCCGTTCGCCCCGGGTGCTAACCCCATGCACAAGCGCGATAGCCACGGCGCCATCGCTTCGCTGTCTTCGGTTTCCAAGCTCCCGTTCCGCGATGCTCAGGACGGCATTTCCAACACCTTCTCCATCATCCCGAGTGCGCTCGGCAAGGAGGACCAGGTGTTCTTTGGCGATATCGACCTTGATCAGCTGGGCGAGTAACTATTGTTAGTGCTATACTAACAATAACGATTACTGATTAGCGCGCCGGTTTCGGCCGGCGCCTATCAATCGAAGGAGACACATTATGAAGGTTTCTGAAGTTTCCGAGACTCAGGCCGATAACCTGGTCCACATGCTCGACGCTTACGCCGAGAAGGGTGGCCACCACCTGAACATCAACGTCTTCAACCGTGAGACGCTGCTCGACGCTCAGGCTCACCCCGAGAAGTACCCGCAGCTGACCATCCGCGTTTCCGGCTATGCCGTGAACTTCCACACGCTCACCAAGGAGCAGCAGGACGAGGTCATTGCGCGTACCTTCCACAACAAGTTCTAAAGGGGTTTAACTCCCGCAGGATCGCCGGGCCGTCTTGGGTTACTTTCCAAAACGTCCTCGGACATGCAAAGGGCTCCGCTGCGCGCTTCGCGCGGCGGAGCCCTTTGCGTCCTGCGGAATATTTTGGAAAGTAACCCAAAGCGGCCCGGCGGGGGTCCTGTGTAGTCACCCTTTAGGCGGAACTTTCCTAATGGGTTGAGCGTTCTGGATACTTGCTTGCTACCGTTTATCGCGTATAGCTACCGTTTGCGGAATAAGTAACACTCCTTAATAAACCGTGTAGAATCTCAGATAAGCACGGAGTTTTCCAGGGAGACGCTGTCCTTTGTTGTGTGCAAGGGGCGGCGTCTCTTTGGCGCTTGGACGCCGTTGTACAACAGTGCGGCGGTGCGTGCCATGTATTGAAAAGCCAATGTCGAGATGGGTCGTGATATTAATGGGCAAGTACGTAATCGTGGTCGAGTCTGGGTCGGATGTGACGCCGGAGCTCTGCGAGCGCTACGGCATCGTGCGCGTGCCCATGCATGTCACGATTGGTGACGAGACCGTCGAGGACGGCTCGATCGATCCGCTCGAGATTTATTCGCGCTGCAATGAGTTTGGCGTGATGCCCAAGACCAGTGGCTGCGCGCCTGCGGATTTTGCTCACGTGTACGACCGCATTCACGCTGAGCAGCCCGACGCGACTATTTTGCATCTTGCATATTCCGAGGCCACGACCTGTTCGCATCAGTCCTCAAAGATTGCGGCCCAGGGGCGCGACTACGTGTTCTCCATGGACACGCGCTTTGTCTCGGTAGGCCAGTCGCTTGTTGTCGTCGAGACCGCCAAATACATCGAGGCTCACCCCGATGCCACCGTCGACGAGATCTTTGCATTTACGAACTCCGTCATGGACCGTGTGCTGCTGGGCTTTGTTCCTACCGACCTAGCCTTTCTTAAGGCGGGCGGTCGTCTGTCCAACGTCGCGTTCCTTGGCGCCCACCTGCTCAAGATTAAGCCCTGCATTGAGGTAACGGGCGGTAAGTTTGTGGCGACCAAGAAGTTCCGCGGCTCTATGCTCAAGTGCGCCCGTGCCTTTATTGACCACATGGTTGCCAAGGGCGAGATTGACTACTCGCACATTGGCCTGGCGTATTCGGTAGGTCTTTCCGAGGAGCTGCGCGACGACATGGAAGTCTATGCGCACGACCTGGGCTTTAAGGACATTACCTGGACTCAGGTCGGCGGCGTCATCTCGAGCCATTGCGGCCCGACCGCCTTCGGCGCGGTGCTTACGCTTAAGGCGTAAGGCCTGGCGTCTATCGATATCTATTGCCTCGGCGGCGGGTGGGTTGTGACAACCTTCCCGCCGCTTTTGTGTGGGGCCAAATAGAACAACCCAATTGACCACTAAACCGTTTCACCATCATGCGTATGGGCTAGAATGGCTCTGGCATTTATGTAACTAAAACCAATGAGAGGCAAGGTAGCGGGAATGGCTGAGATGACGCTCGAGGGTGTGGACGCTCGTCCCGAGGACTCCGCGTTTGCCCTGGGCCGCGTACATTCGATTGAAACGATGGGTACGGTCGACGGACCCGGCATCCGCTTCGTAGTGTTTGTCCAAGGCTGTCCCATGCGCTGCGCGTATTGCCACAATCCCGATACCTGGTCTGTTAACGGCGGCACCATGGTGACCGTCGAGCACCTGATGGACGAGTTCCAGAGCAACCATGAGTTCTATCGCAGCGGCGGCATTACGGTTTCGGGTGGCGAGCCGCTCCTACAGCCTGAGTTTTTGGCCGACCTGTTCCGTGCAATGCACAACAACTCCGATGGCCGCGTGCATACCTGCTTGGACAGCTGCGGCTATGCGTTCGATCCCAACCACCCCGAGAAGTTCGATGCCGTTCTCAACGAGACCGACATGGTGCTGCTCGACATCAAGCATGCCGATCCGGCTGAGCATAAAAAGCTGACCGGTTGTGATCCCGCACGCATCCTGGCGTTTGGCGATGAGCTTGCACGTCGCAAGATCAAGGTCGTTATCCGCCACGTGGTGGTGCCGGGCATTACCGACACGGTGGAGGAGTGCGAGAAGCTCGGTCGCCTCATCGCTCCATGGCACAACGTGGTGGGCCTGGAAATGCTGCCGTATCACACGATGGGTGTCGTCAAGTACGAGCAACTGGGCATTCCCTATAAGCTCGAGGGCGTGCCCCAGATGGATACCGCGCGTATGCCCGAGCTGCGCAATGCCGTTATGGCCGGCATGAAAGAGCGCCGTGCGGAGCTAAAAAACGCCATCGGCTAGCGTGCCATTTTTGCGCCCCAAAGGCACTCATTGGGGACAGACTTAAATGAGCGCCCCTGGGCACCAAGTTGATTGCCAAAGAGCCCCGTCAAGTTGCGGTGGAATAGTTCTTGTTTTTCGGCTTATGCCGCCCAAACAGGAACTATTTCACCGCAACTGCGTTTTGGGTAGAGATGTGCAACAGAATTGGCAAAAATGCATAGAAACGCTTGTGGTTTCTTTAAAGACACCTTAAACGCCGCTGAATATCTTTGGAAAGAAATGCCTGCTCGGTATCATGCTGCTCGTATATAAACGGTAGCAGTCAGGAGACCACGTGCGAAACATCGCATCGCGGGACGAGTATGTGCCGCAGCATGGCAGCAGATATAAGACGAAGGACACGTCTTCGCGTGACCTTGCCGACACTCGCATCCGCGTGAGGAAGATTGCCGCCATTGGGATGCTAACGTCGGCGGTTATTATCCTCGGAATTACCGCCAAAACCTACGCATCGGAGCGAATGGCACATTCAGATGCGTCAACGGTACAGACGCAAAACAAAAAGGTCTCTGAATCTAAAGTCACCGCAAGTCAAACCCTGTCGACAGCGAACCTCAAGACGGGGCTTTCGAAGGCGGACTTTAACGATATTCCCTCAGGCGATACCGTGCAGACCTTCTCACTGGTTGATGACCAGATCCTCGCCCTGGAGGATGAGAACCTCGCCGCACTCCAGAATGCGCTTGACCAGGCGCAGGAGCTGGGCGATGTGGGCGTGGTGTTTTACGACCTGTCGAGCGGTAAGGGCGTGACGTATAACGCTGATGTCGAGGTGTACGGTGCGAGTAGCTACAAGGCACTCTATGCGTTGTACATCTGCGAATCTCTGGTCGAGACGGGCCAGGTTTCACTCGATGACTTCCTTGGCACCTATGGTGGCTACAACATGGGTTGGCAGACGGTGCGCGACCTTATCGAGAATGCCGTCGCCAACTCAGACAACGATTCGTTTATCGCGTTACGCGCGGCGTTTGACCATGATGGCTATGAGGATTGGATTGCCAATCTGGGTGTTGATGACGAAACGGCACTGAATCCGATGAGTGATTTTCCGACCTACTGCCCGCGCACTTCTGCGAGGTTATGGCGCGAGATGAGCGAGTATCTGAGCATGGATACCGAGACTTCACAGTGGTTGTCAGGCCTTTTGGCATCAACATCGCGCTCGTTTATTCGCGATGGCATTGCGGACGATCAGGTCTTGGTGCGCAACAAAGCGGGTTGGATCAGCGAGGACGGCTACTATTCGACATGCGATGCAGGCCTCATCGACATCGATGGCCGTACCTATGTCATGAGCGTCATGACATCGATGCCATCGAGCGACCGTTCGAGCGAGGTTACGGCTGCGATTGCAAAGGCTCTGTTTGATACGCGAGCTGCACTGGCTTAGCGTGTTCGTTTGGCGAGGTCAAACAAAATGCTGGTACCATACCTTGGTTGAGAATTTCGTATAGGTTTGGGGAATGGTATGGCTACCATCGCGATTATCGGTGCGCTCGAAAAAGAGATCATGCAGATTAAGGAAGAGCTGAGCGACGTTTGCGAGGCACGGGAGGCAGGCTTGACCGTTGTGAGCGGTGAGCTCGACGGCCTGACAGTTGTCGCCACAACGGCGGGCATGGGCACGGTGAACGCCGCCGCTGCAACACAGCACCTCATTAGCAAGTATGCTCCGCAGGCTGTTGTGTTTTCGGGCATTGCGGGCGGTTTGAACCCCAAGCTCCATATCGACGACGTGGTCATTGGCAAACGCCTACGCTATCTGGATACCGATACCGCGCTTATCGCCGAGTCCGCACCGGGGCTCGAGGAGTTTGGCTCGACGCCCGCGCTGGTCGATATTGCCGCCGACGTGCTTGCTGAGCGTGGGTTTGTTGACGCTTCGACAAATGCAGTCGCTTCGAATGAGGGCACCAAGCAGTTCCTGGTCGGCACGATTGCCACGGGTAACCGTTTTGTGACGGGCGCCGCCATGCGCAACGACGCTATCGAGGCGACGCATGCCGATTGTGTCGGCATGGAGGGCGCGGCAATTGCCCATGTCGCAACCAAAAATGGTGTCGATTGCCTGGTGTTGCGCGCTATCAGCGATAATTGTGACGAGGCGTACGATGCAATTTGCGAGCGAGAGTTCGATCTGTTCGAGTACGCGCGTGTCGCAAGTGACATTACGCTCGATATCGTCCGCCGCATTGCCGCTGCGCAATAGCGCGTCTATTTGTAAGAACCTACGACCAAGGAGTGTCCATGGCCGATTCCATTAACTACCAGCTTGCCAAGTTCGTCGCCAGCTATGGCAAGGTTTCGCAGATTCCCGAGTCCACCTGCCCCGAGGTGAGCTTTGTCGGCCGCTCCAACGTGGGCAAGTCGTCGATTATGAACAAGCTATTTGGCCGCAAGAACCTAGTCAAGGTTTCCAGTACGCCGGGCAAGACGAGCAACATCAACTTCTTTGAGGCCGACGACGTGCATTTCGTGGACCTGCCGGGTTACGGTTTCGCCCGTCGCTCCAAGGCCGAGCGCGACCGCTGGGCCGAGCTTATCGGCGACTTTTTCGACTCCGAGCGCAGCTTTAACTTGGTCGTCTCGCTGGTGGACATTCGTCACGATCCCAGCAAGCTCGATCATGACATGATCGACTACCTGCAGGGCAATGAGTTCAACTTTATCGTCTGCCTCACCAAGGCCGACAAGCTCAGTCGCACCCAGCAGGCCCGCCAGGCAGCAGCCATCAAAAAGCAGCTCAACGTTCCGGCCGAGAACGTAATCATCACAAGCTCCCAGACCGGCACCGGCATCGACGAACTCAAAAAGCGCATCGCCGAGGCTTGCCTCTAGTAAGGGTTCTTGGCAGGCAATAGTTTGCATCTATCTATATCACCCCAGTGATAGTTATTGGTACACTATCACTGGGGTGATATTTTTGTTTGGAGGTCGATATGGAGCTTTGGCACGGGTCGGAGGTTGTTGTCGAGCATCCGTCGTTGGATAAATGCAGACAATTCAATGA
Organism: uncultured Collinsella sp.; assembly: GCA_900544065.1. Classification (GTDB taxonomy): domain Bacteria; phylum Actinomycetota; class Coriobacteriia; order Coriobacteriales; family Coriobacteriaceae; genus Collinsella. The sequence continues at coordinate 92,289 of UQTR01000001.1, forward strand.
CTATGGGTGTGGGTTTTATTGCACGCCACATGAGGAAATGGCAATGGAGTGGGCATGTCGGACTGAGTCTGATGGCATTGCAAATCGATATGAGCTCGATATGGATGGTCTCGCAGTCTTGGATTTGGAGTCCGGGGAGTTTTCAATTCTCAATTGGCTTGCGATTTTGGCTAACAATAGGGAGTTCAATGTTTCGACACCGCTGGCGCGCGAAGGACTTCGCTATCTGCTGGATAACTGCCTGATTGATATTTCTCCCTATGACGTAATTCGAGGTTATCGCGCCGACGACTCCTATTTTTCGTTTGCAAGACAGTTTGTCAGCGGCATGATCTCGCTCAGGCAGCTGCAACGTATCATGCGCTTGGGTGATTTGGGTATCCAATATGCTCTTATGAGCGAGTGCGCATTTTCGGCGATTAGATTCTGCGATTGGAAGCAGGCTTTGGGGTCTGAGTTTTATCCCAAGCGTTTTGAGCGAGAGCAGAATGCTCGACGCAAATACTTGGATACGGTTAACGGGTTCGATTCCGAAGGTATCGACATTAGGGATTTAATGGCAGGGAGGGTTGATTTAAATGATCCAAGAGTTAACGGATTGTGGGCCGAGTAGGACATACCCCGTCTACTACCTCGAGGATGCAATGAACAACCTCGGCGACTGCTTTGACTATGCCGTTAACGATTATGGAGCAGAAGGATCGGAAGTTGCTGAACTCTTTTGCCTGAGCGGCGTAGCTCGCGAGTTCGAACGCGGCAACGCATGGGTCGTATCGGGAAAATCGGGCGTTGAGCTGTTCGCGCTTATCGCTGAAAGGTCCGGCTATCAGAGCGGGTCTATACCGGATCGCACCTATCGTTTTGAGAAGACGCCAGAGTATTGGACAGGCTGGATACTGGCATATCTGCAGTGGCGTTTAGGGGAGTCTTTCGAAGACCTGCTGCATGTCGTTCCGTTTGACGCACTGCGCAGTCTGTACTATCCCTGGCATGAAGCCTCGGAGGAACGCGTGGCTCGCCTCGTCTGCGATATGGCGAAAAAAGCGTCCAGGCAAACCAAACTTGCGTTAGCAAGAAAGAAGCTTAAGAAAACCCAACAAGACCTGGCATACGAATCGGGCGTGTCCCTCCGCTCAATCCAAATGTACGAACAACGCCAGAGAAACATCAACGAAGCCTCGGTAACAACCGTAAGGGATATAGCAAAAGCCCTACACTGCAACATCGAAGACCTCCTAGAGCCAGTCTTCGAATACAAAGAAACCAGCGCCGCCTAAACCAGGCACGCAGCCGATGCCCGCCTCTAGGAAGTGCTCCAGCCTAGCAAGAGCCCCTACCAATAAAAAGCCAAACTATCAGCCCGGCGACTTTCCAGAGCGTAGGTCCCTGTAGCCGCCGCCGGCGAAGTTAACATAGGGGAGGCCAGGGGGCTTTGCCCCCAAATCTTTCCGCAGGACGGCAGGACCCCCGCCGCACGAAGTGCGCAGCGGGGGTCCTGCCATGTCCGAGGACGATTTGGGGGCAAAGCCCCCTGGCCTCCCCGGCGAGTATACGGGACGGCGACTACAGGTATTCGATCTGGGCGCCTTCCGTGTCGCACGTCAGAATATGCGTATCACACTTAGGGAACTGCTCGCGCAGCTTGACCTGCAGGAACTTTGCCACGATGGTGTCGTCAGTCACGGCCATGAGAGTCGAGCCCGAGCCGCTGATCCAGATGGTCTTGGCGCCGCCGTTAAGGCAGGTGTCGCGCACGGCGTTGTAGTCGGGAATCAGACGGCGACGATAGGGTTCCTGGATGCGGTCGTCATTGGCGGCGGCAATCAGGTCGAGGTCACCAGTCCCCAAGCCGCGCGTCATGCCGGCGATGCGGCCCATCTGCCACACGGCGGTGGAGAGTGGAATCTCCTGCGGCACAACCTTGCGCGCCTCGCTCGTATGCACCTCGTAGGGCGGAATCACGGTAATAAAACGCAGGCGATCGCTCACCTCGTAGCGCAGGCACTGGGGGAGCGAATCGGTCGGCGTAAAGGAACAGACGGCGCCGCCCAGGATAGCGGGGGCGACGTTATCGGGATGGCCCTCGACTTCGGTGGCAATGCGAACCAGCTCGGCGCGGTCGACGGTGTGGCCTGTCAGTGCGGCGGCGGCCATAATGCCGGCGACGACGCAGGTGGAGCTGGAGCCCAGGCCGCGGGCGACGGGCACGTCGGTCTGGATGTCGATGGCAACGGGAAAAGCCGGCTCGTCCCATGCAGCCAGTGCATCGACAAAGCTCACGTAGACCAGGTTGTTCTCGTTTTGGAATTCCTCGGGGCAGCCCGTGATGGTGAGTTTGTCGGCGCGCTCGAAGGTGAAGTGCGAGTAGAGGCTGACGGCCATGCCGAGGGTATCGTAGCCAATGCCCAAGTTGGCGCTTGTTGCTGGGACGGTGATCTTGATCATGTGAGTCCTCCTGGCGTGCCTGGCTGTTTAGTTCGCTGCTCGGGCAGTCCTGCGCAAGACGGAAAGCACATTAAGTGCTTTCCTTTGCGTGCGGAACTC
>UQTR01000002.1 GCA_900544065.1 uncultured Collinsella sp.
AGGAGACGGCGAGTTAGCCGGCAGGTCGGCATGTCAATCCTGGTCTAACAGAGCCTTTTTATTTGCCCTTGGGCTTGCTGGCGTAGAACTTCTTCTTTTTGGGTTTGCCGGCGGGGGAGGGACTGCCGGCGCCGTGCGGCCTGCTTTCGCCGTGCGGCTTGCCGTTGCCGGCGTGCCCGTGGCCAGGCGCTGCCGCGCGAGGCTTGCGGGCCTCGGGGTTGCGCAGCTCCTCGACGCGCTCGGCAATCTCCTCGGCGCTAAAGCCGACCTCGGCCATGGCGTCCTCGATGGGCAGGCGACGCACGATATAGCAGTGGTGCACCTTTTGGTTGCGCGCGAAGTCCTCGGGGATGGTCTGAGCCGTAATGTCCTGTAGCACCACGCCCGCACGCGCGAGCTTGCGCGTTTCGGGACGGAAGCCACGCAGGTTGCAGCTAAAGATGGCATGGCCACCCTGCGTGAGCAGGCGCGACACGCCGGCCAACAGCTCAACGTGGTCGCGCTGGACATCCCAGGTGCGGCGGCCCATCTTGGACGAGTTCGAGAACGTGGGCGGGTCGACAAAGATCAAGTCCCAGCGATTGCGCGTCTGGCGCTGGTCGCGAATCCAGGCGAGCACGTCGTCGCGCACAAAATGATGCTGCGGGCCCACAAAGCCGTTCTGGCGCATGTTGTGCTCGGCCCAGTCCAGGTAGGTGTTCGAGAGGTCGACCGTCACGGTCTCCTCGACGCCACCATCGGCCGCGTAGCAGGTGGCGGTGCCGGTGTAGGCGAACAGGTTGAGGAAACGGCGCGCCTGCTTGGCGTGCTCGCGCACCAGGTTGCGGGTGACGCGGTGATCCAAGAAGATGCCGACGTCCAGGTAGTCGTCAAAGTTGACGGCAAAGGTAAGGCCACCCTCTTCGATGAGTGGCAGGCGACGGCGCGCGATATTGGCGCGCTCGCCCGAGCCGCCCTTGCCGGCGCCCTGCTTGCCGTACTGCGAGCCGCCGCGCGAGCGCATGCGGGCCTTGGCGTGCACATGCTCGGCAGGAACATCCAGGATACGCGGCGCGATCGCCAAAATGTCGAGCATGCGGGCCTGGGTCAGCGTGGGGTCGATGGTCTTGGGTGCGGCGTATTCGGCAATGACGAGCCAGCGGCCCGGCGTTTGCGGGCATCCCTCGTACAGATCGATAGCGGCGGAGTAATCGGGCAGGTCGGCATCGTAGACGCGATAACAGCTCACGCCCTCGCGCTTGGCCCACTTGCGGCGCAGGCGGGCATTCTTGCGCAGGCGGTTGGCGAACTGCTCGGACTCGGGGATGAGCACGGGTAGCGGCTTGCCGTCGCCCAGGTCGAGCGTGGCGGCGGGCTCGGGCATGGCGGGGGCGGTGCCGGTCTCGTCGGCGGCGCCGGCATCCGCAGCCTCGCCCTCGGCATCCGCACTGGTCGCGGCTTCAAATGCAGCGGCGGCGTGGTCGAGCGAGGGCCAAACCTCAATAGTCGCTTCTTCGTTGTTGGGCATGACGGCGATGGAGCGCTCGGGCTCGGCGTGGAGCGCGCGGGCCATAAGACCGTCGCGGGTGAGCGCGGCGACCGGTGCCGAAGCAAGCTCGGGCGCGCGGCGCAGCTCGCCGACCAGCGTCATGGCATCGTGCATGAGCGACAGCGGCGTCTCGGTGGTGTCTGCGACGATGGCGGCACCAGCGACAACGCCCGCATGATCCAGCACGGTAGCGGACTTGGCGGCGCAAAAATCGACAAAGCGCTTATATCCGGCGCACTTGACCATGCGCTCTGCGGTCTTGCGGGCGGCGGGGTCAGTGTCCACGGCGACGATGCGCGCCTGGCGCTCGCGGGCTGCGGCTTCGCGCTCGCGCGCCTCGGCAAGCAGATGCTCCCACAGAGCGGCATCGTGCAGCTGCCAGCCCTCAAAGCCCCAGTGCTCGCGGGCGGCGCCCGGTGCACGGTCGGCCAGGATGTTCACGGCCTCCAGCAGCAGACCGCCGCCGGCGCACGAGGCGTCGACCAGCGTGGGTAGGGCCTCGTTCTCGTAATCGTCGGCCGTCAGCTCGCGCTCACACAGCGCGGTCCACCCGACCTGCGCCAGCACCAGCGCAGCGTAGTCGGGGCGCAACACGTGCGTGCCCTCGCCGGCGCGGGTCGCGGCGGGCGGCAGGCGCTTGAACAGCGGATCGCCCGAAAGGTCCAGGCTGATGCTCGCACGGCGTTGACGCAGTGAAAGCAGCAGGTGGACATCGGGATCGGCGGCGTCGACGTCGGCACGACGACCGGTGGCCTCGGCCAGGCGGTCGCACAGCGCGTCCTTGGCGCGCAGGGCCGAGAAGCGCGTGTTGCGCAGCTGCTCGGTCACGCCGCGGGCGGTGATGGCGATGGTGGCGTGCGCACGGACGATGTTCTCCCAGGCGATGTCGTAGACGCCGTCGTACAGTTCATCGGCATCCTGCGCCTCAAAGCGCCCGAGCACCACGAACACGCGGCTTGCCAGGCGCGACCACAGGCACGCGCGATAGCCCTGCTCCAGCTCGCCCTCAAACGTGGCGCGGCCCTTCAGGCGGCGGACATGCGAAAGCCCGAGCCGCTTGAGCTCGTCGGCGAGTGCGGACTCAAAGCCCTCGGGGCAGCTTGCATAAAATTCCATGGGTGACCTCTCTGGTTGCGTCGCTCCATTATATGATGGATGCTTCGTTTGCCCTTATCCTCGAAAGGAACCCATATGATTGATGCGTGCCCCGATTCCGCCGTGCTCTTTTTTGACGTGGACGGCACGCTGACGTCGTTCGATCCCGACGATATGACCGATAAGGACTTTTCGGCGGTTCGTCCCTCGCAGACGGTGGTTGAGGCGTTCCGTGCACTGCGCGATGCAGGGCACAAGGCATTTATCTGCACGGGCCGCCCCCTGTGGCTTATCGCCGATAGCCTGCGTGCGCTCGACCCCGCGGGCATCGTTGCCATGGCGGGAGCCACGCTCGAGGTCGAGGGACGCGTGGTACACGAGGACTGCTTTGACGAAGACATTGTTGCGGAGCTCGCTCGCCGTATGGCCGCGGCAGGGATTGAGGCCTTTTTCGAGACCAACGTGGCTACTTTTGCCCTGGAACCCGCGGGTGTTGAGCAGTCGTCTCTGATCGGCACTTCTGTGGCGCACAGCACCGAGGAGATGCGCGTCGACGGCAGTCTGCGCGTGGGCAAGGTATGCCTCAATGTGCCCAGTTTGGCTCGCGTAGCCAACGATGACGGCTTTATCGATTGCGAGTTTGAGCTGTGCAACACCGGTGGCCAGAATCGCGAGCTGAGCCCCAAGGGCATTGACAAGGGCGTGGGCGTGGCGCGAGCGCTGGCGTATCTGGGCCGCGAGGGAAATGCGCGCACCTTTGGCTTTGGCGATTCGGGCAACGACGTGGGCATGCTCGCCGCCGTCGAGACGGCCGTTGCCATGGGTAACGCCATGCCCGAGGTCAAGGCAGTCGCCGACTACGTGACCGACGACGTCGCACACGACGGCACGGTTACGGCGATGCGCCACTTCGGCTTGATTTAATAAATGGCCGGTTCGCCCTCGATGTGGGCGAACCGGCCATTTGAGTTATTTTGCAAAATAGAGCTTGGGATGACTGCGGCTGCTTTCGATGGCCGCCGTCATGATGCCCTCATTGTCTCCATCAACGATGATGCCATCGAGGTCATCGATCTGCGCGGACTGATAAAAACTGGTCTTGTTGAACTTTCCCTGGTCAACCATCATATAGCCCTGGTTTGAGTTGGTCAGATACATGCTCTTGATCATGGCCGAGAAGTCATGCTCGACGGTAAAGCCGTGGTCGGGATGGAATCCGTCCGCGCTGACAAATGCCTTGTCGGCATGAAGCTTGCTCATGCAGTCGAGCGTTAGCGCGCCCGCGAGATAAAGGTGACCCTTTCGCACGGAGCCGCCTAACAGCACTACCGAAGCATTGGGCAGATTAAAGCTGGCATAGTTTGCGATAGCAAGATCGCCGGTGATGATGGTGATATCGCGTTTGTCCATGAGGGCCTTAGTGAAGTAAAAGGCCGTGGTGCCGATGTCGATCACCAGAACGTCGCCATCGTCAACAAGAGTTGCTGCGGTCGCGGCGATTGCCTCCTTGGCCTCGACTTGGACATTGATGCGCTCTTCGGGATACGAAATGGCATTGGAACGAGAAAGCGATACCGCTCCGCCACGTACGCGACGCAGCTTGCCTTCCGATTCCAGCGAGACGAGGTCGTGTCGCGCGGTAACTTCCGAAACCGAAAAGCGGCGAACGATGTCGGATACCGAGATATTTGGCTTTTCGGCCAGCCAGTTCATGATAAATCGCTGACGTTCGGCCGGGGAAAGGTCTGAAGTTGATGCCATAAGTCGCTCCTTTTGAACGAAAGGCAAAAGAAATGCCTTTCGTAATCGAAATATAACGTATCGATATGAAAAGAACAAGGCGAAATCGAGCGAACGAGATGAATGACACGCCTTGCTTTTATTTGTAATTAGTAGTTGGCCTGACGTGCAGAATGCCTGCAACAGCCAGTAAAGAGTCTTGCCTGAAAGGTGTTCGAAAAAAAGTGAGATACGTTCACGCCCGATAATCGACCGTTCACGGAAAGTTGGCAATTGAGCTTTCGATATCTTTTGAAGTAGTTTATAAAAGAAAGCCGAAAAGCTTTTGAAACAAAGAAAAAGGCTTTCGATAGCAATAATGCTAGATGAGAAAGGACCAACATGGCGATCAAGGTGTTTGCCGACGGCGCTAACCTCGAGGGCATGCTTGACATGCACGACAATGGCAACGTTCAGGGCTTCACGACCAATCCTTCCCTTATGAAGGCCGGTGGCGTGACTGACTACCGTGCTTTTGCCAAGACGGTTCTTGAGCACATCACCGATGTGTCGGTCTCTTTTGAGGTGTTCGCCGACGACGAGGCTGGTATGGAGGCCGAGGCTCGCGAGATCGCAACCTGGGCGGACAACGTCTACGTTAAGATTCCGGCGCTCAACACCAAGGGCGAGTCCACCGCCGCGCTGGTCAAGCGCCTTTCCGCCGATGGCATCAAGGTGAATGTCACCACCATCTTCACGCCCGAGCAGGTCGACGAGTTCGTCGATGCCGTCTCTGCCGAGACCCCCTCTATTCTGTCTATCTTTGCCGGCCGAATCGCCGATACCGGTGTCGATCCGCTGCCCCTCATGGCAGAGTCCGTAAAGAAGGCTGCCGTCAAGCCCGCCGCCGAGGTTCTCTGGGCATCCACGCGTGAGGTGCTCAACATCTTCCAGGCAGAGTCTGTTGGCTGCCAGATCATTACGGTCCCCAATGCCCTTCTTGCCAAGCGCAAGAATTTCGGGAAAGATTTGCTTGAGTACTCGCTTGATACGGTCAAGGGCTTTGCCCGCGACATTCAGGCGCTTGGTTTTCATATCCTGCCCGAGGAGTAGGGGGCGAGCATGCTGACCGATCTTCTTAAGCCCGAGCTTGTTGCCTGCCATGTCGAGGCCTCCGATTGGGAGGAAGCGATCAAGGCGTGCGGCAAATTGCTCGTAGACGCCGGCAAATGCGACCAGAGCTATGTCGACGCCATGATTTCATCGGTTCACAAATTCGGTCCCTATATGGTTCTGGAAGAGGGCATCGCCATGCCCCATGCCCAGGCCGATGGCAACGTGAGCGAAGCGGGAATCTGCATCGTCACGCTTGATCCTGCGGTTGCGTTTGGACATGAGGATTTCGATCCGGTTCACGTGCTCGTGGGCATCTGCGCGCCCGACCCCAAGGCCCATCTTGGCTGCTTGGCGGAGCTTTCGCAGATGTTCGAGGACGAGGACTGCGTTGCCAAGCTTAGCGCATGCGATTCGCCCGAGCAGGTTTTGGAGACCATGCGTTCATTCTTTTAGGCCTTAATGGCACGGCGATGCGTCGCCGCTTTTGGATAGACGGAAAACCGTCACGTGTAGGAGAGGAAGGTTGCCATGCATATCATCACCGTATGCGGAAACGGCATCGGGTCCAGCCTGATGCTCGCTGGCAAAGTCGAGGAGCTTTGCGAGGAGGAGGGCATCAAGGCCGACGTTGAGTCTATGGACCTGAACGGTGCTTCTTCCGCAAATCCGGATCTGTTCATCACCGTTAAGGAACTCGCCCCCGAGCTCCACGGCAACGTTGTGATCGTTCGCAGCTATGTGAACAAGAAGAAGATCCGCGAAGACGCCCTCGAGGCAATCAAGGCGGCCGCCGCTAACGCCTAAAGCGGCACAAAAAAGGGCGGTTCCCTGTGGAAGAGGGAAACGCGCCCACGTTAGAGAGAAAGGAAGCGCAGATGCAAGCCATCCTTCCCATACTTGAGTTTATCCAATCGATTCTGACCAAGCCAGCGTGGATTATGGGTCTATTTGCCTTTGTGGGCCTTGTCGCGCTTAAGCGTCCTGCCCACAAGGTGATGACGGGCACCCTGAAGCCCATTCTTGGTTACATCATGCTGTCCGCCGGCGCCGCTGTTGTTCAGGAGAACCTTGCTCCGCTGGGTACCTTCATCGAGACCGGTTTCCACATCACCGGCGTCGTGCCCAACAACGAGGTCGTCGTTTCGATGGCTCAGAGCGTCCTCGGCGTTCAGACCATGATGATCCTGATTCTCGGCTATGTCGTGAACATTATCATTGCCCGCTTTACCAAGTTTAAGTACATCTTCCTGACGGGCCATCACAGCATGTTTATGGCCTGCCTGCTGTCTGCCGTTCTGCAGGCATCTGGCTTCCAGGATGTCCAGCTTGTCATCGTGGGCGGCATGTTCCTGGGCCTCGTGAGCGCTATGCTTCCCGCCGTTGGTCAGCGTTTCACCGAGAAGGTTACCGATGGCGATGAAATCGCCATGGGCCACTTCGGTTCACTCGCCTATTACATCTCCGCTGCAGTCGGTACGCTTTTTGCTAAGGACGCCGAGGAGAACAGCACCGAGAAGATCGAGGTTCCCGAGAAGTTCGCCTTCCTGCGCGACACTACCATCTCCACGGCTCTTACCATGGCCTTCTTCTACCTGGTTACCGCTTTCGCCGCTTACATCGCAGATCCTGCGGTCGTTACCAAGACCGCTGGCGGCGACAACGTGATTGTCTATGCCCTGACCTGTGCCCTGTCCTTTGCCGTTGGTGTCACCATCGTCTATAACGGCGTTCGTATGATCCTTGCCGACCTGGTCCCGGCTTTCCAGGGCATCTCCAACAAGCTGATCCCCGGTGCCATCCCCGCCGTCGACTGCGCCGTCTTCTTCCCCTATGCTCCCACCGCCGTCATCCTCGGCTTTGTCGCTTCCTTTATCGGTGGCGTGGTCGGTATGTTCATCGTGGGCGCTACCCTGGGCATCTTCATCATCCCGGGCATGGTTCCTCACTTCTTCTGCGGTGCTACCGCGGGCATCTACGGCAATGCTACCGGCGGTCGCAAGGGCGCAGCTCTTGGCGCTTTCGTCAACGGCCTGCTCATCACCTTTGCCCCGGCCCTGCTCCTGCCCGTTCTTGACGTCTTTGGCTTCAAGAACACTACGTTCGGCGACTTCGATTTCTCCGTCATTGGTATTACGCTTGGCCGCGCTGCCGAGGCCTTCGGTACCACCGGTGTCTACGCGATTCTTGCTGTCCTTCTGATCGTCGCCTTCGTCCCCAACTTCATCCACACCAAGGGTGCTGTGATCAATCACGTTGAGGAAGAGTAATCCAGGCATACGTTAAGCCCTAATCGGGCGGAGCTCCGATAACCGGCTCCTACACGGAAGCGGTGACGTCTCAAATGAGGCGTCACCGCTTTTTGTTTTGGAGTGGTTGTGAAAACGCACCGGTGAAGCGCTGTCTCTGCGCCGCGAACGGAATCAACCGCGATGATCAGCAAAAACGTTTTGCCGCTGGGGTGTCGATATAAAAATGGTAAAACTGCAAAACCGTTCGCCGAGAAGATGAAAACCCGCAGCTCACGCCTTGATAAACGTAGGTAAAGTGTTTAGCAGTTTATCGCCCATGTGCAAGCGAAAGGAATCAGGCAGATGGCAATCAAGGTGTTCGCTGACGGTGCAAACCTCGAGGGCATGCTCGACATGTACGAGAACGGCAACGTTCAGGGTTTCACGACCAACCCGTCCCTTATGAAGAAGGGCGGCGTGACGGATTACCGCGCGTTTGCCAAGGAGGTCCTGGCCCACATCACCGATGTGTCCGTCTCGTTTGAGGTCTTTGCCGACGACGTCGAGACCATGGAGGTCGAGGCCCGCGAGATCGCTACCTGGGCCGAGAACGTCTACGTCAAGATTCCGTGCGTGACTACCAAGGGCGAGTCCACCGCCGAGCTGGTGCGCAAGCTTTCGGCCGATGGCATCAAGGTCAACGTCACCACCATCTTTACGCCTACGCAGGTCGACGAGATGGTCGAGGCCGTTAATGCCGAGACGCCGTCCATCATCTCGCTCTTTGCCGGCCGTATCGCTGACACCGGCGTCGATCCCATTCCGTTTATGACGGAGTCGGTGAAGAAGGCCGCCGCCAAGCCCAACTGCGAGGTCCTGTGGGCGTCCACGCGTGAGCTTATCAATATTTACCAGGCGGAAGGATGCGGTTGCCAGATCATCACGGTGCCCAACAGCATCCTGGCCAAGCGTAAGAACATCGGCCATGACCCGTACGAGGTCTCGCTCGATACCGTGCGCGGTTTTGCCAAGGATATCGCCTCGCTCGGTTTCCATATCCTGCCGTAACGCGAACGCTGACTACATCGCGGGTTGTTCGCCCCGGCCTTTCCTTTCCCTATCGCTCACGCGCTTCGCGAGGGTCGCGCTAGGCAAAGGAAAGGCCGGGGCTGCCGACACGAACTTGCCGGTAGGTTGGTGATAGGCTTCCATATCCTGCCGTGGACAAAGGTACCCCCGCCTGCGCCGTGCAAAATTGAGAGTATTCAGCAAGGTAAAGGCTTTTACCAGCTGGGTGAAGCATGGAACAGCCCCCGTTTTGGCTCTGATGACGCTAAAACGGGGGCTGTTTCTTGCTTTTTCGTCTCTGAGGGGCATCCGGAACGGTGGAATTTGCAGAATACTCGCGATTTTGCACGTCGCGAGAGGGGGGACCCTTGCTTTGGCGGTTTACTTCCCCTGCACCATGGTGAGGGAGATCTTCTTGCGGTCGCGATCGACCTTTTCAACCCACACCTTGACCGTGTCGCCGACGCGCACCACGTCGCTGGGGTGCTTGACGAAGCGGTTGGCCAGCTTGGAGATGTGCACGAGGCCGTCCTGGTGCACGCCCACGTCGACGAAGGCGCCAAAGTCCACAACGTTGCGCACCGTGCCCTTGAGTTCCATGCCGGGCTCCAGGTCGTCGATCGAAAGCGCCGAGCGGCTAAAGACTACCTCGGGCGCGTCGTCGCGCGGGTCGCGACCGGGCTTCTTGAGCTCGTTGACGATGTCGATGAGCGTGAGGGTGCCGCAGTCCAGGTCGCTTGCCAGCGCCGAGATGCTGCCCAGGCGGCGCTCGATATCGGGCACGCCGCCGCGGCTGAGCTCGCTTGCCGCAACGCCGGCGCGCTCCAGGACGGCCGTGGCCACCTCGTAGCTTTCGGGGTGGACGCTTGTCGCGTCGAGCGGGTTCTTGCCGCCGCTGATGCGCAGGAAACCTGCGGCGTTGAGGTACGCCTTGGGTCCCAGCTTGGGGACCTTCTTGAGCTGGCGGCGATCGGTAAAGGCGCCGTTTTCCTCGCGGTAGGCCACGATGTTTTTGGCTACGCTCGGCGTAATGCCCGACACGTAGCCCAGCAGGCTTGCGCTCGCGGTGTTGACGTCGACGCCCACACGGTTGACGACGTCTTCCACCACGTGGCCCAGGGTGCGCGAAAGCTCGGCCTGGTCAAGGTCGTGCTGGTACTGGCCAACGCCGATGGACTGGGGCGGAATCTTGACGAGCTCTGCCAGCGGGTCTTGCAGACGGCGGCCCAGGCTCATGGCGCCACGTACGGTGACATCCAGATCGGGATACTCCTGGCTCGCGAGCTCGGAGGCGGAGTACACCGACGCGCCCGCCTCGTTGACGATGGTGTAGCGAAGGCTGGGCGCCTGCTCGGCAATAAACTCCGAGACGACTTCCTCGGTCTCGCGGCTGGCGGTGCCGCTGCCGATGACGATGGTGTTGACGCTGTCCTTCTTGACGAGGCGGGCGAGCTCGCGCTTGGTGCCGGCGACGTCGTGGCGCGGCTTGGTGGGATAGACCACGCCGTGGTCGAGTAGCTTGCCGGTCTCGTCCATGACGGCGACCTTGCAGCCGGTGCGGTAGCCCGGATCGAGCGCGAGCACGCGGGCGCCGCGCACGGGGCGCGCCGAGAGCAAGCCCTCGAGATTCTTGGCAAAGACGTTGATGGCCTCGGTCTGGGCACGAACGGTGAGTTTGGCGCGGGCCTCGCGCTCCAGTGAGGGGGCCATGAGGCGCTTGTAACCGTCAGCGATGGCGGCATCGAAGATGGGAGCAAACACGCCCTGGCGACGGGGCCAGCGGCTGCCGAGGCGTGCCGTAGCGGCAGCGCCGTCGACGTTCACGCGCACGCGGAGCTTGCCCTCGCGCTCACCGCGGTCGATAGCCAGCACGCGGTGGTTGGGTATACGGCGCAGCGGCTCATCATAGCTGTAGTACGGCTCGTAGGGGGTCTTCTCGGCGGGGTCGGTGGCCTCGACGACGATGTCGGCGGTGTTTTGCGTAAAGGCGCGCAGGTCGGCGACGTTCTCGGGATCTTCGGCCACCGTCTCGGCCACGATGTCGGCGGCGCCGGCGAGCGCCTTTTCGGGCGTGTCGAAGCCGGCCTCCTCGTTGACGTAGTCCGCGGCGGCGTCGAGCGCGCTGCCCTTGGCCGAGGCCTGCATGATGATCATGTTGGCGAGCGGCTCCAGGCCGGCCTCGCGTGCCTTCTGCGCGCGGGTCATGCGCTTTTTGCGGTAGGGCTTGTAGAGGTCCTCGACACGCTGGAGCTGTGTGGCCTCGCGAATCTGTTGCTCGAGCTCGGGCGTGAGTTTGCCCTGGGCGCCGATGAGCAGAATGACGTCCTCTTTGCGCTGCTCAAGATTACGCAGGTAGGACAGGCGCTCGTCGAGCGCGCGCAGGGCGACATCGTCCATGCCGCCCGTGGCTTCCTTGCGGTAGCGCGAGATAAAGGGAATGGTGTTTCCCTCGTCGATGAGCTTGACGGCCGCCTCGACGTTGGCGGCCTTAAGGTTGAGCTCGCGCGCGAGCTGGGCGATAAGATCCATGGGACTCCTTGCGTTTGAGGTGCGTTTGCAGCACAGGGCTACCAAGGATACCACCCGCCACACTACCCAAGTAGCCAATTTGGGACGGGGCTCTTTTGACTACCCCGCATCAAAAAGCCCCGCGGGCAGGAGGCTGCTCGCGGGGCGAAGAAGAGGGGCTTATTTGTGGCGGGTCGAGGGGCTCGGCGTAGGGTTTGCCGCGGCCCGCCCGGGCTTTACAGCTCGACGAGGTTGCCGGTCTCGGCGGCCTCCTTGACGGCGTTGAGAAGCGTGAGCGTCTTGACGTTGTCGGCGGGGGTCACGACGGGCTCGACCTCGCGGCGGACGACCTTCACAAAGTGCTTGAGCTGCATCTTGTGCGGCAGCGCCGGGTCCACAGCCGGGATCTCCATCTGCAGCGGCTTGTGCCAGTTAGAGGCGCCGTCATAGGAGAACTGGTGCAGGCGGGGCAGCGACAGGGCGCCCTTGGTGCCGCCGATAAAGTAGGCGTCGGCGTCGAAGGGGCGGTACTGCGGATCCTCGCGAGCGGTGGCCTCCCAGTTCCAGGGGCTGGCGGTGGCGTCGGAGATGGTCATGCTTGCAAGCGCGCCGTCGGCAAAGCGGACGTTGACCACGGCGGAGTCCTCGGTCTCAAAACCGCGGGCTGCGCTGGACTGCATGCCCTGGACGGCGACGGGCTCGCCCAGCAGGTAACGGAGCAGGTCGACGTCGTGCACCAGGTTGACCAGGATCGGGCCGGCACCCTTCTTGCGGCGCCACTCGACGTCGAAGTACTCGTCGTTCTTATAGATCATATAGTGGAAGCTCGACACGGTGAGCTTGCCCAGCTCGCCGGACTCGATGATCTCCTTGGCCTTGTTGACAAAGGGGTTGTGGCGACGGTGCTGACCCACGAGCACGGGCACGCCGGCGGTCTCGGCCTCGGCGGCGAAGGCCTGGGCATCCTCGAGGTCGTTGGAGATCGGCTTCTCGACCAGCGGCACAATATTGCGCTTCACGGCCTCGCGGGCAACGCCCAGGTGCAGGTCGTTGGGGGTGGCGATGATGACGGCCTCGGGCTTGACCTCGTCCATCATCTGGGCGGGATCGGTAAAGAACGGCACGCCGGCGGCCTCGGCCGTGGCGCGGGCGCCCTCAAAGGCGTCGGCGATGGCGACGAGCTCGGCCTCGGGCTCCTCGGTGACAAAGCGGATGTGGTTGCGGCCCATGGCGCCGGCGCCGATAACGGCAATGCGGACGGGGTTGAGCTCAGACATTTCGACTCCTTAATACTGGTGACCGGTGGAATGCGACAGAGGGGCTGTCCCTTTGTCGCATCGGTAAAACTAAGCGGACTTCTTCTTGCTGTCGGAGACCATCATGTAGACGGTGAGCACGACGGCGATGGCGGCGATCACAATGGCGCCGTAGAAAGACTGCTGGTAGGCGGCGCTGCCGGCCTCGGCGTGATACAGCACGGCGGTGATGGGCTGGCTGATCCAGGTGGAAGCGGCATAGCCCAGGAACATGATGCCGTAGTTGACGCCGATGTTGCTGGTGCCAAAGGCGCCACCGGTGAGCGGCGGGTAGATGACGAGCAGGGCGCCAAAGCTAAAGCCGAGCAGGGCGAGTGCCACAAAGAACATGCTCTGCGTAAAGCTCATCGACATGATGACGAGCGCGACGATGGTGACGACAAGGCTGATGAGCAGCGACTTATAGGCGCCGAGCTTGTCGATGATCTGGCCAAAGGACAGGCGGCCGACCAGGTTGGCGCAGGTGTTGACGGAGACCACCACACCGCCGAGGGCGACGGCCGCGGCGCTCGTGGGGTCGGCGAAGAGCTGGACGGCGGCGATGGAGGCAACCTTGCCCACGAGCAGGGTACCCGCGGTGGCGGCGAAGGCGAAGGTGATGATGAGGACCCAGAAGCGCGGGGTCTTGACCATCTCGCCCGGGGTGAGGTCACCGAAGGTGCCGGCATGTGCGCCACCCTTGGGGGCCTCGAAGCCCTCGGGCAGCCAACCGGCCTCGGGGGCCTTCAGGAACAGGGCGGAGGCGGCGATCGTCACAAAGAAGATGACGCCGAGTGCCTTGAGGGCGCCAAAGATGCCCAGGCTCGGGATGAGCAGCGAGGCGAGCACCGGGGACAGCACGGCGGGGCCGGCGGTCGAAGCGGCCAGGGTGATGCCGGAGGCAAGGCCCTTCTTGTCGATGAACCACTTCTGACCCGTGGTGAGCGCCGGGTTGTAGCCCAGGCCGTTGCCAACGGCGGCGACGAGCGAGAACCACAGGTAGAACTGCCACGGCTCGGTGACGGTGCCGGACATGAACCAGCCCAGGCCGTAGCACACGGCGGCGGCGATCACGACGTTGCGCGGGCCGATCTTATCGGAGATACGGCCGGCGAAGATGCCCGTCACGGCCATGATGGTCTGAAAGACCGGGAAAGCCCAGGTAAGGGCACTCGACCACTCGGGGTAGACGGCGAGCAGGTTCTTGCTCACGACAGAATACAGCGCGATGGAGCTGATGAAGAACATGGTGACGCACGCGGCGGAAAGCACGACGGCGCGACCCTTGTTGGAGTTGCTGGAAGCCATTGGACTCTTTCTAATCGATGTGGGAGAGGAGCGGTCGTATCCGCGGGCCTCCCTGTTAGGTTGGTTTACTGGTCAGTTGGCTTGGCGACGCCGGACTCATCGGACCAAAGCTCGACACCCTTGTTCTTAAGGTAGTTGTCGGCATAGGCGCGACGGCCGCCGGGCTTGGCGGTGAGGTCGCCCATCATGTTGGAGAAGCCGCCGTCGACCTTGATGGCGTCGCCGGTGGTAAAGTCCGAGCGCGTGGACGCCAGAAACATGACGGCGTTGGCGATATCGCTGACCTCGCCGATGCGACGCGTGGCGATCAGGCGGCTGCGGCTCTTTTCGACCTCGGGGTCGGCGTAGAAGTTGGCCGACATCGGGGTCTTAACGAAGCAGGGCTCGACGCAGTTGGAGCGGACGCCGTAGGGGCCCCACTCGGCGGCGAGCATCTTGGACATCATGTTGACGCCGGCCTTGGTGGAGCTGTACACGCCCGAGAACGTCTCGGGGGAGTGGCTGGCGACGGTCGAGATGTGCACCAGGCGGCCCTGGCCGGCCTTAATCATCTCGCGACCAAAGCGCTGCGAGGTGATGAAGTAACCGGTGAGGTTGACGTTGATGACCTCGTTCCAGTCGGAGAGCGGCAGGTCTTCCATAGCTGCGAAGCGCAGGATGCCGGCGGTGTTGACGAGAACGTCGACGCGGCCGAAGTTGGCGATGGTGGCGTCGACGGCAGCCTGAACCTCGGCCTCGTCGGTGGCGTTCATCTTGTAACCCTCGGCGTGGATGCCAAACTCGGCAGCGAGGTCGGCGGCAGCGGCCTTGACCTTTTCCTCGTCCAGATCGAGCAGGACGACGTTGGCGCCATTGCGGGCGAACTCGCGGCAGATCTCAACGCCCATGCCGCCGAGTGCGCCGGTCACGGCGCAGACATCGCCCTCGAGCTTAAGCCAGTTGCTCATAGGAACTTCCCTTCTTGTGCCTCCCTGTGGGTCGCTCCCATTAATCGACCCACGTGGTTTTCGCAGGTTATCGTATGCTTTGCATTTGCGTAGGTGAATTGCATAATTGTTAGAATGGCGTTAACCGTAGGTTTACACTGTGCGATGCAGTCTATGCTCAATTGAGCGCGTGACCTGCGAAAACAACCCCTCTGTGGCACCATGTGGCCACGGACGTGAAAACAGGAGATTGACGTGTACGATCGACGACTTGAGGCCATATCGGCCGCCGCGGAGCTGGGAAGCTTCTCGCGTGCGGCGGCAAAATTGCGCGTGTCGACTCCGGCGCTCGTCAAGCAGGTGTCGGGCTTCGAGGCCGAGTTCGGCATCACACTGTTCGAACGTTCGCACTCAGGCGTCAAGGTGACGCCGGCGGGTGCTCTGCTGGTGGATGACGCGCGCTCGATCATGCGGCAGTCCGAGGACGCGCTGCGCCGTGCCCGACGCGCGGCGGGCGATGGCGGTGCCGTGCGCCTGGGCGTGTCGATGATGTGCCCGGGACGCCAGACGCTGTCGATGTGGACGGGTGTGCACGAGCTGGAGCCATCGCTGCGATTTGAGATCGTGCCGGTAAGCGACCTCTACGACGAGCGCGAATCCGTCATGCGCAGCTTGGGCCGCGAGGTCGATGTGGTGCAGTCGAGTTTTTCTACCCCACGCTGGGGCGACACCTGCCAAAAGCTCCGCATCGTCAACGTGCCGTTTTATATCGACGTGCCGCGCACGAGCCCGCTGGCGCGCAAGACGCGCATCACGGTTGCCGACCTGGAGGGCATGCGCCTGCGCGTGCTCCGTCACGGCAACGACGCCATGGACAGCCTGCGCATCGACCTGTTGGCCGACGGCGGCGTGGACGTGATCGACGTGGACAGCTTTGACTTTGCGCTCTTTAACGAGGCGGAGGAAAAGGGCGACGCGGTGCTCACCTGCGGCGCGTGGTCGGGGGTGCACCCGGCCTTTGTGGGCGTACCGTTCCTCTGCGGCCGCGAGGTGCCGGTCTTTCTGCACTACCCGCTTGAGCCCACCCTTCAAGTCCAAAAATTCGTCAACGCCATGGCCCAACTCCTCAAATAGCTATCGTGTCGATGATTCTTTAATTCCCGTCCTAGAAAAATCATCTGGTAGAGTTGACCCCGCATGATTTACAAGACGCTATGCGCCACCTGCGCTTTTGCCATTTGAGGGAGTGAACTTATGAATACTTCTGTTGCCAAGAAGGCCAGCCAGGCGGTGCGCCTGCTCATGATGGTGCTCACGGCAGTTCTCATCTTCTTCTTCATCAATGTTATGCTGCTCGTCTCCGATATCCAGGGCACGGCGCGCGTGGTCAATTACGCCGGTCTGGTGCGCGGTACCACGCAGCGAATCGTTAAGCTCGAGGATGCGGGCCAGCCTCAAGATGACCTGCTCAAAGCCGTGGATTCATACATCAACGGTTTGCGTTACGGAAGTGACGACCTCAACCTCGTCCGTCTCGACGACGATGAGTATCAGGCAAAAATGACCGAGCTTGCAAATTATTTTGATGAGCTTTGCGCCGAGATCATCCGCGTGCGCGAAGTCGGCTATGAGAACACCGACATCATCCCTATGAGCGAGGAGTTCTTTGGCATTTGCGACGATGCTACGCGACTCGCAGAGGACTACTCTCAGGAGAAGGCGTCGGCGCTCAACTATCTCGAGGGCTTGGTGATCATCGACATCATGGGCTTGGTGGCGACCTTTGCGGTCGAACTTGTTCGCGCGGTGCGAACTGCCGCGCTCAATCGCGAACTGCAGAGCAAAGTCTATCTCGACGAAGCCACGGGACTGCCCAACAAGAACAAGTGCGAGGAGGTCTTGGGGCAGGAGCAGCCTGTCTCCGCGGAGGCGCCCGTTGCGATGTGCGTCTTCGACCTTAACAATCTGCATACGGTCAATAACAACTTCGGCCACGAGAAAGGCGACGAATACATCCGTTCTTTTGCCCAGCAGCTGGGGCGTGTGGCGTCCGAGACGTGCTTTGTGGGTCGCGACGGCGGCGATGAGTTTATCGCGGTGCTGCGGGATACCGATCGAGCTGCCGTGGAGTCCTGTCTCGCTCGGGTTCGTGCGAACGTGAACGAGTATTCCGAGGCTCACCCCGACATGCCTATTAGCTATGCGGTGGGCTATGCGCTTTCCAGTGATTTTGATGAACCGCCTACGATGCGCGAGCTCTTTTCCCAAGCCGACAAAAACATGTACATCGACAAGAACCGCGTAAAGACAGCCGAGGCAGCTGGGCCGCAACGCGAGGAGCGGTAAGCCTGTAACAGAGGGCATAGAAAAGCCTCCGCAGCCCGTGTGGCTGCGGAGGCTTTATTCGTTGCGGCGCATTGTGTTTGGGTCGCTGAGATGAGTCGATTTGCCCCGAAAGAGGAGGGCATTGACTTAGGGTCATGCCCGACGAATGAGCGGCAAATCGGCCGTCTCGGCGGGCCGAACTACTCCAGCTCAAACGCTCCGGTGTAGAGCTGGTAGTAATACCCGCGCTTGGCGATCAGCTCGTCGTGGTTACCGCGCTCGATAATGCGGCCGTGGTCCAGGCAGATGATCGCGTCGGAGTTGCGCACGGTGGACAGGCGGTGCGCGATGACAAACGTCGTGCGGCCCTCCATGAGCTTGTCCATGCCCGCCTGCACGATAGCTTCGGTGCGGGTGTCGATGGAGCTCGTGGCCTCGTCCAGAATCATCGCCGGCGGATCGGCGACGGCGGCGCGCGCGATCGAGATCAGCTGGCGCTGACCCTGCGACAGCTGTGCGCCGTTGCCGGTGAGCATCGTGTCGTAGCCGTCGGGCAGGCGGGTGATAAAGTCGTCCGCGCCGGCGAGCTTTGCCGCCGCGATGCACTCCTCGTCGGTGGCGTCTAGGTTGCCGTAGCGGATGTTGTCCATCACGGTGCCGGTGAACAGGTTCACGTCCTGCAGCACGACGCCCAGCGAGCGGCGCAGATCGGCCTTGCGGATCTTGTTGACGTTGATGCCGTCGTAGCGAATCTTGCCGTCGGCGATGTCATAGAAGCGGTTGATGAGGTTGGTGATGGTCGTCTTGCCGGCACCGGTGGCGCCGACAAACGCGACCTTCTGGCCCGGCTTGGCAAACACGGACACGCCGTGCAGCACCTCGTGGTCGGGCGTGTAGCCAAAGTCGACGTTGTCCATGACCAGGTCGCCACGCAGCGGTACGTACTCGATCTCGCCGGTTGCGCGGTGCGGATGTTTCCACGCCCACATGCCGGTGTGGTGGTCGGCCTCCTCGAGCTGCCAGGTATCGGGGTTCACCTGCGCGTTGACGAGCGTCACGTAGCCTTCGTCGGCCTCGGGCTCCTCGTCGATGAGCTCAAAGATGCGGTCGGCGCCGGCGAGGCCCATGACCACGGCGTTGATCTGCTGCGAGATCTGACCGATCTGTCCGCAGAACTGCTTGGTCATGTTGAGGAACGGCACCACGACGGCGATGGACAGTGCCATGCCCGAGATGCTCAGGTTGGGCACGCCCAGCGCCAGGAAAATGCCGCCGGCAAGGGCTACCAGCACGTAGAGCAGGTTGCCCAGGTTCATAAGGATAGGCATGAGGATGTTGGCGTACATGTTGGCCTTCTGCGAGACCTCGAAGAGCTTTTCGTTGCGCTCGTCAAAATCGGCCTCGGCGGCAGACTCGTGGCAGAATGCCTTGACGACCTTCTGACCGTTCATGACTTCCTCGATATGGCCCTCGACCACGCCGAGCTCGGTCTGCTGCGCAATAAAGAAACGCGCGGAGTTGGAGCCGAGCAGCTTGGTCATAAAGGTCATAAAGACGACGCCGGCCACAATGACCAGGCACATCCACACGCTGTAGTACAGCATGATAAAGAACACCGTGACGATGACGATGGTCGTCATGAGCAGGTTGGGCAGCGACTGGCTGATCATCTGGCGCAGCGTGTCGATGTCGTTGGTGTAGTGGCTCATGATGTCGCCGCGCTGGTGCGTGTCGAAGTAGCGAATCGGCAGGTCCTGCATGCGGTTGAACATCTTCTCGCGCAGCTTCTCGAGCGAGCCCTGCGTGACGATGGCCATGGCGCGGTTCCAGAACAGTGAGGACAAGATGCCGACGCCGTAGATGCAGGCGAGGGTGGTCACGAGCCGCAGAATCTTGGGCTGCGCGGTCGTCCAATCGCCCGACTGCCACGATTCGCTAATAATCTGCAGGGCGCTCTGAAGGAAGGTCGCGCCGATGGAGTTGATGATGGCGCAGAGCACCACGCCGGCGACGACGAGGGGCAAAAGCACGGGGTAGAAGCCAAAGAGCGTCTTGATGAGGCGCGACATGGTGCCGCCCTTGCGGTTGAGCGCGCGCTCGGCGGTCGTTGCCTTACTCATGTGCCTCACCTCCTTCCTGGGCCTGAGCTTGCGTTGCGGATGCCTCGGTGTCGGCCTCGACGGCTCCTTCGCCCTCGGCAGACATCTTGTTTTGCGAGGTAAAGGTCTCGCGGTAGATCTCGCTTGTCTTGAGCAGCTCGTCATGGTTGCCGATCTGCGCGATACGGCCGCCCTCCATGACGATGATGCGGTCTGCGTCCTGCACGGAGCTGATACGCTGGGCGATGATGAGCTTGGTCGTGTTGGGCAGATAGCTTGCCAACCCTGCGCGAATCTTGGCGTCGGTCTTGGTGTCGACGGCGCTGGTGGAGTCGTCCAAGATCAAGATCTTGGGGCGACGCAGCAGGGCACGCGCAATGCACAGGCGCTGCTTCTGACCGCCGGAAACATTGGAGCCGCCCTGCTCGATCCAGGTGTCGTAGCCCTTGGGGAAGCCGTCGACAAATTCGTCGGCGCAGGCCAGATGTGCGGCCTCGCGGACTTCCTCGTCGGTGGCGTTCGGGTCGCCCCAGCGCAGGTTCTCGGCAATGGTGCCGCTAAACAGCACGTTTTTCTGCAGCACCATGGCGACCTGGTGGCGCAGGGCGTCCAAGTCGTAGTCGCGCACGTCCGTGCCGCCCACGCGAACGGTGCCTTCGGTGGCGTCGTACAGGCGGGCGATGAGGTTTACGAGCGTGGACTTGGCCGAACCGGTGCCGCCGATGATGCCGATGGTCTCGCCGCTCTTAATGTGCAGGTCGATATCGTCGAGCGCCTGGCGCTTCGCATGCGCGGAATACTTAAAGCTCACGTGGTCAAAGTCGATGGAACCGTCGGCAACCTCGAGCACGGGCTCGGCGGGATTGGCAATCGTGGGCTCGGCGGCCAGCACCTCGGTAATGCGGTGCGCCGATTCGTCGGCCATGGTCACCATGACAAAGATCATCGACAGCTGCATCAGGCTCATGAGGATCTGGAAGCCATAGGTAAAGATCGAGGAGAGCTGGCCCACGTCGAACAGCGTGCCCTGGCTCGTGATGATGAGCTTGGAGCCCAGGTAGATGATGACGACAAACGCGCCGTTGACGCAGATGTTCATCATGGGGTTGTTAAAGGCGAGCAGCTTCTCGGCGCGGGTGAAGTCCATCTGGACATCGCGCGCGGCGGCCGCGAACTTCTCCTTCTCAAAGTCTTCGCGCACATAGCTCTTGACCACGCGCATGCCGGTGACGTTTTCCTCGACGGACTCGTTAAGGGCATCGTACTTGTGGAACACGCGCGAGAAGATGGGGCGCACCTTAAAGATGATAAAGAACAGTCCAAAGCCCAGCAGCGGAATGATGACCAGGTAGACCATGGCGACGCTGCCGCCCATGATAAATGCCATGGTAAAGGCGAAGATCAATACCAGCGGCGCGCGCACGGCGATACGGATGATCATCATAAAGGCCTGCTGCACGTTGTTGATGTCGGTGGTCAGGCGCGTGACGAGCGAGGAGCTCGAGAACTCATCGATGTTGGCAAAGCTGAACGTCTGGATTTTGTAGAACAGGTCGTGACGCAGGTTCTTGGCGAAGCCGCAGCTCGCATGGCTGCAGGTGACGCCTGCCGCGGCGCCAAAAGCAAGCGACGTCAGCGCGATGAGCACCAAAAGGCCCGCGGTGGGAAGCATCTCGGCTACGGTGGCGCCGTCTTTGATGGCGTCGATCAGGTTGGCGGTGATAAATGGAATCAGCATCTCGCAGAGCACCTCGCCAAGCACGAGCAACGGCGTGGCAACGGTGACTTTCATATAGTCGCGGATGCTGCCCATGAGGGTTTTAATCATCCAGTTCCTCCCAGGTTACACGGATTTTCTCGAGCATTTCGGCGAGCTGCTCGCGCTCGTCGTGGGTGAGGGCACTAAAGGCTTGCTCTCTAAAGCGAATGCGGGCCGCCTGGTCGATGCGGGCGTTTTCCCGGCCGGTTTCGGTCAGGCGAATGGTGAGCTGCCGTCGATCCTTGGGGTTACGGCTGCGCTCGATGAGGCCGTTGAGCTCGAGCTTGGACAGGATCTCGGAAAGCGACCCCGGCTTGAGGTCAAAGTGCATGCCGAGTTCCTGCTGCGACATCTCGCCGCCGGGTTGCTTGGCCAGCAGGCAGATGATGGGCGCCTTGCCGGACACGCCTCCGCCATGAAAGTGCATGTAATGGCCGCAAAAGCCCAGATTATTGAGGATGCGCTTAGCAAGCTTGTCTTCGGCGCTGACCGCTTCGGGTACATCCGCCGGCTGTGACGGGTCGCCGCCGGGCTCGTGCGGAAGGACGAGTGGTTCAACACACATATCTAAGCTTCGCTCCTTTCTTTAGTTAGGTAGAGGAATTGTTTTGTGCCTAACTAATCTAGGAGCGTGAGAAATAAATGTCAAGGTACCAAACTTATTAAGTTACGGCGTTTTACCAAACGCCGTAACCGCTCGACGCTGCAAACGCTCCTAAGCGGCAATCTGGCGTTCAATCGTCGGGCATGGCCACAAGGCCTATGCCCTCCTCTTTCACGCCACCTTGCTCGCTTAGGAACGTTTTCGCTGTCCGTCCTCAATCTGCGGCGCTGCCTCGGTTGGCATTTGGGTAATCCCTTGGGGACGGAGGAAAAACGGATCATTCTGGGCTGTGGTGACACCCTTCCGAAGTTGCTTTGCCCAAAACTATGCCGGATTACTACGATGAATTCGAAATCTCAGACCTCGGCATTGTTTTTCGGAAAATCACAAGCTGTCTACCTGCGGTTTTGCTGGAGTGCAATTTGTTGTGGTTGGAGACTGGCGGTTTATCGTAGTAATCCGGCATAGTTTTGGAATGGTAGTAAATAGGTGGCAGCTACTGTGCCGCTGCTGCCGTGATTTGCCTCCCATTTCCGAAACCTTTCCGCAACAATGCGTTCTTCGCGACCCTAGTGACTGCTCACGACGCCTCCTGCGCTACACTTAGTCGCACTATGGCGACATCGCGCCGCGCCCGACCCAAGGGGGACTCTCATGAAGAATACTCAGCTGCTGCTGATTAACGATATGTGCGGCTACGGCAAGGTCGCGCTTTCCGCCATGCTGCCGGTGCTGTCGCACATGGGTTACCGTATCCACAATCTGCCGACGGCACTTGTGTCCGATACGCTCAACTATCCCAAGTTCTACATCCACGACACCACCGAGTACGTGCGCCAAAGCCTCGCTATCTGGGAGGAGCTCGGCTTTGAGTTCGACGCCATCTCGACCGGCTTTATCGTGACCGAGGAAGAGACGCGCATCATCTCGGACTTTTGCCATCGCCGTGCGCAAAAGGGCACCAAGGTGTTCGTCGACCCCATCATGGGCGACAACGGCAAGCTCTATGCGGGCGTGCCCGAGTCCACGATTGGCCTTATGCGGCATCTGTTGGAGTGCGCAGACTACGCGGTGCCCAACTATACCGAGGCGTGCCTGCTTACCGATACGCCTATCGCCGAGCAAATTACGCCCGACGAGGCCCGCGCCCTTGTGGACGCCGTGCGTGAGCTGGGTGCCAAGTCTGTGGTCATTACGAGCGCCGTAGTCAATGGCACGAACGCGGTTATCGGTTACGACCATGTGGCGGGGGAGTACTTTACGATTCCCTTTGAGCTCATTCCGGTTTATTTCCCGGGCACGGGCGACACGTTCTCGGCGGTGCTCGTCGGCCGCGCGATGGCCGGTTGGAGTCTGCAGCGCGCGACGGCCGATGCCATGCGTGTGGTGGCTGAGCTTATCGAGCGCAATGCCGACCAGGAGGACAAGTCGGCCGGCCTTCCCATCGAGGCCTGCCTGGATGTGATTGACCATGAGTAATGCTGGCGAGGGCGGCGTCAAGCCTGCGGGCGAGAACAAGCCGCTCGGCGCTCCGCGTGGCAAGCGCCCGCGTATTCGCATTAGCTGCGTGGACCAGCTGGGGACGTGCCGCTGCCACCATGGTCACAAGCCCGGCGACGTCTTCGACTTCGACCGAGACCGCGGCAAGATGTGCGCCATGGCCTGCCATGTGGGCTTTCCCTATATCGATATCCTGCGCTATGGCGGAACCGTGCCTGGCAACAAGCCCGGCACGGCAAAGTTCTGCTGTCCCGAGGTCGATACACTGAACGTTTGGCTTGCCGAGATCGTAGACGAGTAGTCGGGCGCAATGTGACAAAGGGACAGCCCCTTTGCCACATTCGCCGGTGGTGCCCCTTCTTTTACTTATAATCTCAAATCTCTGCATTTCATCCGATTTTAGGTTCTAAAAATTCTGCGTTTCATCGATAATCAAGCATATAAAACTTTGCATTTCATTCGATGACGCTGAGGGGAGAGCCTATGCTGCGTAGGAAAATAGCGGCAGAGCTGGAGCGTTGGCTGAAGTCTTCCGAGCAAAAGGCCTTGTTCATTACGGGTTCTCGCCAGATTGGCAAAAGCTATTCGATTCGCGCATTTGGCAAAGCCAACCATGCAACCTTCATCGAGCTTAACCTCATGGAAAACCGCCAGGCAAAAGATGCTCTTCTCGAGGCGCGGGATGCCGATGATTTCATCAGCAGGGTGACGCTTCTTTCGGGAAAGTCGATTGCACCAGGCAAAACGCTTGTGTTTATCGATGAGGTCCAGGAGGCCCCCGACATCATGACGATGGCAAAGTTCCTTGTTGAGGACGGGAGGTGCCGCTGGGCGTTTTCGGGGTCAATGCTCGGGACTCAGTTCAAGGGCGTCAGGTCCTATCCCGTGGGGTATGTTCACGAGCTTAGGATGTTCCCGCTCGATTTTGAGGAGTTTTGCTGGGCAATCGGGGTGAGCGAGGGGGCTCGCCAAACGATACGTGACGCGTGTATCAGCGAGAGGCCCGTTCCTGATTACATTCATGACGCGATGATGGCAAACTTCAGGACCTATACCGTTGTCGGCGGAATGCCGGAGGTCGTGCAGCGTTTCCTTGACACGCGGGGCGACCTTGCCTCTGTTCGTCAGCTGCAGTCAGAGCTCAACGAACAGTACCGGCGGGATATCTCCAAGTATGCAAGCGGGCGAGCCCTTCAGGTGCAGAGCATCTACGATCAGCTCCCTATTATGCTCGAGGGCGAAAACAAGCGCTTCGTGCTCAATTCCATTGACCCCAAGGCTCACTACGAGAAGTATCAGCGAGATTTTGTATGGCTTGTCGATGCCGGCGTTGCTCTCAAAGCCGATATCGTAACCGAGCCAAAATCGCCCCTGCTCAAGACGGCACGGCCATCGCAGTTCAAGCTATATCAATCGGATACGGGCATGTTGATGGCGCGCTACCCCGTTGGAGTCGCCCAAGCGGCGTATCTTGATAGCAAAGAGCCCAATCTGGGCGGCATTTACGAAAACGTGGTGGCCCAGCAGCTGGCTGCCCAAAATCGCCAGCTTTACTACTATCAGACAAAAAAGCGCGGTGAAGTGGACTTTGTGGTCGATGGACCGGATGGGACGGCTGTTCCGATCGAGGTTAAATCGGGCTCCTATTACCACGCGCACGCTGCGCTCGGTCATGTGCTTGATACGGCTGAATATGGCGTAAGGCTCGGGATTGTTTTCTCGAGAGGCAACGTTGAGCGCAACGGAGCGGTTCTCTATTTGCCGCTATATGCGACCTGGGCCCTTTCGGATGTTTTGGGCGACTCCTGCGCCGAGGGGATAAAGCTGGAGGTCAAGCCGGTCTAGGGCCAGTCCCGAATGTGACAAAGGGGCAGTCTCTTTGTCACATTCATGAGCGTGGATTTTCTCCCGTTTAGGGCGCGGTTCGTGCGCCCACGAACCTACAGCTGCTCGAGCATGGCCGTGCAGCCGGCGAGCACGTCGCGGTAGGTGGCATCGAAATTGCCGGTGTACCAGGGATCGGCCACGTCGCCGGGGCGCTCGGTCCAATCGAGCAAGCGCGTAATCTTGCCGTCGGGGTCGTCGCCAAAGATGCGACGCAGGCCGCGCGCGTTCTCAGCATCCATATAGACAATGTGATCCCAGTCGCCATACTCCGCGCGGCGCACCTGGCGCGCGCGGTGGGCAACGACGGGAATCCCGACTTCGCGCAGCTTGGCGACCGTGCCATGATGCGGCGGGTTGCCGATCTCCTCGGTTGAGGTCGCTGCGGAATCGATGACAAACTCCGCCTCGCGCCCAGCGCAGCGCACGAGCTCGGTAAGCACTGACTCAGCCATCGTCGAGCGACAGATATTCCCATGACAGACAAATAGGATTTTGCGCATTGGCTAAAACCTCTCGAATATCAGAGTTTTCGCAGATAATCGCACTGCTTTTTGATCCCTCGTCAAGGACAGAATATCAAATTGATTCATAAATGAGCGGATTATTCTTCTTTCCAGCGTCGTAAGAATTGTCGTAAAGAACGAGGGTTTACGACTTGTTGTCACAATGTTGACCGTCCTTTGCATCCAATTTTCAGCATATCCTCTCTGACGTCGTCGAAATCAAGATGGGTGTATGTGTTAAAAGTCACGTTGATGTCGGAGTGGCCCATGATGCATTTTAGCTTCGCAGGGTTCATTCCCCTGCGTGCCATCTTCGAGCAGAAGGTATGTCGGCAGACATGTGGTGTGATTTTGGGAAGCTCATCCTTGTAGATGCGATTATGTTTCTCTATCGCGTGGTGGAAGTACTTCTCCCAGTGCAGGGCAACACGCGGCATCTCGTTTTTATCAAGAAACAGAAAACCGCTAACACCGTCAACGACCGGCTCACTCGAAGGCTTTAGACGTTGCGCAAGGATACTCCTGAAACACTCTGTCACGGCTTGAGTCATGGGAACATAGCGGATCCCGCTCTCCGTCTTGGGACGTTCGATGTAGTATCGCATGTTGCTGGTCCGCTGAAGTTGCTTGTTTACCCGAATGCTTCCGTTTTTGAAATCAAGGTCTTCGACGGTAAGACCGCAGAATTCAGAAATGCGCAGGCCCGTATTTAGAAGGATGTAGATGGCGTCACGATAGCGGTGAAAGTGTTCATCGCCCTCCACGAAAGCAAGAAATCTGCGTTCTTGGTTAGTGGCCAAGGCCTTGCGTGTAACCATGTTGTTTGTCAGTATCGTTGCGAGCTCGAAATAGAAGGGATTTCGGCGAATCAGGCTGTTCTCCTCTGCCAGTTGAAACGCCGGTCTCAGAACACCACGGATGCTATGGATTGTGCTATAGCGCTTGCCGTGGATTTTTTGCAGGTTGATGAGCCATTCCTTGGCATCAAGGGAGGTGACACCGCATATTCGTCGCGAGCCGAATTCATCTGTAGCAAGAAAATTGAGGATTGTCTTGTAGGCGGCTCGAGTGGATTGTTTCACGGCAGTCTTTGTTTCAGTGTAACGAGATGCGAGTTCGTAGACTGTCATATTGTTCGGCGCGACCTTATCAAGCAGATCGCGCTGGATCTCATGCTCCAACGCGCGCAAGCACGGACTGGCTTTCTTCCCCTTCGGAGTTAGATCATGAGTTGTCAAGGTCCACGAGTAGACGCTCCGCGTTTTACCTCTTGCATCCACATACTTGAAGCAGTAACGGCCGTTTTTTCTCTGGCTTTCCCCGCGTCTGAGGATTCGCCCTTTGCTGTCTTTTCTCACAGTCACTAGCAGGCTCCTTCCTGTTCAGAAAAGAGCCCCGATGCGATATTTCAAGATTATCGCACGGGGCCCGATTGGTTAAGCTGTCAAGTGCGAAACGGTGTCGAGAAGCTCTTTATAAAGAGCGTTGGCGCAGGACGAGGGGGCGAGTCCTCGCGCATAACTCGAATATGGGTTTGTACGAGAGGAACCTTCGACCGGCCAGTATCCGTCGAGATCGTGCCTAAACTCAGAGAGACAGATCTCCCTCGTCTGCATCTCCGCAACGACGGAGAGGCGCCTCTCAAGTTGACCAAATCCGTCGACATCGTTTTGCGGACGATAAGTCGCGGATCGGCGCATCTGTTCTCCATAGAATTCCAAAGGGCTGTAGGGCGTCGTGACGATTACGAGATCGGCGGCTATCGCTTTGTCGGAATATCGGGACGGTGCCATCACCTCATGCTCCATCGCATAGGGATCCGTGATGCGAAGCAGGTCGGCGTAGGGGATGGATGAGGGACGAAGTTCGTCAAGAATCACCGTGTGCTTGCCCTCATACCCCTGAAAGATGTCTCTCGTAGATCCAGAGACGAAGAACGGTTCGCCCTTCCGCTTCGCATAGAGCTTTGCGAGGGTGGACTTCCCCGTTCCAGCAGGCCCGAAGATCCAAACTGATTCCACCCTTCTTTCGCCCTTGAGCATCAACCCCCGCCATTCCCGGGCCTGAACCTGAAGGCGGCGTGCATAAACGTCTTCGATCTGACGCTATGTCCGGGCATATTCGGATCCGGAGAGCTGAGAGATCAAGGACTCCTTGTCGATACGACCTTCGAGAAGGTCATCGAGAAGGACTTTGATGCTGCTATGGGACCTCGTTCGAGCAACGCGCGACTCAATAGAAGCAAGTAGCGCTGGGTAATCGAAATTGGAGCGCACGATTTTGGGGTCGTACTGATGCTTGGATCGTGCGCCATCCGTTCTGTGGCACAGGTAGGAAAAACCGTTTTCCACACCTGCCTTCCAAGCCTCGATGCGCTCAGGTTTATCTCCAAGGAGCTTCGCGATGCTATTGAGCGAGCGCGGATTCTGGAACTCCATCATCACGTGAAGATGCGCGGCTGCCGGACGTCCCGCGTCCGTCGTGTCGCTGTCGTGCACGATGCCCGCATAGCGCTTCGGGGCGAGTGTTTCGATTCTTCGGTACATTTCGTCCACAAGACGGGGCAGGTGATCGAGCTGCTGCTCGTACATCATCGCGCGGGTCTTCATGGGCAGAGAATTGGTCATGGTTCCGAGTCCTTTCTCGTAAATGAGCTATTTCGGGACGATTTTGGAACGCGCCCGAGGGTGCGCCTTGGGATAACAAGCTCCCCAAGGCGCATAAATGAGCAGAATTTCAAGTAATGGAACAATCGACGGGGTCCGCTTTTGCTGCGCGAAGCGGACCCCGCGGTGGTTATTCTCTGAAGTACAGGTCAAGGAGCCGCCCAAGCTCGCGGTACACGGGGAAGTCCATGATCGGAAAATGCACAAAGCCGATGCGGTCGTGCGCCCCGTCCGTACTGCTGAACCAAGCGTCGCCCGGGGAGAAGGTGCGAGGTGCACCGAGGTCGAGCAGGCGTTCCGCGCCCCATATGAGCCGCGCCTCGGGAAGCGTCGGCTTGAAGAGGACGCGGGTGCTGCACGCCGAGCGCAGCATCGACGGCAAGCCCCCCTCCTCAACAGACGCCTCGGCGATCGAGATGATGGCGTAGCAGCCCGCGCTCGCCCCCATCGTTACGATGCGCTTCACCAGCCCATCAAACGTCGCGAGGCAGTAATCGGGGTCCTCCTTGCTCGCGCGCTTGGGAAACAGCGTGCGGAGTGCCACGTACTCATCCATGAAGAGAAGCGAAACGTGAAGCCCCGCATCCCACCAGTGCACGGCGTCTCCCGTCTCTGTCGACCTGTCGTTGAGGAAGCCCTGTCGCTCTTTGATGCTGTCGGCGAACCGTGATAACGCAGACAGGATTGCGCGAGCGTCCCCGTCAGCATTCAGTGAAACCACGCGAGGAAGTCGGGAGAGCTCGGCCTGCTTGGGGTCTATGATGAGGACTTGCGATCCGTGTCCGTCAGGACCAGCCAACAGGGCTTGGAGCAAGAGGGCGATCACGCCCGTGGTCTTTCCAGCGATGAGCATGGAACCGGAGGTGCGGAGGTCGATGCTCGTGCCGTTTTGAACGCGGAATTCGTAGGCGTTCGCCGGGCACAAATCCTCGACACGCGATGCCTTGATCTCTCGATGCAACGTCACATCTTCAAGGAAGAAGGTCACTTGATTGCATGCGACGTCTGCTTCGGCAAGTACGACGGCGTAGCGGGAGAACCTTCCGCGAAGTCGGGAGCTAATGCTAGGTCCCATCTTCGATATTTCTTCTGCCGTTGAGGATGAGGTTGAGATGGCGAGCTCGAACTGTCCAGGAGCCGTCTCTTTGCAAGAGATGTCGGGAAGAAGCTCGCCTTCTCGCAGGTGTAGAGGATTCCCGTAACGTGGATCAAAGAGCCCCTTCCTAATGCGTGCATGCAACCGTGTTGATTCAGATAGCATGACGTAATGTGTGATCCCTCCCGCAAACAACATGGTCCCAGCGAGGCTAAGAGTGGCCGCTGCGGAGGTAAGGTTGCCGCCAAACGCCATCACCGTACTGGGCTCTATGGCGATGGGCGCAAGAATGGTGTTCACGAATAGCCCGATGCAATAAACGCACGCGGCGACCGCAAATAAAGCGACCCCCAGCACACAAAGCTTTGCGCTGGGGGTCGAATACACGATCGCCGGTGCGCCACTGGAGTAACGCACCACAATCACCTAGCCCTTCGCGGGGATGACGGTAATGCCGTCCGCCGTGATGGACAACTGGTTGCGATAATCACCGTAAACCTTTGCGACCACGCCGGTGGGAATGACGTGCTGATTGACGGGAATCTCGATATCGTTCGAAACCTTGATGGAAAGCTTCTCGAAACGATTGCTGACCACCTCGCCTTCGTTTTGGTGATACTGCGTGTTATCGGTTGTGATCACCACGTCGATCTTGGTGCCGCGATGCTCTTTGGTGTTTTAATCAACCCATTTACCACCTCCGACACAAAGGAAACGCTTGCCTTTCGCAAAAGCTTCCCAATCGAACTTCATAAACTGATTCAATTTCCTCATACTCGAACTCCTCTCAATCCAATTATTTGCTGACTCCGCGTTGCGGCTCGCCGTGGACATCGAGATAGAGGCGCAGGACGTTGCGCAAGATCTCCTCGACATTTCTTGTTGCGGCATGAAGATCATCGTCCCCAAACATTGCCCCATGGAGCTTCGTGTGGGCACAAAGAATCTGGCGATACATGACGCGAGAGAACATCTCTTCGGCCTTCAGGGCATGTCGAACAGCTCGTTCAGAACAAGTCGGCATGCTCGCCGAAGACTCCTTTATAGACGACATTGCCGTACTGGTTGTTGAGATGGAGCCGCATTCAAACGGTCCGCGCATGATCTTCGGTCGGGTCATACATACCTCTTTCCTAAAATTGGATATTACCGACGATTCGTCAATCGTCATCGAGCACTCGGTGAGCACATCATGCCATAAGCTTCTGAGCTGGGATTATTTCGCAAGGACCTGTCGTTCTCGACGTCCTCTGATGAGAAGAAGTGGGGCGTAATGATGACAAAGTATTCAATCACGGAACAAACACAATTTAATAATCACCCAGATGGGGCAAATATGGACATCCAGATATTGAATCGTCGGTATCGTTGGTGTCGCTGAGCCTTCAGGCTGAGGGGGATGGGCCATTTGCGCTGAGTTGCTTGTAAAACGGGGGAGGGGATATCAGAAGAAGGCGGCTTGCAGAAGACATGCCTGAGCGCTAGAGGAGGGGCTGACCAATAGTGTGCTCCTCTTCTGGGGCCAAATCCAAGCGGAGGGGGCATGAGGCCGAGAGGAACTGCTCGTCATGGCTCACCAAAACAAGCGCGCCGGGAAAGGCGGAAAGCGCTCGCTCGAGTGCCTCCACCGAGTGCAGGTCCAGGTGATTCGTGGGTTCGTCCATGACGATGATTTCGGGGGCATCTAGTATACCGCGGGCGAGCATGAGCTTCCGCAGCTCCCCCGGGCTGATGTTCTCGCCGGACAATATTCGTTCGGGATCCGAATTGAGTTGCGCAACGATCGAAAGCAGGGCTCCACGTTCGGCTTGGGGCAGGTCCTTGATT
Organism: uncultured Collinsella sp.; assembly: GCA_900544065.1. Taxonomy (GTDB): domain Bacteria; phylum Actinomycetota; class Coriobacteriia; order Coriobacteriales; family Coriobacteriaceae; genus Collinsella. The sequence goes on from UQTR01000002.1 coordinate 31,058, forward strand.
TCCGAGAGGAATTCAATTGAGGATGAATCGTCGACTTCCTGAGGGATATACAGCGTGCGAATGTCCAATCCCGTGGCCTTGCGGCCTTCCAATATCTCCAGGATATGCTTGACCAGTGTTGTTTTCCCCGCTCCGTTGGGGCCGCTTATGCCCAGATGATCGGTATTTCCCAGATAAATCTCGGGAACCCGCAAAGATTGCCTCGGGCCGCACGGTATGCGATCTGAGCTGACGTGAATCAGTGTTTTGCGCGGGCTGGGTTGCGCTTCCATCCACAAGGTGCTTTCGTAGCGCTTTTCGACATGGTGGGCGTCGACGGCGGCTTGCGCGCGCTGGATTCGGGAGTCCATGCGCGAAGCGAGCTTGCCCGCAACGCCGTCTCTGCCAGTGAGAATGGCGAGTTTGATTCGTGCTTTCGCGTCGTGATCCTTCGGATCGACATGACGGGCGCTTCTCTTGGATGCGGACCGTGAGGCGTTTTCAACGCGCCTGATATACTCAGCCTTCATGCGCTTTTCTTCGGATCGCGCAATCGATTTGGCCCGCGCCGCGCTTTCGCGCTCCAGATTCGCCTGCGAGCGAGCTTGGGAGTAGTTGCCGGGGCGCATGGTGACGTGCCCCGACTCAAAGCACAGGCAGTCCTTTGCCAAGGAGTCGAGCAACGCACGGTCGTGCGAGACGAGGAGGCCAATACCCTTGTACTCGGCGAGTGCTTTGCAAATCTGCCTTCTGCATTCTGCGTCCACATGGTTAGTCGGTTCATCCATTGCCAGAAGATCGGGATTCTGCCAAAGCGCGACGGCTATTTGAATTTTCTTCTGCTCGCCACCGGAGAGCTCGGAAAAACGCCAGAGCATATCATCGGTGATGCGGAGCATCCTTCTGAGGTGCGTGGTCGCCGGGGCGAAGTCGCACGCAAAATCGAAGAGCATGGGCGGTTCGACTCCGGCTTCTTGCGCGCAATATGCGGAGACGAGACGCGGTGAAACGACGCCGCGATCTGGAATCAGAAGTCCGCACGCAATGCGGACGAAAGTTGATTTCCCGCACCCGTTGTCTCCGACGATGCCGTGCCAGCCGGGGGCAAATGTCGCCGACACGTTGTCGAGTGCGGGCATTGCGCTGCCAGGATATGCATAAGTAATATGGGAAAGAACGAGGGTGGTGGAGCTGTTCAAATTGGTTCTTGACATTGTGCCTCCTCGGCATGGGAGGCCGCGTTTTGCCGCATATGCTCTGATTGGCTCGTTCCGACCAACGTGAACGCCCGTCGACTCGAGTCAAGCTGAAAGAAAATGAGTCGACGGCAATGCTCGCAAAGGTAGTGTTTAGGATATACGAGGATCAGTGAAAAGACGATACGACAAATGTGCAGCCAGATTTATTCTTGGATAGATGGCAATTTGCAAATTGGCGTCGATATGTATCGTCTACAGCTTCACGAATCCTTTTCCTTTCCGGGGCGCTGGCTTGGCATATGGGCCTGCGCTGCATTCTTCCGTAGAGTCTAACAAAGCAATAATGCGGACGCAAGGAGGCGTTGCGTCTGAAAGCACGCCATTGCGTTGGACGCTTGAAGGGGTTTGCAAGTCGATTGAAAGAATACTAGTGCATCCGCTTCTTGTAACTAGCATGCGATGGTGGGCGTCGTGAATGTTGAGCGAGGTCATCGACTTGATTTTTCTGGTGTTTGAGATATTAGCTTTCGCGATTTACCCTCCAAATTGCAGAGGTTTGAGACGACCGGAAAGGAATGCTTATGCTCGATTCTCCGTTCTTCAGCTACTGGGGAAAGGCGAAAGGAGTTGCTTTTCTCCATCACGGCAATATCGCATCGGGGCTCAAAGTCGTAAAAACGTCGTAAGGTACGCGATATGGTTCGCCGGGATCCTAACTAGCTAGGCATTTTTCTGAATCTGCAGATGTTCCCATGACAGATAAACAGTACGCGTTGCATAGAACGACACCTTTCATATAGAAGGCTGCTAAAGAGTCGAAGCCGGGCGCATACAGAGTTTTATTTCTTAGCCAGTTTGAAGTAGCGCTCAAATATCAATTCGAAAACGTAATAGAACATCAATCGACTGTCGAGGTCCATGCTGCCCAAGCGGATTTCTTTTTGCACGGTGTAGATAGGGTAGTCGGCTAGTTTCGAGAGAGAATTTCGAGAAAAGCCGGTGAGCGTGACGACCTTGCATCCGCGTGTTTTGGCTATCGATGTGGCGTCAATAGAGACCTGTGTCTCGCCGCTTACGGAAACGCTGAAGACCAGGTCGTTTTTGCCGAGGAGTTCTGCGTAATGCCTCATGACGTGGCGTTCACTGAGCGTATCGGTGTTCTTGCCCATAATTTTGAGCTTTTCAGCCATTTCGAGGCACGGGTACTTCGAAAAACCCGAGCAGAAGAACACGATATGCGAGGCGTCCTGGATAAGACTCACAACCGAATCGATGACCCGGTCGTTAAGCAGATCTTTGGTCTGTACGAGCTGGGTGTCGAGCGGAAGCGTCTCGATAGTGAATCGATTGCGGTCGAGCGAGGCGGAATACGATTGTTTGAGCTCCGTAAACCCCGAGAAGCCAAGCTTATGGGCAAGCCTGACGATTGTATTGGGAGCAACAAAGAACCGTTCAGCAACGCTCTTAAGCGTGACATCGTCAATATCATCACGCAGCTCGATGATGTAGCGCATGATCTCGCTTTCGAGATCGTTGAGCTTGCTTTCGCCAGCTCGCACATGATCATAAAAAGATTCTTGATCTTTCATAAGATGTTTCAGCCCCTCGCACCTCGCCGTACATATGGTACCGCTTTGTGTAGCCAGGTGAGAAATCGGTAATTGGTCAAGATTGCCTATTGCCCACGAGCTGGGCAAACGTGCGTGTCTGTCTACACATATCTGTGTTGTGAGCGAAATCATGTGTCCCCGTTTCGCATTGGCTCATACGGAGACTCGCAAATGACCTTATGTCGCAAAATAGCAATCGAAACGAAGCAAGCCGAGGACAACCGCGGAGCCCAAGGTCTTCGAGAACACCGATCAGCCAACCCTGGAGGGACGGAACATGAAGGATAAGCTCAATATTGTGATCGTTGGCGGCGGCTCCACGTGGTGCCCTGGCATTCTTAAAGCCCTGACCAAGCACATGGACATTCTGCCGCTGAACCGCGTGATGCTCTATGACATCGATGCCGAGCGCCAGCGTCCGATCGGCGAGTTTGGCAAGATCCTCTTCGCTGAGGAGGAGCCCGGTGTGGAGTTTGGTTACACCACCGATAAGGACGAGGCTTACACCGACGTCGACTTTGTGCTCTGCCAGATTCGTACCGGCGGCTACGAGATGCGTAGCAAGGACGAGAAGATTCCGCTGCATATGGGAATCATCGGCCAGGAAACGGTGGGCCCTGGCGGCATGGCTTACGGTATGCGCTCCATGCATGACATGGTTGAGATCGTCAACGACGTTCGCGCTCATAGCCCGGAGGCGTGGATTATCAACTACACCAACCCGGCTGCTATTGTGGCATATGGTCTCGAGCGCGTCCTGCCCGATGAGCATCGCGTTCTCAACATCTGCGATCAGCCCGTCAACCTCATGCGCTCTTACGGTCGTCTGCTCGGTCGCGATATGAGCAAGACGGAGCCCGTGTACTTTGGCCTCAATCACTTCGGTTGGTTCAAGCACATCTACGATGAAGAGGGCCATGACCTCGTCCCGCAGATTAAGGAGTACACGGAGAAGAACGGCTTCCTTCCTGCCGATGCCGAGCAGCGTGACCAGTCCTGGCTTGATACCTACGCCATGGTCAAGGACATGCTCGAGGACTTCCCCGACTATCTGCCCAACACTTATCTGCAGTACTATCTGTATCCCGAGTACAAGGTCGCTCACCTCGACCCCGACTACACTCGCTCCGACGAGGTTATCAACGGTCGTGAGAAGCGCGTGTTCGCCGAGTGCGAGCGTGTTGCCAAAGTCGGCACCGCAAAGAACTCCTCGGTTGTGCAGAACGATGCTCATGGCGATATGATCGTGGAAATCACTTCGGCCATTTATCGCAACACCAACAAGACCTTCATTGTCATCGTGCCCAACAACGGCATTATCGAGGGCATGCCCGATGACGCCATGGTCGAGGTCGCGGCAAGCGTGGGCGCCAATGGCCCGCAGCCCTATGCTGTTGGCAAGATCGGTACCTTCTATCGCGGCCTTATGGAGAACCAGTACGCCTATGAGCGTCTGACTGTTGAGGCTTGGATGGAGGGTTCCTACGAGAAGGCTCTGCAGGCACTCACGCTTAATCGTCTGGTCGGTGACGCAAAGAAGGCTCGCAAAGTGCTCGACAAGCTCATCGAGGCCAATAAGGATTACTGGCCGGAGCTTAAGTAGCTAGTTCCATAGCGCTTGATAACTGTTATGGGGCGTGTGGGTTGTAGAACTGCACGCCCCGTTTCTTTAAGAGGGGTATCCCATGAACAAAGATGAGCTGCTGGCAAAGTTCCAGCGTCTGGGCAAAGTCCTCATGACGCCTGTCCTGATCCTGCCAATCGCCGGCATCCTTCAGGGCTTTGGCAATGCCTTTACCAGCCCCACCCTTACGGCAGCTGTTCCCTGGCTTGCTGCTCCGGGCTTTGCGATCTTCTTTTCGATTCTCAAGGCCGCTGCCAGCATCGTTATGAACAACATCCCGGTTATCTTCTCGATTTGTCTCGCCTATGGCTTCGCCAAGTCCGAGAAGGCTACCGCGGCGCTTTGTGGCTTTTTGGGCTACATGTGCATGAACTCCGTGATGGGCACGTTCCTTACGGCGACTGGTGTCATCGATCCCGCGAATCTTACGACGGGCCAGAGCACGATCCTCGGTATCACCACGCTCGACACTGGCGTTATCGGCGGTCTTCTGGTGGGTGCAATCGTCGCATGGTTGCATAACCGTTACTACAAGATTGAGCTGCCTGCCGTGTTCTCCATCTTCAACGGCACGCGCTTTATCCCGGCGGTGACGCTGCTCTCATGCAGCATCCTCGCATTGGTCATGTCCTTTGTTTTCCCGTTTATTCAGAACGCTCTCGGTGCGCTGTCCGAGTTCATCAAGACTACGGGTGCCTTTGGTGCATTTGTCTACGGCGCCGGCGAGCGCATGCTCCTGCCTTTTGGCCTGCATCACTTTGTCTATTTGCCGTTCTTCTTCACGTCGCTCGGTGGCGTCGAGACCATCGACGGCCAGACTGTTCAGGGCGCTATCAATATCTACAACGCGATCCTGGGCTCTCCCAGCACGCCGTTTAACATCGAGGTCAGCCGTTTTGTCATGAACGGCAAGGTTATCTTCGCCATGTTCGGCCTGCCCGGCGCCGCGCTCGCCTTCTACAAGACGGCGCTTCCCAAGAACAAGAAGAAGACCGCAGCGCTCATGATCGCCATCGTGGTGCCTTGCATTCTCTCCGGCATTACCGAGCCGCTCGAGTACTCCTTCTTGTTTATCGTGCCCATCCTCTACGTGTTCCACGCTCTCATGGCTGGTCTTGCTTATGCGCTGACCTATATCCTGCAGTTCAACGTGGCCGGTTCCGCGTCCTTCGGCGGCCCGCTCTTGTCGTTGATCTTTAACGGCATTATGGGTGCAGCCAAGGGCTCCAACTGGCAGGTTATCCTGTTCCTCGGCCCCATCTACTTCGTGGTGTACTACTTCGTCTTCAAGTTCATCATCCTTAAGAAGGACCTTAAGACCCCTGGCCGCGAGGAAGAGTCCGACGATGAGGCCGCAAAGGCTCCCAAGACTGTGATCAGCGACCTCATTCCCGCCATCGTTGAGGCAGTGGGCGGCGACAACAATATTAAGTCTGTCGAGGCCTGCTTCACCCGTCTGCGCATCCAGCTCAATGACTGTGACAAGGTGGTTGATGACGCCGAGTTTACCGAAAAGCTCGAAGCGCGTGGCATCGTGCATGTCAACGGCGGCGTGCAGATTGTCTACGGCAACATGGCATCTAACTACGCAACCCAGATGCGCGAGCTACTGGGTATGGAGTAAACGACTCGCATATCTATAAAATCCAGTATAAAAGGCGGCGGCAGACAATGCGTCTGCCGCCGCCTTTGAGGTGCCCCGCGCACATTTCGTGTACTTCGGATACACGAAATCGTAGAAAAGCGTGTATCTGAAGTACACGAAATTGCACTGCTGAAGCTTCCGGGCGGATAAACATACTCATATTGGGCGGTTCACCGGTTGCTCGCCACCTTGGGCTATGTTCGCCCCTATGCCTGCATCCGGGGCCGTGCTGATTGACGACGACGCTCCCAACGTGCCAGCTTAATCGTCACCAGCGTGAGCGCCCAGGCCACAAGCGAGAATGCGCCACCCACTGCGCCCACGTACGCAATGCCAACGCCGCTTACCACGGCACCGCCCACTGCGGTGCCAAACGAGATGCCGACGTTAAACGCCATGGGTTCAACCGAACTTGCGAGTACCATCGACTTGGGATGGCGGCTGCGTGCCACGTCCATAAAGTGCGTGATGCACGACACCGAGAACAGGTACATGAGCAGCGCCAAGCTAAAGACAAAGACCAGCGCGAGCGGCATGGTGCCGCCCACAGCAAACAGCCCGAGCAACGCCGCAGCCTGCAGCACAAACGTCACAAGCAGCGCCTTCATGCCAAAGCGCGCATCGATCCATCCGCCCAAGATGTTCGAGATCAGACAGAACACGCCGTAGGCCATAAGCGTAGTACTGGCTTCGACCGTGCCCATGCCCAGCACCTGCTCAAGATAGGGCGTCACGTAGCCGTAGAACACATAGACCGACCCCACGCCAAACAAAAAGATGAGCATGCCGGTGATGATGCTCGGCTCGCGCAGCAGCCCCGCCTGCTCGCGGAAGGTGGCGGGCTCGTCGGTTTGTCCAGCGCGCGGCATAAACGCCACGAGCGCGGCGCAGATCAAAACGGCAAAGGTCAGCGTGCCGTACATGGCGACGTGCCAGTCGAGCGTGTCGGCCACAAACTTGCCGATCGAGGTCACAAAGACCATCGCCACGGAGAATGCGCCGTACACCACCGAGATGGCGAGCGAGGTCTGCTGCGGGGACAGCAGCTCGGGGATATACGTCACGCCCACGGCGAGCAGCGCGCCCGAGACCGATCCCAAGATGATGCGCGAGGCAAACAGTACTTGAAAGTTGGGCGCCAGCGCCATAACAAGATTGCCCAGCACAAAGACAATGCTGTAGCACACGAGCAGCTGGTAGCGGCGGAAGCGCCCCGTGCTGAGCGCAAGCATCGGCGTCGCGATGGCGTAGACCAGCGCGAACACGCTGATGAGCTGGCCCGCGGTGGCAAGCGAGATACCGAGCTCCGTCGCCAGGTCGCTCTCGATACCGATGACTACGAACTCCGAGCAGCCGAGCGAAAATCCCAACAGCACGAGCAGCGCCAGGCAGAGCTTGGTGTGCACGGGGGAGAGCGCGGCGGCGGTTGACTTGCTTTTAGGCGTGGTTGCGGCGGTCAAGATTGTCACTCCAATGTCGCATGGATAAGCGGGATTCAATCCCTGCAACTCTAACAGAATGTGACGAAGGGGCAGTCCCTTTGTCACATTGCGCTGCCAGCCAGTCGCCCAAACCATCACAACATTCGGCGAAAATCTCGAAATCGAGGAAAAGCGTCGAATGTTGTGATGGTTTTCCTGTCTGCGCCGGCGAGCTCCGGCGCCGTCTGGGGGTATAAGGCTAGCAAGTGTTTATTTGCGAGGCCTAAGGGGCGCCCCGTATGGATATCGATAACTTTGAATGGTGGTATAGCGAGGGCGAGGCTCCGGACGAGGAGTGGGACGAGCCGTTGCCGAGCGACGAGTCGAGTGACGAGTCCGATACCGCTGCTGACGCCGACAGCGTCGAGCCGGACTCCGCCCCCGACTCCGCCGAACCCCTAACCTTCGAACAGGCCTGGGCCCAGGCCGAGGCCGACGAGGCGAAGGCCGATGCTACCGCCACGCTCGGCGAGCCGGCCGACATGTCGATCTCGCCGGCAAAGACCCCGCAGCCACGTCATACCATCGACCCCGGCAGCACGGCTTCTTTCAGTATCCTCGACGTGCCCTCGCGGGGTGCCCAGGCGCCCGCGCCCACGCATCGCCCCAATCTGTCTCGTGAGGAAGACGCAGGTCGTCGCTCACCACTCGGCCCCATTCTCATCGCCTTTATGGCCGGCGTCATCGCTTGCTCGGCGATCGGCAATGTCTGGGTCCATGTCGAGCAGCAGCGAAAAGACGCAGCCAAGGTCGAGATGTCTGTCGAACAATCGCTCAGCCGCACGCGTTCGGTGCACGTGTCGGTCGAGGTCAAGGACGGTGCGACATGGGACACCGCCCGCGGCGATAGCCAGATGCTCATCCATATCGTGGGCCGCACGCTCAAGGGCCAAACGATCGACGAGTACCAATACGTCAACTCCGCTGGAGACGGCATCGAACTCAAGCCCGGCGACTACGAGCTCACGGTCGACGAGCCGCCTGTCGCCACCGACGGTACGCGTTTCCGTGCCTCAAAGCGCATGGTTCCCGTGAACTTTAACTCGCAGGCGCCCGATACGGTCGACAGCACGCCGCAAGGCGGGTTTGACCTGTACGCAATCGCTCAATAACTGCGCCTGCCGCTTCTCCTTGCCGCCAAGAGTGGGACAATAGCCCTCGACACTGTTGTTTACTTTTGGAGGAAGTAGCATGTCCACCGTCACCACCATCAAGCGCGGCGGCCTCACCGCGGCCATCGATTCCATGGGCGCCCAGCTCACGAGTCTTGCCCTTAACGGCAACGAGTATCTGTGGCAGGGTGACCCCACCTTTTGGGGCAAGCACGCGCCCATCCTGTTCCCCATTGTGGGCTCGCTGCGCAACAACACGGCGACGTCTGCGGCCGGTACCTGCGAGATGCCGCGCCACGGCCTCGCGCGCATCGTCGAGCACGAGCTGGTCGAGGTCTCCGAGGACGGCTCCTCGGTAACCTATGAGATCACCGACACGCCCGAGTCGCTCAAGGCCTTCCCGTTCCACTTTAAGCTCAACATGACCTATGCCCTGACCGGCGATGCCACGCTCACCCAGACCTTTGCCGTCACCAACACCGGCGACGTTGACCTGCCGTTCTCAGTGGGTGGCCATCCTGCATTCAACGTGCCCGCTCCCGGTGCCGAGGATGAGGCGTTCGAGGATTACGAGCTGGCGTTTACCGAGGCGTGGACCAACGAGGCTCCCATCATTACGCCCGATGGCCTTATGACGTTCGAGGGCTCCTACAAGGCGCCCGACAATTCCGACGTGCTGCCCATCACGCACCGTAGCTTCGATAACGATGCCATCATGTTCACCGATACTCCGGGTTCCACGCTCACCCTGCGCGGCCGCAAGTCGGGCCATGGCGTCAAGATCGACTTTGAGGGCTTTAAGTACATCGGCGTGTGGTCTGCCGCCAACGACGCTCCGTTTGTGGCGCTCGAGCCCTGGACTGGCCACACCACCATGGACACCGAGGACGACGTCTTCGAGCACAAGGTCAACACCATCACCCTGGCCCCCGGCGAGACGGACAAGCGCACCTTTAGCGTTACGTTGCTGTAGATGTACAAAAAACCTCCCTGTCATCCCCGGCAGGGAGGTCTTTTTTCAGGTAGTCGTTGGGGACGTTCTTAAACGACTAGGCAAAGGGGACACTCTTGCGGCGCTTGGGGACAGCCCCCATCTGTCGGCTGCGAAGACTGTCCCCAACGACTAGTCGTTTAAGAACGTCCCCAATGACTGCCGTGTGTCTATTAATTTTTCGCGCTTATGCTGTGCTGCTGGTTGTTGGCGTATATCCTGTTTTGTTGTCAGCAAAACAAAGTAGGGAAGGCACCAGATGCAACCTCGACAACAGCGCGGCATGCAGGCCCAGCCGGTATGCAGCCGTCGCATCTTTTTGGGTAGCGCTCTCGCTGCGAGCGCTACCGTCGTCGCCGGCGCGCTTGCCGGCTGCCAGCGTCCGTCCACGCTGGAAGTAGTTCAGCCCACGACGGGCGGCGGTCGCGACGACCTGTCCGATTCCGTCATCGGCAAGGACAAGATCCGCATTGGCATGGAGGCGGCCTACGCCCCGTACAACTGGCAGGTCTCCGAGGCCAGCGAGTTCACCATCCCCATCGATAACGTGCAAGGCGCCTATGCCGACGGCTACGACGTGCAGATTGCCAAGATCGTCTGCAAGGCCCTCGGCGGCGAGCCCGTCGCCGTCAAGCAGAGCTTCTCGGGCCTTATCGATTCGCTCAACAACGGCCAGATCGACCTCATCATCGCCGGCATGAGCGCCACGCCCGAGCGCGAGGAGTCCGTCGGCTTTTCCGACCCGTACTTCATTGGCTACTTTGGCCTGTTCGTAAAAGAGGGCTCGCCCTACCAAAACGCCACCAAGCTCAGCGACTTCAGCGGTGCCACGGTGCTCGGCCAAAAGGACACCATGCTCGATACCGTCATCGACGAGATTCCGGGCGTTGTGCACAAGAACCCGGTCGATTCGGTCCCCACGGTGTTCTCGAATCTGCTGCAGGGCACGTGCGACGCCGTGACCTACAACACGGAGAACGAAAAGGGCTATATGGCCCAAAATCCCGGTATCGTCCCCATCCACTTTGCCGAGGGCGAGGGCTTTAAGCAGGAGGTCACGGCAAATGTCGGTTGCCGCAAGGGCTCGGACAAACTGCTTAAGCTCATCGACAAGACGCTCAAGGGCATTAGCCAAGAGGAGCGCGACCAAATGTGGGACGCGTGCCTCGACCGTCAGCCGGCATAGGGAGGCAGCATGAAAGGCATCAATCGTCTGGCCTCCTTTATCAAGGCCGACCACCGTTATGTGTACCTGGGCACGAGCGTTATCGCGGCGCTCGGCTTGGCATTTAGCCAGCGCAACCCCACGCCGCTGAGCTTTTTGGCGCCCACCGGCATCTTCCAGGATTGCCTTTGGGCGATTCTTTGGGCCTGGATCGTCGTGTCGGCGGCAGCGCTCGTCACCAAGGTTATGCACTGGAGCGACTATCGCGAAAAGTCACCGTTTGCATCCGAGCGTTTCCGTCGCGGCGCGCGCCTGGGCAGCTATGTCGTGGTCGTCATCGCGGCGATCTTCTTTGTCGACCGCTGCGTCATGTCGTTTATCGATCTGGTGCAGGTGAGCATTGTCTCGGATTCCAACCCCAGCGACTTTTTGTCGAGCTTGGTCTACATGACCTACAAGAGCGGCGACTTCTTCATCCGTGGCATCGAGATCACCATCGCACTTGCGACCTTCGGCACCGTCATCGCATTCTTCCTGGCGCTGCTCCTTGTGTTTTTGCGCATTCAGACGTTCGACCGCGTGGATAACGACCTCACACGCTTCTTTAAGAGCATCGGCCGCGGCTTTGCGACCGTCTACTCCACCATCGTGCGCGGTACGCCCATGATGGTCCAGGGCCTGCTCATCTACTATGCCGGCTTTACCGTCCTGCGCGGCATGGGGTTCGAGACCGCCCAAGCCAACCAGATCTGGAGCACCTTTACCGCCGGCCTCGTCACTATCTCGATCAACTCCACCGCTTACATGATGGAGGTCCTGCGCGGCGGTATCGAGTCCATCGACGCCGGCCAGGCCGAAGCGGCGCGCTCGCTGGGCTTGTCGCAGTGGCAGGCCATGCGCAAGGTCGTGTTCCCCCAGGGCATTAAAAACGCGATCCCCGCACTCACCAACGAGCTGATCATCAACATCAAGGACTCGTCGGTGCTTTCGGTCATCGGCGTGTTCGACCTCATGTACGCCACCACCACCGTCGCCGGCGTGTACTACCGCCAGATGGAGGTCTATTGCGTGGCGCTCGTGGTCTACCTGATCCTGACGCTTGTGGCGAGCCGCCTGCTCGAGGCCTTTGGCAAAAAGCTCGGCGCCGAGGCCCCGGCCACGCTGCCCAGCTCCAACTAGGCTCAAGACGAGGAGAAACATCATGGCAGATACCGCCACTACCGGCGCTGCGGCCGCCGCACAAAACCAAGAGCCGCTCATCCGCGTCGAGGACCTGCATAAGAGCTTCGGCTCGCTCGAGGTGCTCAAGGGCATCGACCTGGCCGTCAATCCCGGCGAGGTTGTCACCATCATCGGCGCCTCGGGTTCGGGCAAGTCGACCCTCTTGCGCTGCCTCAACCTGCTCGAGACCCCGGACGCGGGCCACATTTGGTTCCACGGCCAGGACCTCACGGCCGAGCGCTGCAACATCAATAAACTCCGCGAGGACATCGGCATGGTGTTCCAGGGCTTCAACCTGTTCAACAACATGGACGTGCTCGACAACTGCACGCTCGCGCCCGTCACGCTCAAAAAGATGAGCAAGGCTGAGGCCGAAAAGGTCGCGATGGAGCATCTGACGAGCGTGGGACTCGAAAAGTTCGCACACGCCGCCGTGGGTCGCCTGTCCGGTGGCCAAAAGCAGCGCGTGGCCATCGCCCGCGCCCTGTGCATGAATCCGCAGATCATGCTGTTCGACGAGCCGACCTCCGCGCTCGACCCCGAGATCGTGGGCGAGGTGCTCGAGGTCATGCGCAAGCTCGCGGCCGACGGCATGACCATGGTCGTCGTCACGCACGAGATGGCCTTTGCCCGCACCGTATCCGACCGCGTGGTCTTTATGGACAAGGGCGTGGTGCTCGAGGACGCCGCGCCGGCCGAACTCTTCGGCAACCCCAAACACCAGCGCACCCGCGAGTTCCTCTCGCGCTATCTCGAGGACAAATAACCGACCGCAAACACGTGAACGACAGGGCCGCTCCGGTGGGGCGGCCTTTGTCGTCACAATCGAAAGGATGTCATGGCCGAGGTTTGGCGCTTCTTTGCGCATGAGGATGATTTTGCCGATCTGGACGAGGCTGGCGCGTGCGAGCGCCTGGGCCGCGTGCTGTCGTTTCCGACGATTTCGAGCATGGATGCCGAGGCGGTGGACTGGCAGCCGTTTGATGGCCTGCGTGCCTATATGCAACAGGCCTGGCCGCGCGTGTTCGCGGCGGGCGAGGTCGAGCTCGTCGACCATTCGCTGTTGGTGACGCTTGCCGGCTCCGACCCTGCGCTCAAGCCCGTCATGCTCATGGGCCACATGGACGTGGTCCCCGTGGTGCCGGGCACCGAGGAGGACTGGACACACGCCCCCTTTAGCGGGCACGTGGATGACACCTATATTTGGGGTCGCGGCGCAATCGACATGAAAGACCAGGTCGCGGGCATTCTCGAGGCCGTTGAGTATGTGCTGGCTCACGGTTGGCAGCACGAGCGCACGCTGCTGCTGGCTTTTGGCCAGGACGAGGAGACCACGCAGTACGGCGCGGGTGCCATCGGCCGCGCGCTCGAGGAGCGCGGCGTTGAGCTTGAGTACCTAATCGACGAGGGCGACTACCGCATCGTCTCTGCTGCCGAGTATGCCGCGGGCGAGGGCTGGCTCATGCATGCCGACCTGGCCGAGAAGGGCTATGCCGACATTGTGCTCAAGACGAAGAGCGAGGGCGGGCATTCTTCCAACCCCTACGGCGGCACGTCGCTCGAGGTGCTCAGCCGTGCTATTACAACGATCTGCGATATCGAGTGGCCGACGCGCGTGACCGACCTGCTTGCCGCACAGCTCGTCGAGCTGGGGCTCTACACGGTCGATGAAATTACCGCCAACAAGGACGCCATCGTGCGCGATTGCCTTGCCAGCAAAAAGCTCTATCCGCTCGTAACGACCACCTGCGCGCCCACCCAGATCGAGGGTGGCAGCACCGGAGCCAACGTAATGCCGCAGGACATGTGGGCCAATATCAACTTCCGCATGCTCGAGGGTACGAGCGTGGCCGATGTCGTGGCCTGCTGCCGCGAGGCCGTTGCCACCGCTGGGCTCGCTGGCCGAGTCGAGGTCGAGCTGGGGCCCGGCGGTTCCGAGCCCTCGCCGTCCCCGCGCGTGGGCGGCCCGGGGCTCGAGGCCGTCTGCGCCATCGCCGCCCGCTATTTCCGCGATCCCAGGGGGACGGAGGAAAACGGATCGCCTGCGGTGGGCCAAGAGCCGATGAGCATCGTGCCCTCGACCGTGATTGGTGCAACCGATGCCGCCAACTACCAGCGCATTTGCCACGAGTGCATCCGCTTCTCTGCCTTTGTGGTCGACGATGACGAATGCGACCGCGGCGTCCACGGCACCAACGAGCGCATCACGCGTCGCGCCTACCTCCAAGGCATCCGCTTCCTCATCGCCCTGCTCCACACGCTCTAGAATGCGACAAAGGGACTGAGCCGATTTCATCGGTAATGAGACAAAAACTGTCATAGAAAAAGACTAAGATATCTTAAGAGACATATGCTGGGGTTGGTATTCCATGAACGACTGCGGGCATGTGCCAGACTGCCTCGGCCCCCGGGGAGCGCCCGGGCAGGTCGCCGTGTGACTGGGGAGGAAATTATGCAGGAGCTCAGAGAGACGACATCTCTACTCGTGAATAATGTTATCGGGGGGGGGGTGTCTCAGCAGGGAACATCCTGGTAGACACCGGCCGCGCGAGCGGTGGTCCGTCATGTTTTATGACCGTCGTCGCGGACTGCGCCCGATCTCGCCATATGCGATTGTTCTGGCCCTCGCCGTCGCGCTGACGACGAGTTTCTTCCTGCCGGCCCGTGCGGAAGCGGCGATTGCGGACCACACGGTCGCGACGACCTCGCCCTCGGGGACGACGATCAACCTGTTTGATTACTGGGTGAATCCCGATGACCATCTGTCGGTTTCCGGCAACGGCGGCATCAACAAGAACCACCGGTTCCAGTTTAACGACGGCCAGGGTAGTGAGTCGCTCAACCATTGGACGGGCAACACGAACCCGCAGCCCGGCATTGTCAACAACACGCTTTTAGACGGCTATCCGCAGCTTTCCAAAACCTGGCGCGGCGAGTCCCTCCGCTACCTGTTCGATTCTTCTGCCCAGACCGGCAAGACGTCCCATTTTGGCGTGACGGGCCTCCTCAAGGTTCAGAACGGCTACTACGTCTATGACAGCACCCAAAACTACGCAGCCTACAACGCTGACAAGAATGCCTTCGACATCTATGACACCTGGGGCATTAACAATGTGGGCACTTCGTCTCACCAGGGTCAGTTCTTCCCGTTCGACGCGGCAGACAAGGTGTTCAAAGAGGAAAACGATCGGCTCGTCCAAAACGGCATCACGGCAGACAACACCGGTAATCCGAGCTACAACGACGGCAAGCCCGTCAACCACCACTTCGGCCTGTCGATGTCGTCGCGTTTCGTGCAGCCTGCCGGTGGCAAGACGAACACCGGAGACGACATGGTGTTCGATTTCGCGGGAGACGATGATGTCTGGGTATTCATCGACGATGTCCTCGTGGGCGATATCGGCGGCATCCATAACATGGCGAGTCTGAGCATCAACTTCCGCTCGGGCAAAATCCAGATCAACGGATCCGACAAAGGCACGCTCCTCAGCGCGTATCAGACGGCAGGAGTGCAGGATTCGACGAAGTGGAACGGCAACACGTTCGCCGACGGCACCAACCACACTCTCAAGTTCTTCTACCTGGAGCGCGGCGCCACCGACTCCAACATGATGCTCAAGTTCAACCTCGTGACGGTGCCCGAGTCCGACATCATCAAGTTCGACCAGGACGGCAAATTCGTACAGGGTGCCGAGTTCGCACTGTACAAAACAGACGAGAACTTTACAGATACAACCAATAACAAGAACGAGCTTCTCGGCTCCGGTACCACGGACGAGGCCGGCCACCTAACGCTCACGAACGACGTGGACAACGGCGTCATCAACTTCGACGATCTCTACGAGGACTCCGGCAGCAAGTACTACCTCCTGAAGGAGACGCGCGTGCCCGAGGGATATCGCTCGAGTCTCACGGCGACGGATGGCAGCATACAGCTCGAGTACGTGCCCACGAGCGACAAGGACGCCGCGGGCGGCGTCATCATCAACCGCGGCGGTATGGACGCGGACAGCGCCGTGTGGCAGACGGGTGCGTTCGCCGGCGCGAAGGAGACCATCACCGCGCCGTCGACCGTGTACAAGGCGAACGATGACCAGACGATGTCCGACAAGACCGTCGGCCTGGACTCCGGCATACTGTTCGCCGTGGTGCTCAAGCGCGATAAAAGCGCAAGCACAGATATCCAAGATCAGAACAATTGGTACGCCGTGTCGGGCGACCCATCGACGGGAGCGGGATACACCCTCGCCAAGGAGCCGAGCAAAGCCGGCGCTATCGAGGCGGCGAAGAAGGACCTGCACGCCTTCACGCTCAACACGAGCAGCCAGTACCAGGTAGAGATTCCGTATCTGCCCGGTGACATCTCCAGCTACTACTACATGCTGAGCGGTGATGCCCGCAAGGATGCCGAGTACGCGGTGGCCATCTACCACACGACGGCAAGCTCTATCGCCAACGCGAATACGGACAACACGGTTCACGTGTTCAGCGATGACCTCCCCAGCGGCGAGAAGAATTTCCAGCGCCAGTTTGCCACGCGCTTGCTCGTCACGAACATCCAGAATCGCCTGTTCGTGCAGAAGACCGATACCGAGGGCAAGCCCGTTGACGGGGCGAAGTTCGGCCTGTACAAGGCCGATCAGGTGAAAATGGACGCGAACGGCAAGGTCATGCTCAATGGCGAGCAGACCCCCTTTGACACCCTGACGACGGGGTTGGTCGGCAACCCGGTTCCGCTCGAAGGTGCGGGCATATTCCCGAATACGAGCGACGGTAACAGGCCGCTCGTGAAGGGGACCTACTTCCTAAAGGAGGTCTCGGCGCCCAAGGGCTTCCTGCTTAACGACACGCTCACCAAGGTGATTGTGGACGATTACGGCGTCCATGCCGATGCTGGTACGGCCGATGACGGTGTTTCGACGTTCGTGGGCCCGGGCGCGCTCATGAAGAGCCTGGGCCAGTTTAGCGCAGAGGGCGACATCGACAACACGCTCACGTGGATCAAGGGCCAGCGCCAGACGTCCGACGGGACGCTCGACGGCAACGACAACCTTTCCTGGAACAATGACGCCAAGGGCGGCGAGGATGAGGTGCACCTCAAGTACGGCGCCAACGGACGTGTCTACCAGTATGGGCCCACCGAGGAAGGCAAACCTTATCGCTTGGAGACCGAGACGGGCTGGATACGTATGGGCATCACGCAGGACGTGCCTGGTGACACTAATGCGAAGGGCGCCCGTGCCAATCTGGACGACATGAATTTGAACGCCCTGTTCACAGGTGCCACCTGCGTGCGCGTGGCGAACGAACGCGAGGCGAGCCTCGAGGTGACGAAGAAGGTTGCCCTGCCCGATGGCCTGACGGGCAATAAGGACGCGGAGTTCACCTTCAAGTTCACCGTGCCCGAGGGGAAGACCTACAAGGCTGCAGTGTTCAAGAACGCTGGGGCCGGAAAGCAAGCCGGCGACGTGTTCGATTTGAAGAACGGCGACACCCATGCTATCAAGGCCGACGAGACGATTCGCGTGTACGGTCTTGGCGAGGGCGACGAGTACACGGTGCAGGAGCTGACCGGCGCAGACGAGATGCCCGCGGGCTATAAGCTGACCGGACGCAAGCAGGGTGCCACGAATCTGACCGACGAAGGCGACAGTATCACCGGTAAGATCGCGAAGCAAAAAGCCGACGGCACGTTGGCCGAAGCCAACAAGCTGGTGTTCACAAACACCTACAAGGCGGAAGCCAGCGGCGAACTGACCCCGCAGGTGACGAAGAAGATCTCCGGTGTTGAGAGCACGGAGAAGGCGTTCTCGTTCACGCTGACCGCCACGGAAGAGACGCAGAAGCAGATCGATGACGGCGACCTCACAATCTCGGATGCTCTGGCGGGCAATGAGCATGCTGAGTCCAAGGTCACGAGTGGCAAGATCATCAAGGACAAGGGCCAGACGGTCGACTTCTCGAATATGGCGTTCAACAAGGCAGGCGAGTACACGTTCACGCTCACCGAGGTGCACAACGCTGATGATGATCCCGCAGCGGACGGCGTGCAGAACGCCGGCTGGACGATGGACGCCTCGACCTATACCGTCACGGTAAGGGTCGAGGATAAGGACGCCAAGCTGACCGTCACGGGCGTGACGGTGAAGAAGGATGGTGACGCTGAGGCCAAGCCCATCAAGGCTGAGGTCAAGGACGGCAAGGTGAACCTCGCCACCTTTATCAACAGCTATGCTGCGAAGGGTTCCGTGACCTTGGCGGCGAAGAAACGCTTTAGGGGCGGTGCGCTCGCGGGGAACGACTTCTCGTTCGCTCTGTACAAGGGTGACAAGGCGGAAGGCACGCCCATTGAGACCGTCACGAACGACGAGAAGGGCAACATTACCTTCCAGCCCATCAACTACACCGAGGCAGGTGACTACGAGTACACCATCAAGGAAGTTACCGGTAACGACCAGACCATCGTCTACGACGGTCAGAAAGTGAAGGTCAAGGTCAGCGTTACCGATAACAAGAACGGCACGCTGGACGCGACCGTCACCTACGGCGGCGATAAGGCCGTGCCGACCTTCACCAACGTGAAGCCGACGACGGACGTTACCGTCGAGGCCACGAAAGTTCTCGCGGGCAAGGCGCTGACGGACGGCGCGTTCGCCTTCGGCCTGTACCAAGGCGACACGTCCACGGGTAATCCCGTCAAGATCGTCCAGAACGACAAGGAGGGCAAGATCAATCTTGCCCTCACCGGTCTGACCATCGGCGAGTACGACTACAAACTCAAGGAGGAGAACGTCGGTGCCGATCCGACTATCACCTACGACACCAAGGCGGTGAAGGTTCACGTCTCGGTGAAGGCGGAGGGCGACAAGGCGAAGGCGACCGTCACCTATGACGGCAAGAACGATGCCCCGACCTTCACTAACAAGTACCAGCCCGCCGAGACCTCGGTGGCGCTCACGGCGAAGAAGGCCTATGTGAAGCCCGACAACACGCCGGCCACGCTCAAGGGCGGCGAGTTCACCTTCGACCTGTACGAGGGCGACCTGACGGCTGAGCAGCTGAAGGGCAAGCAACCCATCCGGAGCGCCAAGAACAGCGAGGACGGCACCGTCACCTTCCCGGCCATCGACTACACCAAGGCCGGCGAGTACAAATACACCGTCGCGGAACAGGAGGGCGACCTGTCCCACGTGACCTACGACGCTACGGTGCACCATGCCGTGGTGAAGGTCATGGACAATGCCGGCAAGCTGGACGCCGCTGTTACCTACGATGGTGACAAGGCCAATGCCCCCACCTTCACGAACACCTACACCGCAAAGGGATCCGTGGAGCTGACGGCGACCAAGATCGTTGCGGTCGCGCCGGGCTTCACGCACGACACCAAGCTGAAGGGCGGCGAGTACACGTTCGAGCTGAAGGACGCCGACGGCAAGGTGCTCGACACCACGACGAACAAGGCCGATGGCACGGTGAAGTTCGCGCGCGACTTCGAGCTCTCCGACCTGGACGGCGCCGCGAGCAAGGACTTTACCTACACCATCGCGGAGAAGCCGGGCACGGAGCCGGGCATGGTCTACGACACCAATGCGCTCATCTACAAGGTGACGGTCGCGGACGATGGCGCCGGCACGCTGACGGCCACACCGCAGGTAACGAGTGGAGACAAGACCTTCACGAACACGTACCACCCGAAGGAGACCTCGGTAACGCTCAAGGCGACGAAGCGCTTCACGGGTGGCGAGCTCGCAGGGGGCGACTTCACGTTCCAGCTGCTCGACAAGGATGGCAACGTGATCCAGACCGTCCAGAATGACAAGGACGGCAAGGTCGCCTTCCAGGCAATCAGCTACGACACGCCGGGCGATCACGACTATACCATCAAGGAGGTTGCCGGCAACGACCCGACCGTCGTGTACGACACGAAGGACGTGAAGGTCCACATCAAGGTCTCCGATGAGAAGGGCGAGCTAAAGGCGACCGCCACCTACGACGGCGAGGCCGACGTTCCGACCTTCACCAATTCGAAGCCGACGACGGACGTTACCGTCGAGGCGACGAAGATCCTCACGGGCAAGGACCTGACGGCCGACGCGTTCACCTTCGGCCTGTACGACCAGGCCGGCAACGAGGTCGCCAAGGGCACCAACGACCGGGGCGGCAAGGTCGAGCTGGCCGTCAAGAACCTGAACCTGGGCGAGTACGACTACACGCTCAAGGAGGAGAAAGCCGGCCAGACCGTCGACGGCGTGGCCTACGACGCCAAGGAAGTCAAGGTCCACGTCAAGGTAGAGCAGAACCAGGGCGACAACAACAAGACGAAGGTGACCGTCACCTATGACGGTGCCGCTACGGCTCCCACCTTCAATAACACCTACGACGCAAAGGGTTCCGTAACCCTGACGGCGACCAAGACCATCAAGGTTGCGGACGGCTTCGACCACACGACGAAGCCCGCGGACGGCGAGTTCACCTTCGACCTGAAGGACGCTGCCGGCAACGTGCTCGACACCGCGAAGAACGATGCAAACGGCAAGGTCAGCTTCACGCGCGAGTTCCAGCTCTCCGACTTGGACGGCGCCGCGAGCAAGGACTTCACCTACACCATCGTGGAGCAGCCGGGCGCGGAGCCGGGCATGGACTATGACAGCCATCCCCTCACCTATACGGTGACGGTCACGGACGGCGGGAACGGAGCACTGAATGCGAAGGCGATCGTGACGAGCGCATCCGGCTCGGATACCTTCACCAACACCTACCAGCCGGCCGCGACCGGCCTGGCCCTCGGTGCGCAGAAGAGCTATGTGAAGAAGGACGACAACACGCCGATCGTCCCCAAGTGCGGCGAGTTCACCTTCGATGTGTACGAGGGCAACATGACGGCTGAGCAGCTTGCCGGGGCCAAGCCCGTCCGGACCGCGACCAACGGCGCGGACGGAAGTGTTAACTTCGACGCCTTCTCCTACGCGAAGCCGGGCACGCACGAGTACACCATCGTGGAGCGGAAGGGTGATCTGGCCTACGTGACCTACGACGACGCGGTGCACCATGCCGTGGTGAAGGTCGTGGACAACGCCGGCACGCTGCAAGCGAGCGTTGCCTACGACGGTACGGACGCCGCGAAGCCCAGCTTCACCAACACCTACGAGGCACAGGCGACGGACTCCGGCGCGATCGCCCTCACCAAGAGCGTTGACGTGCACGACGGCAGCTATCAGCTAAAGGCGGGAGACTTCGCCTTCGAGCTGGTGGGGTCTGACGGCTCGGTGATCCAGACCCAGAAGAACGATGCGCACGGCAAGGTTGCCTTCGACAAGCTGACCTTCGACCATGCGGGCACCTTTACCTACACGGTCCGCGAGGTGCAGCCGACGGGGGACGCGCCGGGCGTGCCGGGCGTGACCTACACCGGCAAGACGTACACCCTGACCTACGTGGTGAAGGACAACAACGACGGCAAGCTGGTGGTAGAGAGCTCCACGGTGAAGCCGAGCGAGGGTGCCGAGAACGGCGTATCGCCCGAAACCATGGCGTTTGCGAACAGCTACCAGCCGGGTCAGACCTCCTACCAGATTTCTGGCACCAAGGTGCTTGAGAATGCCGACCCGGCCACCACGCGGACGCCCGCCGATGGCGAGTTCACGTTCGCGCTGATTGACGTGGCCACCGGGCAGGAGATCGACCGGACCACGAACGTGGGTAACGCGTTTACCTTCAAGGCCATCTCGTACACCGCGACTGGTTCGCATGCGTACCAGGTGAAGGAGGTTGCGGGCCAAGATGGCACCATCACTTACAGCGATGCGGTGTTGGATGTGACGGTGAGCGTGACCGACGACGGCAGCGGCCAGCTGACCGCGACGGCGAACAAGACGGCTGCGGATCTGACCTTCACCAACACCTACACGCCGACGGCAACGACGGCGACGATTACCGGAACGAAGGCTCTGACCGGCCGCGACCTGGCCGAGGGTGAGTTCTCCTTCGACCTGAAGGACGCTGACGGTAACGTGGTGCAGACGGTGCAGAACGGCGCCGACGGCACGTTCGGCTTCGCGCCGCTGCAGCTGGACAAGGTGGGGACGTACGTCTACACCGTGTCCGAGCGGGCAGGGGCGACGGCGAACGGCGTCACCTACGACACGACGGTCTTTACCGCGACGGTGACGGTGACGGAGAATGCGGAGACGCACGCGCTGGAGGCGCAGGTTGCCTACAGCACGGGCGGCAAGGCTGCGGATGCGGTGACGTTCAGCAACAGCTACGCGCCGGCCGCGACTGAGGTGAAGCTGGGGGCTTCCAAGGTGCTGAGCGGTGAGGACCTGAAGGAAGGGCAGTTCTCCTTCCAGCTGAAGGATGCCGACGGCAAGGTGCTGCAGACCGCCAAGAACGCGGCGGACGGCACGGTGGGCTTCGAGGCGATCTCGTACGACAAGCCCGGGACGTACGCCTACAGCATCTCCGAGGTGGACGACGGTCAGAAGAACGTGACGTACGACGCGGCCGAGCACCGGGTAACGGTGACGGTGACGGACGACGGTGCGGGCCATCTGGTGGCGACGGTAACCTATGACGGCGACGTGGCGCCGGTGTTCAAGAACACGTACACGCCGCCGACCACCCCGCCGGTCAACCCGCCGACGGAGCCGCCCACCAACCCACCGGTGTCGAAGGAGGAGAAGCCGGGTCTGCCGAACATGGGCGATACCAGCTTGTCGCCGATGGCCCTGGGTGGCATCGCGGGCGGCGCAGTGGTGCTGATTGCCGCAGGTGTGATCCTGCGGCGTCGGAACCGGTAGCCGCGGCGGCCGAGAAGGGCTTTGATTGAGGGCGGGTGGTCGCAGGGCGCGGCCGCCCGCCCTTTTTGGTGGAAGGCTACGTTAACCCGCCGTTTGCGCGTCTAGCTCCGGATGGAACTCGTAGTCCGGCTCCATCATCTTCTTCCAGGTCTTCCTGCAGAGCCCGTCCTCGAGCTGCCCGCGCATGAGCGACGCCCCGTCCCCGATGCGTGCGGCCTGTTCATCCGCACATGTGCGGATGAATGTGGGAGGTGTTCGGATAAAGTTGATAATCAAGGGTATTCAAGGGTGGCAAACTTTCCCTATGGGGCTTCGCATAGAATAGCTTCAGCTGTGGTAAAATGTCGTTAGTAAACCCGCCCGGCCTCTGCTTTCGAGCATGCACACTGGCGGGTCTTCTTTTATGCATCGAGCATAGGAGCACCATGGGAGAATACACGAAGCCCTGGCTGACCTTCGATGAGCAGGCTGACCTGCTCATGGGCGAGCGTGGCCTCGTAGCGGACCGCGACGTCCTTATCGCCCACCTCCAGAATGTTGGGTACTACCGGCTCAGCGGCTACTGGTACATCTTCAAGCGCAAGCCCGAGGCTGTCGAGGACTGCGGCAAGGACGAGCGGTTCGTCGAAGGCACGACGTTCAACCGGATCTGGAAGCTCTACACCTTCGACAGGCAGTTCAGGCTCGTCGTCTTGGACGCTATCGAACGGGTCGAGGTCTACTTCCGCACGCAGCTGGCCTACGAGCTGGCGGGAGACGCCGGTGCCTTTGGCTTTCAGGACAAAGACAACCTGCCTAGGCTCGAGCAGGATGCATACGACGAGTTCATCGAGCGGTGCACCGAGGAGCTGGACCGGTCGCGCGAGCCCTTCGCCATCCACTTCAAGGAGACCTACGGCGACAAGCACGACCTGCCGCCCTACTGGATTCTCGTGAACCTGATGGACTTCGGCACGATGCTCCGACTCTACAACGGCGCGTCGGTCGGCATTAGGAACAAGATCTCGGGCGACCTGGGCGTGTCTTCGCGCGTGCTCAAATCGTGGCTGGTAGCCATCAACACCGTCCGCAACATATGCGCCCACCACGGCCGCCTGTGGAACAGGGGCATCGGCACCAGACCGATCATCCCCACCAAGTCGAAGTATCCCGAGTGGCACGAGCCCTACGAGGTGCGCTCGGACAACATGTTCGGCATCCTGACCATCCTGAGCTACCTGTTGGAACACATCGCCCCCGAGACGGGCTGGCGTGCGCGCCTGCTCGAGCTGCTGGACAGACTCGACGCCGACGAGCTGCGTCGCATGGGATTTGCCGACGGCTGGCAGGAGTGCCCGCTCTGGAAGCCGCATCTGCCCGCTGCAGGGGCGTCTACGGGCGATTAGGCGGGAGACGTAGAGCAGGCGTTCCGGGGGCGCTGAAAGCTGTGCGGCGGCTGCTGGTGGACACTGGCGAGGCTGGGCTGCTGGTAGCGAGCGGCGGCCGCCGGGGTGGCAGTGTTCGGATGAAGTTGATATTCAAGGAAAGAGACTGACCCTTTGTCGGATTCCGTGCGGGTTATATGCAGGTTTGCCTGCGCACGCTATCATGTATGGGTTAGACCGCAATTATGTACCCCATACGCGAAGGGATGCGCATGTATCTGAAGATCGACATGTTCTAGCCGGGCTTACCCCAGCAGTGGCGCCGTGCGCCCCATCAACTCTGCCGATTTTCACCTTCACGCATATAAAGGAGTCCCGCCATGCGCGACAAGCTCGAAAAGATCATCAAGGCCTATGAGGAGCTCGAGAAGAAGCTTTCCGACCCGGCCGTTGCCTCCGACATCAAGGAGTTCACGCGTCTCAACAAGGAGTACGCGCACCAGTCCGACCTCATCGCCGCCTCGCGCGAGTACATCGGCGCGCTCGATGACATCGAGGCTGCCAAGGAAATGCTCCACGATACTACCGATGCCGATGAGAAGGAGATGCTCCAGATGGACATCTCCGAAAACGAGGCCAAGCTTCCCCAGCTCGAGGAAGACATTAAGTACATGCTCATCCCGAGCGACCCCAACGACGACAAGAACACCATCGTCGAGATTCGCTCCGCCGCCGGTGGCGACGAGGCGGCTATCTTTGCCGGCGATCTGTACAAGATGTATCAGCGCTTCTGCGAGTCGCGCGGCTGGAAGACCACCGTGCTCGACTCCAGCCCCAGCGAGGCCGGCGGCTTTAAGTCCATCGAGTTCAAGGTCGAGGGCGACCGCGTCTACTCCGTCATGAAGTTCGAGTCCGGCGTGCACCGCGTCCAGCGCGTTCCCAAGACCGAGTCCCAGGGCCGTATCCAGACCTCCACGGCGACCGTCGCCGTACTTCCCGAAGCCGAGGAGATCGACGTCCAGATCAACCAGTCCGACCTGCGCATCGACACCTACTGCGCCTCCGGTCCTGGCGGTCAGTGCGTTAACACCACTTATTCCGCCGTGCGCATCACCCACCTGCCCACCAACACCGTGGTGCAGTCGCAGGAACAGCGCTCCCAGATCCAGAACCGCGAAGTCTGCATGCAGATGCTGCGCGCCCGTCTGTACGAGATGGAGCTCGAGAAGCAGCAGGCAGAGCTCGGTGCCGAGCGCCAGAGCCAGATCGGCCACGGCAACCGTTCCGAGAAGATCCGTACCTACAACCAGCCCCAGGACCGCGTGACCGATCACCGCATCGGTTTCAACTCCACCTACAATGGCGTCCTCCTGGGCGACCAGCTCGGCACCGTCATCGAGGCGCTCGCCGCCGCCGAGCGAGCCGAGAAGCTGGCACAGGCCGTTTAGGTTACGCGGTTTTACCAAACCGCGTAACCCGTCGACGCTGCGCGGGCCGCATTTGGACAATCTGCCGTTCAATTTCAAGGGCGCGACCAGAAGGTCAGCGCCCTTTCATTTCACGGCACCTTGCCTCAAATGCGACCCGCTCGCTGGCATTGCCAAAACATCGAGGTAGTCATTGGGTGCGGCACTTGGGGACGTTCCTTATGTGCCGGCACTTAGGGACAGTCCTTCGAGCGGCAGCACGTAAGGAGGGGTCCCAATGACTGCTTTTGGTAAATGGCTATATGAGTTTATTTAATTGGACTTGAGGGCCATCGGATCGTTTGCCAGCTCAAAGGAAATAAAAACATTCGTTCACTATCAAAAATAATGCTTACATTATCGCTCAAGAAGTCGCAGGGCATTTTTTGACGCGTCGTTCGTCAAGTGATTTGGCAAGTGTTTGGTTAGATATTGGTCAGTTTTGGGGCAACCTTGCCAAAAGCTTGACGGATGCAAATCATGACGTCGACAAATGAGCACTTTGAGCGAGCCCGTCTTAAAAATCTGGGCTGATTCTCGATAATCGCCCTCAATCGTCCCTTGCTAAGCGGTGCCCTCGCGTACAATCTGCTCCGACATTCACGCGCCGCCCGGCGCTCAAGAGGGGAGGACCCCATGGCAAACGAGATCTGGACCATCAAGCGTTGTCTCGAGTGGACCAAGGAGTACCTGGCCGAGCGCGGCGAGGAGCACCCCCGTCTTTCTGCCGAGTGGCTGCTGTGCGCCGCCACGGGCCTGGCGCGCATTGACCTATATATGCGTATGGACGAGACGCTTAACGCGGCCCAGCTCGAGACCATGCATGCGGCCGTTGTCCGCCGCGCTAAGGGCGAGCCGCTGCAATACATCACGGGCAGCACGCAGTTTCGCATGATCGACGTCGCGTGCGCCCCCGGTGTGCTCATTCCGCGCCCCGAGACCGAGATGCTCGTCGAGGAAGTCCTCAATTATCTGGATGCCGAGGTACTGAGCCCCGAGGCCGCTGCCCGTCAGCGTGTTGAGCTGCCTTGGAACGATGAGGTCGAGCAGGCACGCAAGGCCGAGGCCGCATTGGCCGACGAGCGAGCGACGGCCGAGCGCCGTGCCGCCAACCTCACAGCTGCCGACGAGGCGGCGCTAGGCGGCGATGTGCTGGGCAGTCGCGCTTATGCCGAGGAACTGGCCGATCGCGAGGCCGAGGAAGCCGCCGCGCAGGCGGCAGAAGCCGAAGCGGCAGAAGCAGAGGCCATGGAAACCCCCGAGCCCGAGCTCGACGAATACGGCATCGCCATTGAGGACAACGACCAACAGGCGACTCCCGCGCAAGATGCCGCCGAGGCCAACGTATCTGCCCCAGCCGAGCCCCGCACTGCCCGCGTTCTCGAGGTCGGCTGCGGCACGGGCT
This sequence comes from uncultured Collinsella sp., assembly GCA_900544065.1. Lineage (GTDB taxonomy): Bacteria > Actinomycetota > Coriobacteriia > Coriobacteriales > Coriobacteriaceae > Collinsella. The sequence goes on from UQTR01000002.1 coordinate 58,119, forward strand.
GCATTTCGCTCTCCCTTGCCTGGGAGCGCCGCGGCCACGTTACCTGCACTGCTACCGATATCGAGCCGCGCGCCATCGATCTGGCCACCAAAAACCGTGATGCGCTTGGCCTCACGTCCGACGAGGTCGCCTTCAGCCTCACAAACCTGGTGAGTTCCATTCCCCGCGAAGAGTGGGGCACCTTTGATGTGCTCGTCTCCAACCCACCTTACATCCCGACCGACGTCATGCGCTCGCTGCCGCATGAGGTCAAGGACTTTGAGCCCGATCTGGCGCTCGAGGGCGGTGCCGACGGTCTCGATATCTTCCGCCGCCTGCTCAACGCGGCGCCCTACATGCTGCGTGCCGGCGGCCTGTTTGCCTGCGAGCTCTACGAGGGCGCGCTCGACGCCGCGGCCGAGCTCTGTCGTCAAGCAGGCCTTTCGGACGTGCGTATCGTCCACGACCTCACCGATCGCCCCCGCATTGTCCGAGCCATCGTCATCGAGCCCAAGCAACGCCAGTAATATTTATTAACTGGTTAGCAAAAATTATAAAGTAGTTTATAATTAGGACGGCTGAAAGAGGTCGGCCCATGCAACCTCCTACCTTTCGGGAAATCATTGCCCTACTCAAGCACGATGGATTCGTGAAGGTCGCGCAAGTCGGTAGTCATGCTAAGTATGTTTCTGGTGACCGCGTTGTCACCGTGAACGGCTCTGGTGGTGATCGACCAAAGAAGGGCACGTGGGCAAGTATTCGTCGCCAAGCTGGATGGTAGTTGGAGGCAAAATGAGGCAGCGATTTACCTATGACTGCGTTCTCATAAAAGAAGACGATGGTTACTGCGCTAGCTTCCCGCAGATTCCCGGCGCCTTTGCCGATGGCGATACGCGCGAAGAAGCGATTGCCCATGCCACCGAGGCACTGATGGCGTTTTTGGCCGACGACCTCAACAACGGTTTGACTCCGGCAGGGTACGAACGCTCGGCCGAGGTCGTGGCCCTTTCAGTCGAAATCGACCACGAGGACGCTCGGGAAGCGGCGTGCCGAACATTTAAAGACGCAGCGCTGGACCTCAAAGTCTCCGCTCCGCGGATTACCGCGCTGGTCAAAGCCGGAAAGCTCGATGTTGAACTCGTCGACGGCCGTCGGATGATAACGATAGACAGCATCGAGCGTTACGCCGCCCAAGAACGTCACGCCGGCAGGCCAAAGAAGTTCGTCGCAGTCCAATAACCCCCTCACTTTCACCGACTACTAGAGCCGCTCACCAAACCAACATGCGCTCTGGGCAAATAGGTTGAACGTTTCGTGCGAGAATGCCCCACAGTAAACAAACTTGCACCAGAGCGTAAGGGGCTGGCATACACATGCAGACGGTCTATCGGGTATACGAGGGAACGCGCGAGCCGCATCGGCTTGCCGTCGAGCGCACGGCCGAGGTGCTCGGCCGCGGCGGCCTGGCTTTGATCCCGACCGAGACCGTCTACGGTGTTGCCGTGGCAGTCAACGCCTTCTCGGACGCCGTGCCCCAAGATACAAGCGAATTCCCATCGTGGCCGCGCGATCCGCAGGCTGCCGTCAATGGCGCCGCAGTTCCTGCGCTCGGCACCGGCTATCGCCGTATCTTCACTCTCAAGCAACGTGAACTCACGCAAACCGTCGCTTGGCTGGTCGATGGCGTCGAAGCACTCGACCGCTATGGCGTGGATATCCCGGAAGATGCCCGCGTACTCGCGCGACGATGCTGGCCGGGAGCCCTGACTATCGTGATTAAGGCAGCCCCCTGCGTGCCGACCTTTATGCGCGCCGCCGATGACACGGTGGCTCTTCGCGCTTCGGCTTCTCCCGTGGTCCAAGCGCTCATCCGCGCCTGCGGCAGCCCCCTTGCCTGCACGAGCGCCAACACGCACGGCGCGCCCTCGCCGGCAAGCTTTGCTGCCGTCGAGGGTCGCATCCTGGAGGGGGTCGATGTTGCCGTCGACGCCGGTGAGACCCCGTGTCGCGACGCCTCGACCATCGTGTCGTTTCAGCACGGCGAGCTCCAGATCCTGCGCCAAGGCGCACTTCCCGCATCAGAGATCGAACGGGTCCTGTCCGACCCGATGCAATAGAAAGGTTTAAGCGATGTCGTTGAATCTGGGCAGCCTGGGCATGGAAGATGCCTCGTTTGACTTTGGCGGTTCCTACATCATGGCGCTCGACTGCGGCACCACCTCGGTACTTGCGACCATCGTCGACGAGTACGGATGCATCGTCGCGCAGGCACGTCGCAGCGTCAAAACCAGCTTCCCGCGTCCCGGCTGGGTGGAGCAAGACCCCATGGCGGTCCTTGCTAGCCAGATCGCCGTCATGATGGAAGTCCAGTTTAAGAGCGGTATCCACTCCGACCGCATTGCCGCCATCGGCATCTCCAACCAGCGCGAGACCACGGTGGTCTGGGATCGCGTGAGCGGTCAGCCGATCTATAACGCTATCGTATGGCAGTGCCGCCGTACCGCACCTCTGATCGACGAGCTTGTCGAGCAGGGCGCAGAAGGGCTGGTGCGCTCCCGCACGGGACTCACGCTCGACCCGTATTTCTCGGCCTCCAAGGTGCAGTGGATTCTCGACAACGTCGACGGCGCACGCGAAAGCGCGGCGGCGGGCGACCTCATGTTTGGCACCATCGACACCTGGCTCATCTACAACCTCACCGGCGGCCAGGTCTTTGCCACCGACTACACCAATGCCAGCCGCACGGCACTCTTTAATATCCATACGCTCGATTGGGACGACGACCTGCTGGCACTCTTTGACGTTCCACGTTCCATGATGCCCGAGGTTCGCTGGAGCTCGGGCGACTACGGCCGCGTCGCGAGCGACATCATGACCAACATGCCGCCCATCATGGGCGTGGCGGGTGACCAACAGGCGTCGCTGTTCGGCCACTGCTGTTTCCGTCCCGGCCAGACCAAAAACACCTATGGCACGGGTTGCTTTATGCTCATGAACACCGGCGACGAGATCGTCGAATCCAAGAATGGCCTGGTCTCCACCATCGGTATCGCTGCGGACGGCAAAGTCAGCTATGCGCTCGAGGGCTCTATTTTTGCCGCCGGCTCAACGATGAACTGGCTTCGCAACAACATGGGCATCATCTCGAGCGTGAGCGAGTCGGCACAACTCGCCGCTTCGATTAGCGACAACGAGGGCTGCTACTTCGTTCCCGCCTTTGCGGGTTTGGGTGCTCCCTGGTGGGACCCGCATGCTCGCGGTATCGTGTGCGGTCTGACCGGCGCCTCGAGCCGTGCGACCATCGTACGTGCCGCCTGCGAATCCATGGCATATCAGAGCTACGACGTGCTGCGCGCCATGGAGCAGGACGTGGGGCTTTCGATTGAGCGCCTGTCTGTCGATGGCGGTGCCTCGCGCAACGAGTTCATCATGCAATTCCAGGCCGACCTGCTGGATATCCCCGTGCTGCAATGCGAGACGGTGGAGACCACGGCAATCGGTGCCGCGTACTTGGCGGGTCTTGCCGTCGGCTATTGGGAAGACCTGGAAGAGCTGGAGCAAAATGCCCAGATCGTTAGGACCTTCCTTCCCCACATGTCCGCCGAGCGCCGCGAACAAAACCTTGCGGGCTGGCGTGATGCAGTCAGGCGCTCGCTCAGTACCGCACAGTAGGGCTGCGATGGGCTGCTCGATACAACAAACCGCTAAACTAATGCATGGCGTGCGGCGGCAACATTGCTGCGCGCCTTGTCAGCAAGGCCGTTTTGCGGCCGCAACGAAAGGGGCAATCAACCCATGACCGTCACCTACGATGCGTCCCGCGTGACGCTTGTCGATCACCCGCTCGTCCAGCACAAGCTGTCGATCCTGCGCGACAAAAACACCGGCACCAACCAGTTCCGCCAGCTCGTGCGCGAGCTCGCGCTTTTTGACGGCTACGAGGCCATGCGCGACCTGCCTATGGAAGACGTCGAGGTCGAGACCCCCATCACTACCGCCACGTTCAAACGGCTCGCCGGCAAGAAACTCGCCATCGTGCCCATCCTGCGTGCGGGCCTTGGAATGGTCGACGGCATTCTCGACTTGGTGCCCTCCGCTCGCGTGGGCCACATCGGCATGGAGCGCGACGAGGTCACCCACGAGCCGCACGAGTATTACTGCAAGATGCCCAAGGATATCGACCAGCGCATCTGCCTGGTCGTCGACCCCATGCTTGCCACGGGCGGTTCGGCCGAGATGGCCATCAGCTACCTGCGCGAGCGTGGTGTCAAGGACATCCGCATGCTGTGCATCGTCGCGGCCCCCGAGGGCCTCAGGTCGCTGACTGAGAAGGATCCTGATGTGCATATCTATACCTGCGCCATCGACGACCATCTCAACGAGGCTGCCTACATCGTTCCCGGCCTGGGCGACGCCGGCGATCGCATCTACGGCACGCTCTAGTCGCTGAGCTAAGACGGCCGCGGCTGCAAATACGAAGAAACGGTGCGCGCGGACGAACAAAGGGCGACCGCGCGCACTCCTGTTAACGGACGTTTTGCCCTGCAGGGTTCGAGAAAAACGTATTACCGTACCTGCGGCATAAAGAAGGTCTTAAGAAAACGAACAGGTGCGTATTAACCGATGCTTTTTCGGTTGTACTTTAGCGATTGGCTCGTACAATAGTCACCAATGTTTGGCGGGAACTGTTCTGTGAAGCGTTAAAAAGGAAAGTGAGGACGCCAGTGTTTCAGATAGCCGATCTGCTCGCTATCGTTGCAGGCGCCATCGCGGGCGCAATTGCCTTCCTTCCCTTTGTCTTTACGCTCAAGCCGGTTCTTGACGATAAACAGAATGCGGACATGCTCAAGGGCATGGTGAGTCTGGCGGTCTCGGCAATCGCCCTGCTCGTCTTTACCTTGGTTGTGTTTGTGTTGTTCGGAGAGGCATTTCGCATGTTCCTCCTGGGCGAGGCGATCGGCTTCGTGGCCTTTATGGCCGCCTGCGCGGTTCGCGTCGCCAAGGCGCTGCGAGATCCTCATGAGGTCGAAAGGTAAGTCGTGGAAATATTTGAAAAGCTGCCTGATGAGATTAATCATCTGGTCAGCGAGTTCAGCTCCACCCCTGTCGTGGGCGATCTGAGCTGCGGCATCACGCAGTACTCGTTTTGGCTGATCGTCTCCACGATCGTGCTCCTGATCGTCCTGGCCGTGTTCAAGAAGAAGCAGACCCTGGTTCCCAAGGGCTTCTTCGTCAACGGTTTCGAGTACATCATCGAGTACGTCGAGAACGATATCGGCAAGGGTGTCGTGGGTGAGAACTGGAAGAAGCACTTCCCGTTCCTGTGCTCGCTTTTCCTGTTCATCCTGATCAATAACATGATCGGCCTGATCCCGGGAATGAAGCCCGGCACCGGCGCAATCGGCTCCACCGCCGCGCTCGCCATCTTCGCCTTCGTGTACTTCATCTACTACGGATGCAAGGCTCACGGCGTGATCGGCTACATCAAGAGCCTCGCCCCGCAGGGCGTGAGCTTCCCGATGAACGTGCTTGTGTGGGTCGTCGAGCTTTTCTCGACCTTCCTGCGCCTCATCACGCTCGCCGTCCGTCTGTTCTGCAACATGTTCGCAGGACACGTGGTCATGGGCTCGTTCGCCATCATGGCGAGCATGTTCATGCAGCCGCTGCTTCAGCAGGTTTCCGCGGCCCACGCCGTCGGCGCCCTGCCTTCGCTTGCCTGGCTTGCCATCCTCATCCTGATCTATGCGATCGAGCTTGTGGTCGGCGCCATCCAGGCTTACGTCTTCACGGTCCTTACCGCCGTGTATGTATCCGAGGCAGAGGAGGTCGCGGAGGAGGAGTAGTCTTCCGCTCGCGCCTTAAAGGTAAGCAATTCGTTAAACCGCCGGTGCCCGTACCCATGGAGCCCGGCAGTTATAAAAAGGTTATCCTGCGTGAAATAAGACACGCACGACAAAGGAGGAATCGTGGGAGTTATCGGTTACGGTCTCGGTGTTATCGGCGCTGGTCTTGCTATCGGCCTGTCTGCTCTGGGTGCTACGGGTGCTATGGCCCGTCAGCCTGAGGTCCAGGGCCGCGTGTTCACCGTCTTCATCATGGGCTCCGCCTTCGGCGAGGCTCTGGCTCTGATCGGCTTCGTTGTCGCGCTGATCGTTAAATAGCACGGAGCGTCAAGTATGAATCTTTCATCCCAGAAGAGCGCGATCGCACTCTCCGCGTCCGCGGCCGCGCTGCTCATGCCGGTTTCCGCGTTCGCTGAGGACGGCGCTGCCGGTGCGGACATCCTCATCCCTAAGATGGCGGAGTTCATCCCGGCGCTTATCGCCTTCCTGATTATCTGGATCGTGCTGGCCAAGGTTGCCCTGCCGGGCATCATGAAAACCATGGAGGAGCGCGGCAAGAAGATCGAGGAGAGCCTCGACGAGGCCGAGAAGACCAAGCAGGAGGCTATCGCCAAGCGCGCTGAGTCCGACTCGATCGTCACCGACGCTCGTCGTCAGGCTGCCGACATCGTTCTCGAGGCCCGTAAGGACGCCGAGTCCGAGCGCGCCCGTATCATCGAGGCTGCTCACAAGGAGGCCGAGGAGATCATCGCCAAGGCCCATACGACCGTCGAGGACGAGCGCAAGTCCATCTACGCCGGTGCCGCGAGCTCCATCGCCGACCTGTCCGTTGCCGTCGCCACCAAGATCGTGGGCGAGGCACTCGAGGACGAGGCCGAGCAGAAGAAGCTCATCGAGCGCTACATCCAGGAAGCAGGTAGCCTGAATGCCGACTAGCCGCTATCAGGACAAGGTGCTCGAGACCTACGCACGCTCCCTTCTGGAAGCCGCTAAGGCCGAGAACCATGTGTTCGAGGACCTCGAGATGATCGAGCGCCTGGCTTCTGCCAGCCCCGAGATCATCGCCGTGCTCGACACCATGTCCAAGCGCGACCAGCTCGACCTTCTTCCCAAGGTGGCAGCTGCCTTTAAGTATGTTGCCGAGGAAGACGAGGATGTAGTGGGCGTGACCGTCACCACGGCGATCCCGCTCGACGACGAGCTGCGTCAAACCATCACTAAGAAATGCGAGCAGGACTTCGGCCGCAAGGTATTCCTTATCGAGCAGGTCGATCCGTCTATCGTGGGCGGCCTGGTGCTCGAGGCCCGCGGCGAGCGTCGTGACATTTCCGTCAAGACGCAGCTGCGCGTCGCGCAGGAGACCCTCGCAAACTCTGCTAATTCGTACGGAGGTGAAGCCTAATGTCCGAAACCCTCAATGCCCAGGATATCGCCAAGAAACTGCAGGAGCAGCTCACGAGCCTCTCCGCGACGGTCGATACGCATGAGGTTTCAACGGTCGACGAGGTAGGCGACGGCATCGCGCGCGTCTCCGGCCTCAAGAGCGCCATGGCAGGCGAGCTTCTGGAGTTCAAGAGCTCCGATACCGGTGAGACCGTCTTCGGCCTTGCCCAGAACCTTGACCGTGACGAGGTCGGCGCCGTTCTGTTTGGTGCCGTCGACTCCATCAAGGAAGGCGACGAGTGCCGCACCACTGGCCGCATTATGGATATCCCCGTGAGCCGCGCCATGCTCGGCCGCGTCGTCAATCCGCTCGGCCAGCCTATCGACGGTTTGGGTGACATTGTCGCCACGCACCGTCGTCCTATCGAGTTCAAGGCCCCCGGCGTCATCGACCGTACCCCGGTGTGCGAGCCGGTTCAGACCGGCCTGCTCGCTATCGACTCCATGGTGCCTATCGGCCGCGGCCAGCGCGAGCTCATCATCGGCGACCGTAAGACCGGTAAGACCGCCATCGCCATCGACGCTATCCTCAACCAGCGCGGCAAGGGCATGGTCTGCATCTATGTCGCCATCGGCCAGAAGGCCTCCACGGTTGCCAACATCCGCGAGACCCTCGCTCAGCACGGTGCGCTCGACTACACCATCATCGTTTCGGCCACCGCTGCCGATTCCGCCCCTATGCAGTACATCGCGCCTATGGCCGGTGCCGCTATCGGCGAGTTCTTCATGTACAACGGCGAGGACGGCAAGCCCGCCAGCGAGACCAATCCCGGCGGCCACGTGCTCGTCATCTACGACGACCTGTCCAAGCAGGCTGTGGCCTACCGTCAGATGTCGCTGACGCTGCATCGTCCGCCCGGACGCGAGGCCTATCCTGGCGACATCTTCTACCTGCACTCTCGTCTGCTCGAGCGTGCCGTCAAGATGTCCAAGAAGAACGGTTACGGCTCCATGACGGCACTGCCGATCATCGAGACCCAGGACGGCGACGTTTCGGCCTACATTCCGACCAACGTCATTTCCATTACCGATGGTCAGATCTACCTGCAGTCCGAGCTCTTCTTCCAGGGCCAGCGCCCGGCAGTCGACGTGGGCATCTCCGTGTCCCGCGTCGGTGGCGACGCTCAGACCAAGGCCATGAAGCAGGTCGCCGGCAACCTCCGTCTGGACCTCGCTTCGTACCAGGAGCTCGCCGGCTTTACGCAGTTCGGCTCCGACCTCGACGAGGCTACTCAGAAGCAGCTGACCCATGGTGCTCGCATGACCGAGCTCCTGAAGCAGCCGCGCTACAAGCCGTTTGAGGTCGGCGAGCAGATCGTTACGCTGTTCGCTGGCAACGAGGGCTTCCTGGATGACCTGGAGATCGCCGACGTGCTGCCTTTCCGTGCCGAGCTCATCGAGTACATGGACAATGGCTTTGGCTCGCTGCTCGACAAGGTTCGCGCCAAGAAGATCGATGATGACACCAAGGCTGAGCTCTTGCGCGTCATCGGCGACTTCAAGCAGCAGTTCATGGCCAAGCACCATTCGGATGTTTCTGGATCAGAGGAGAACTAAGCCCCATGGCCAACCTTCGCGACATTAAGAAGCGAATCTCCTCGGTTACCACGACCAAGCAGATCACGCGCACGATGGAGATGGTCTCTACGGCCAAGATCCGTCGTGCCCTCGATCGCTCCAAGCAGGCCGAGCCCTATAAGGAGGCGCTGACCGACGTCATGTTGACGGTCGCCGGTGACGCCTCCTGTTCGGGCACCGATCCCATGCTGCAGAAGCATGAGAGCGTCAAGCATGGCCTGATTGTCGTTATTGCCTCGGACCGCGGCCTTGCCGGCGGTTTCAATACGACGGTGGAGCGCACGGCCGAAAAGCTCGCCGCTTCTTGGGCGAACGACGGCATCGAGTGCGAGATCATCGCGTGCGGGCGTAAGCCGGCCACGTATTTCCGCGACCGCGCAAACGTCGTCATGCACTTTGAGGGCAACTCCTCTGAGCCCGATTTCAATCAGGCCCGCATGATCTCCTCTCATATCTGCGATGCGTATCGTGCCGGTGAGCTTGACCGTGTCGAGCTTGTCTACCACCACGCCAAGAATCGCGTGGATCAGGAGCTTCGCGTCGAGCACTTGCTGCCGCTCGATCCCGAGATGATCGCTATGGCCCACGGTCCGCGTAAGAACGAGACCGACGCCCCTAAGCGCATCTCGTCCACGTTCGAGTTCGTGCCCTCTCCCGAGCATGTTCTCGGCAAGCTTGTACCGTCGTATATCCTGACGGTCATCTACCAGGCCCTGATCGATTCGGCGGCTGCCGAGCAGGGTGCACGCCGCAAGGCCATGCACTCCGCGACGGAAAACGCCACCGCGATCATCTCGACCCTTACCCGCACGTATAGTCGCGTGCGCCAGGCTTCGATCACGACCGAGATTAACGAGATCGTCGGCGGAGCCTCAGCATTGGAGGAACAGTAATGGCTAATAACACCGTAAAGCTTGCGGTCGAGGAAGCCACCAAGAAGACGACTGCCGGTGATGGTCGCATCGTGCGAATCATCGGCCCTGTCGTCGACGTCAAGTTTGACGGCGCGGTGCCCCCGATCTACAACGCGCTCACGGTCGAGGCCGAGACCCCGATCGGTCATCTGAGCACGATCCTCGAGGTCGAGAGCCAGCTTCCGGGCGGCGTCGTCCGCACGGTCGCTATGTCCTCGACCGACGGCCTGCAGCGCGGCCTCATCGCCACCGATACCGGTGAGCCCATGAAGATGCCCGTCGGCCCCAAGACGCTCGGCCGTATTTGGAATGTCATGGGCAAGCCCGTCGACGGCAAGCCCATGCCCGAGGTGGAGGAGTTCTACCCCATCCACCATGCCGCGCCCCGTTTCGACGAGCTCACCACCAAGACCGAGATCTTCGAGACCGGCATCAAGGCCGTCGACCTGCTCGAGCCCTACATCCGTGGCGGCAAGACAGGCCTGTTCGGCGGCGCCGGCGTTGGCAAGACCGTTCTGATTCAGGAGCTCATCAACAACCTCGCCCAGGAGCACGGCGGCACCTCGGTGTTCACCGGCGTCGGCGAGCGTACCCGCGAGGGCACCGACCTGTTCCTCGAGATGAGCGAGTCTGGCGTTATTGACAAGACCTGCTTGGTCTATGGTCAGATGAACGAGCCGCCCGGAGCGCGTCTGCGCATCGGTCTGGCCGGCCTTACCACCGCTGAGTACTTCCGCGATCGCGGCCAGGACGTTCTGCTGTTCATCGACAACATCTTCCGCTTCTCCCAGGCAGGTTCCGAGGTTTCCGCACTGCTGGGCCGTATGCCGTCCGCCGTTGGTTACCAGCCCACGCTGGCAACCGAGATGGGCGACCTCCAGGAGCGCATTACCTCGACCAAGACGGGCTCCATTACCTCCGTCCAGGCTGTCTACGTCCCCGCAGACGACCTGACCGACCCGGCGCCTGCCACGACGTTTACGCACCTCGACGCCACCACGGTTCTTTCGCGTAGCATTTCGTCGCTCGGCCTGTTCCCGGCTATCGACCCGCTCGCATCTTCCTCCGACGCTCTCGATCCCTCGATCGTCGGCGAGGAGCACTACCGTGTCGCCGTCAAGGTCCAGGAGCTCCTGCAGGAGTACTCCGACCTTCAGGACATCATCGCCATTCTGGGTATGGACGAGCTGTCCGAGGAGCAGCGCCTTACGGTCAACCGTGCCCGTAAGATTCAGCAGTTCCTCTCGCAGTCCTTCCACGTCGCCGAGAAGTTCACCGGCAACCCCGGTGTCTACGTCCGCGTCGAGGATACCGTCCGCTCTTTCGCCGAGATTGTCGACGGCAAGGCCGATGACCTGCCCGAGCAGGCTTTCCGCTATGCTTCCACGATTGAGGACGTGCGCGAGCGCGCCCGCAAGATGGGGGAGAAGTAGGTTATGCGTATCCGCATCGTGTGCCCCGTGAGCTGCGCCTATGAGGGCGACGCTGCGTTTGTGTCGATTCCGTCCACGGATGGCGAGTTTGGCGTTCTGCCTGCTCACTCCAGCGAGATCTGCACGATCGACCGCGGTTACGTTCGCGTTTCCGATAAGGCCATGGGCACTGTCGACCACACGTTTGCCGTGGCCGGCGGCTATGCCCAGGTTGCGGACGATGTCGTGACCGTTCTCGCCGAGCGCGCTTGCGATTTGGCGACCGTCGATGCCGACAAGCTTAAAGCTGATATTCAAGGTTTTGAAGAGAAGCTGGGTAATTTGTCGGAGGATGATGCACGCCGCGCCTACCTCTATAATGAAATCGCATGGTGTAAGCTCAAGCTTGCCCAATAGTCAAACGATTTAGCGTTCGACCATTTGCGAACACATCATGCCCGGGATGGCTCAGCCATCCCGGGCATGCTTTTTGAAAGGGTAGACCTTGGATATTATCCGCGTTGAGGGTGGCCACGCCATCGGAGGCTCCGTGCCCGTTTCGGGCGCCAAGAACTCCGCACTCAAACTCATGGCGGCAACGCTTCTGGCGCCGGGCAAGACGACGCTGCAGAACGTGCCCGATATTTCCGATGTCCACGTGATGGGCAAGGTGCTCAAAGGCATGGGCGCTACGATCGATGTTCTCGACGAGCACACGCTCGAGATTGATACCTCTCAGGTCGATTCTTGGGAGGCCCCCTACGAGCTCGTCGCCAAGATGCGTGCTTCCACCGCCGTGATGGGACCCCTGCTGGGCCGCTTCCATCGCGCCAAGATCGCCATGCCGGGCGGCTGCAACCTGGGTGCTCGCAAGATCGATATGCACATTCTTGGTCTTGAGGCCCTGGGCGTTGAGTTCGATACCGCCCACGGCTACATCAACGCTAATGCGCCCCAAGGTCTGCGCGGTACCACCGTCACGCTCGAGTTCGCCAGCGTCGGTGCGACCGAGAACCTCATCATGGCATCCGTGCGCGCGCAGGGCACCACGGTTATCGACAATGCCGCCCGCGAGCCCGAGATCGTCGATCTCGCCAACATGCTCAACGAGATGGGCGCCAAGATTGTCGGCGCGGGTACGCCCGTCGTGACCATCGAGGGCGTGGAAGAACTGCATCCTGTTACCCATCGCGTAGTGGGCGACCGCATCGAGGCCGGTACCTTTATCGTTGCCGGTGCGTTGATGGCCGACGATCGTGGTGTCGATGTCGCGGGCTTTTGCCCCATTCACTTGGGCATGGTGCTCAAGAAGATGGAGCTCATGGGTATCGACTGCGAGCGCGTCGAGGATGGCGTCCATGTAAACCGTGCCGAGCGTATCAAGCCGGTCGACATCCAGACGCTTCCGTTCCCCGGCTTCCCGACGGACATGCAGGCGCAGATTATGGTGCTCTCCGCCCTTGCCGACGGTAGTTCCGTTATTACCGAGAACATCTTCGAGAATCGCTTTATGTTTGCCTCTGAGCTGGTGCGCATGGGTGCCGACATTCGTATCGAGAGCCATCATGCCATGATTCATGGCGTTAAGGGCTTCTCGGGTGCACAGGTTACCTCGCCCGATCTGCGTGGCGGAGCGGCCCTCGTCGTAGCGGGCTTGATCGCCGACGGGACGACCGAGGTTTCGGCCATCCATCACATCAAGCGCGGCTACGAGCAGTTTGTCGAAAAGCTGCAGGCGCTCGGCGCGCATGTCGAGCATGCTTCCGTCCCCGATCCCGTCATCTACTAATACAGGTTGCCTATGTTTAATAAAAAGCCCCTCGCGGATACCACCGCCCGAAGACCCTCAACTGGTGCGCAGGCCAAGATCTACAGTCGCGATAACGTGGCTCGCTATTCCGAGCGCGCTCGTCAACGTCGTCGTAGCCACACGATTCGTCACGTCGCGCTCATTGTCGTGCTTGGCGTGCTGCTGAGTGCCACTACCGCTGCCGGCCTGTGGTTTGCCACCATTATGGGCAAGCTCGGCGATTCTAATGTCATTACCGACAATCTGCGTCGGGTTCTGGTTGACACCGATGAGGCAAAGGATCCGTTCTACGTGCTGCTTCTTGGCACCGACGGCCGTCCGGGCGAGGATACGTATCGTGCCGACTCGATTATCCTGGCACGCATCGACCCCACGCAAAAGCAGGCGACGCTCATTTCCGTTCCGCGCGACACCAAGGTCGAGTACAAGGGCGAGACCATGAAGATCAACGCCTGCCATACCGTTGGCGGCGCCGAGGCCATGGTCGAGGCGGTCAACGAGCTGTGCGGTGTTCAGATTTCCCACTATGCCGAGGTCAGCTTCGACGGCATGCAGGCACTGATTGATTCGGTTGGCGGTATCGACATTAACGCAACCGATGATGTTGACGACCCCGAGCACCTGGATATTAAGATTACCGCTGGCCAGCAGCATATGGACGGTGCCACCGCCCTTACCTATGCCCGCTGCCGCTACACCTATGCCGACGGCGATTACACGCGCATGCGCCACCAGCGTCAGGTGCTTGGCGCCCTTGCCAACCAGATTCTCAATAACTTCGATGCCACGAAGATTTTTGGCCTGGTTAATTCGCTGTCCGATATGCTCGTAACCGATATGAGCGTTCAGGATATCGTGGCTACGGTCAACGCCATGCGCGGTATGGATGTCGACGGTATCTACTCGGCCAACCTGCCCTCGTACGCCGACGACAGCACCATGATCGACGGTGTGAGCTACGTCTTTGTCTACGAGGACGAGCTCAAGGAAATGATGGAGCGCGTCGATGCCGGCAAGGATCCCAAGGGTCCCAACACCATGGGTCTTTCCGACGGTTCCAGCTCTACAATCGGCGACCTGAACAACAACACGTCTGACGACTACGCAAACGGTACCGCAACCTCATCGGTCAGCTCTGACGATTCCGATGACTCAAGCGATTCGAGCGATTCGGACTACTACGAAGAGCCGACCGGCGACGGCAACGGCTACGAAGCCAACTACTAGAGTTACGCGGTTTTACCAAACCGCGTAACCGCTTGACGCTGCGCGGGCCGCATTTGGACAATCTGACGTTCAACTTCAAGGGCGCGACCAGAAGGTCAGCGCCCTTTCGTTTCACGTCACCTTGTCTCAAATGCGACCCGCTCGCTGCCCGTCCTCAACCTGCGACGTTAGTCATTGGGGACGTTCTTAAACGACTGGTCAAAGGGGACACTCTTGATGCACTTGGCACTTGGGGACGTTCCTTATGTGCCGGCAGTTTGGGACACTCCTTGCGTTAAGAGGCTGGCGTGCGTCAACCTATTCTCGTTGCAGTAAAAAAATCGCCCCGTTCTTGGTTGAGGACGGGGCAATTCGTCTTTTGGACTTGTGCAGCCAGGCCTATGCAAAGCGGGCGACGAGCTCCTGGAGCACGTCGGTCATCTTGACGAGCGAACTGACCGGGACGAACTCGTTGACGCCGTGGTAGCAATAGCCGCCGGTGGAAAGGTTGGGGCAGGGCAGGCCGCGGAACGACAGCTGCGCGCCGTCGGTGCCGCCACGAATCGGCAGCACTTGGGGCTCAACGCCGCAGGCAAGGTAGGCTTCCTTGGCAACATCAATAAGCTCGGGATAGTCGCGAACGATCTCGGCCATATTTCGATACTGCTGCTTAATCTCGACCGTCACGCGCTCCTCACCCAGACGCTGGCTGAGCATCGAGGCGGCGGCATCGATAAGGTCGAGTTTCTGCTGGAACTTGGCGGCGTCATGGTCGCGGACGATATAGCGCGCTGTGGCGTGATCGACGGTCGCAGATACGCCCTCAAGGTGATAAAAGCCCTCGTAGCCTTCCGTATACTCCGGGCGCTGCACGTAGGGGAGCAACGCGTTGAAGTCGCAGAACAGATTGCCTGCGTTGACCATACGGCCTTTGGCGTCGCCCGGGTGGATGGACTGGCCCTCAAAGCGGACGGTCACCTCGGCGGCATTGAAGCACTCCCACTCCAGCTCGCCGATGGGGCCGCCGTCGACCGTGTAGGCGTACTTGCAGCCAAAGGTATCGATATCCAGCAGCTCGGCTCCGTGGCCGATCTCCTCGTCAGGGCAGAAGCAAATGCCGAGTGCGGGATGGGGCAGAGAGGGGTCCTGAGCGATACGCGCGACAAGTGACATGATCTCGGCGACGCCTGCCTTGTCGTCCGCGCCCAGCAGCGTGGTGCCATCGCTGCAGACCAGGTCCTCACCCGCGAGGTCGTTCAGGGCGGGAAGCTTGGCGGTACTCATGGCAATGGGCTTACCGTCAACCGTGCCGCAGACCAGGTCGCCGCCTTCGTAGTGTACGATGTGCGGTTTCACGCCGGCGCCCGGAGCAACTTCGGTGGTGTCGAGATGGGCGATCAGGCCCAGGGCGGGCTTGTCCTCAGCGCCCGCACTTGCGGGGATATGCGCGCAGACATAGGCGTGCTCGGTCACGTGGGCATCTTCCGCACCAAGCTCGCGCAGCTCTTCAGCCAGCACGTTGGCAAGGTCAAACTGAACGGCGCTCGAGGGTACCTGGTCGCAGTTTGCATCCTCGGACTGCGTGTTGATCTGGACGTAGCGCAAAAAGCGCTCGAGGACATCGGGGCTCGTGGTGGTGTTTTCCATAAAGACCGCTCCAATCTTGGTCGTCGTGTGCAACAAGAACTCTAGCACGGTATGCCACGGCATACCACGACGCTTGGATGGGGTAGAATCAGCCATTGAATGCAGAAGGGACGGAAGATCATGGATACGACAAATAGCTCGCGCGAACTACATCTGACGGTGGCGAACGAAGACTACTTGGAGTGCATGGTTCGCATTGAAAGCGAAGAGGGGGAAACCAACGGCGTGCGATCGGTCGACATCGCGCAGCGCCTTGGCGTCTCCAAGGCATCGGTCAATAAAGCGGTTTCGGCGCTCAAGGCATCCGAGCTTGTCGAGCAATCGCACTACGGCAAGGTGATCCTGACCGATCGCGGCCGCGAGGTTGGCACGGCTATCTGGTACCGTCATCGCCTCATCCGCACGTTTTTGGTTCAGGAGCTCGGTGTCGAATTTGAGCGAGCCGATTCCGAGGCCTGCATGATGGAGCATGCGCTATCCGAGGACACGATGAGCCGCTGGCTCGCCTATCTCGAAAAGCAGGGAATCAGCGTCGAGGAATAGCGGGATATATATGGATACGAGTTATTACAACCGCTTTGGTGCCGAGGAACTTACGCGCCGCTTGTCGAGCGAGACCTTGTTGGCGCAGGGCCCCATGGGCAGTGTTCTGTTGAGTGAGTACGATGCCGCTGACATTCCACCGGCGTTTTGGAATCTGGCAGAGCCGCAGACCGTTTCTCGTATCCATCGCTTGTATGTCGCCGCCGGCGCGCAGGTGCTCATTACCAACACCTTTCAGGCATCGAGCTATGCCCTCAAGCACGACCAGATTGCGCCGTCCGTGGCGGAGGTCAATCGCGGGGCCGTCGACGATGCCCGCCAGGCGCACCCTCAGCTGCTGCTAGGCTCGATGGGCCCGATCGGTATTGAGTGGTTTGCCGAGGACTCTGCCGAGTATCGTGAAATCCGAGGCATTGCGCGCGAA
Organism: uncultured Collinsella sp.; assembly: GCA_900544065.1. Lineage (GTDB taxonomy): Bacteria > Actinomycetota > Coriobacteriia > Coriobacteriales > Coriobacteriaceae > Collinsella. The sequence continues at coordinate 74,918 of UQTR01000002.1, forward strand.
CAGGCGCACGCCTTGTTCAATGCCGGCGTTGACGGTCTGCTGATCGAGACGGTGACGTCTATCCGTAATTTGCAGCCCATACTTGCCGGCGCTCGAGATGCCGCCGACGGCATGCCTGTTCTGGTGAGTTTTGTCGTTGACGATAAAGGCGACCTGTTGGGCGATGGCCTCAACATCGAGGCAGCCGTTTTGTACGCCGAAAAACACGGCGCAAACTCGGTTGGTGTTAATTGCTGTTCGCTTGCGGCCGCGAACACGGCGGTGCCCAGGATGGTTGCATCGGCGACTACTCCCGTCACGGTGCGTCCCAACGTAGGCGATCCGGTCCAGACTCAGGATGGCCCCGTATGGCACGAGAACCCCGAAGCTTTCGCGCGCGCATGCATCGAATGGAGGCATGCCGGTGCCGCAATGGTGGGCAGTTGCTGTGGAACCACGGCAATCACTACGGCCGCGATGGCCGAGGCGCTCGATATATAAAGGGCAAAACCGCTCCATACGAGGCGTTTTTTATTGCTTGCATGTCCTCGGCAGCATTTGCCCAAATGGTGAATGCTGGTGCCGGCAGGTTGCCGAGTGCATGTTGCGGGTATACCCCATGCGTACCATGATCCAAACACTGTGAGGTGTCTGCGCGTGTGCGCGATAATTCATTTTGGAACTGACGGCTGGCGCGCTCGCGTCGATGAGGACTTCACTGCCGATAACGTTGCCCGTATCGCTGATGCCGTCGGCGAGTTGTGGCAAAAGACCAATCCGGGCAAAACGGTATATATAGGGTTCGACACCCGGTCCCTGGCGCGCGAGTTCGCTGAGCTTGCGGCGGGCGTGCTAGCAGCGCACGGGCTAGACGCCGTGCTCGCTTCGCGACCTGTTCCGACCCCTGCCCTTACGTGGGCGGCGGCTTATGACGGTGAGGCGTGCGGCGCGCTCATGGTGACGGGGTCCCATCATCCGCAGGGTTATCTGTGCCTCAAGATTCGCATGGGTGACGGCTCAACCGCCAACCAGGATGTCATCGAAGAGCTCGAAGAGACCATGGCTCCCGAGCCAATGGGGATCGAGGAGCAATATCGCACCGCGGATATCATTCCTGACTATATGCAGGCGGTGGCATCGTTTGTCGATGCCGAAGCCATCCGCGCCGCGCACTTGCGCGTGGTTGTCGATCCCATGGGCGGCGCAGCCCAGGGCTATCTAGCCGACTTGCTGCGCGAGCTTGGCGTTGAGGTGCACGAGATTCACGCCGGGCAGGCGTCTGACCAAGAAGATATCTGCCCCGACCCCGTTGAGCCTTGGGTGGACGCTTGCGAGCGCACGGTTATCGAGGACGGAGCTTGCGCTGGCCTGGTGACCGACGGCGACGCCGACCGCATCGGCGCGGTTGACGAGCGCGGCAGATATATACATCCGCATCAGATCATGGCGCTCGTTTTGGGCGACTTGGTTCAATTTCGTAATTTGGAGGGGCGCGTCGTCGTCAATCTTTCGTGTTCGACGCTCGTGCGTCGCATTGCCGAGGCGCTTGGCTGCCGCGTGACCGTCAAACCAGTCGGTTTCAAATATATAGCGGCAGAGATGAAGAAGGGCGGCGTCCTCATAGGCGGTGAAGAAGCCGGTGGTATCGGCATCGCCGCGCATATGCCCGAGCGCGATGGAATCCTCGCCTGTCTGATTCTGTGTGAGCTTATGGCAAAGACGGACGCGCCTTTGGGCGTTCTGGTCGACCAACTCGAGGATAGTTTTGGTAAGACGAGTTACGGTCGACGGGATTTGCGCCTTGAGGCCGAAGATGCCGAAACGTTACGAACCCTGCTGCCGGGCGTAAACCCCAAGTCGATTTGTGGCAAGGTGCCGCAAAACGTTAGTCATATGGATGGCTTGCGTTTGGCATTCGAGGATGACACGTGGCTGCTGGTCCGTCCTAGCGGGACCGAACCAGTGGTGCGCGTCTACGCCGAGGGGTTCTCGGTGGAAGAACGTGATGAGTTGCTCGATGCTGGCTGTGCTTTAGCTAGGGGGACGTATCCGCTTTAACCATGAGACTGCCTTATATAAAGAGATGCTCGGCGAGCGGTAGGTAACGGCTGGCAAACGTTAGTCGGATTCCAAGATGTGTAGGAAATGTGTACGCCCAGATTCCCGCCCCCGGGGCCCCTCCGGTCTGGCAATATATCTCCTTGCCGCGCGGCCCGGTCGGACCGGATCAGCCGCCAGGCGTGCACCTTGAGAACCGGATACTGCGAGGATGGACACATTCAGTGTCGCATCCGGGCAGACATCGAACCATTTGAAATGGTCTAACTTGGATTTGTTTTTCGCAAGGCCGCCGAGAGGCGGCCCCGAGAAATTCCTTTTCCTATACTAAAACCATATGAATCGAACGGAACCGATCAGCGATGAACTGAGAGGACCGGACGGGCTCGAAGCCCAGAATATTTTGGACGGAGAGTTCGATCCTGGCTCAGGATGAACGCTGGCGGCGCGCCTAACACATGCAAGTCGAACGGCACCTATCTTCGGATAGAAGCGAGTGGCGAACGGCTGAGTAACACGTGGAGAACCTGCCCCCTCCCCCGGGATAGCCGCCCGAAAGGACGGGTAATACCGGATACCCCCGGGCGCCGCATGGCGCCCGGGCTAAAGCCCCGACGGGAGGGGATGGCTCCGCGGCCCATCAGGTAGACGGCGGGGTGACGGCCCACCGTGCCGACAACGGGTAGCCGGGTTGAGAGACCGACCGGCCAGATTGGGACTGAGACACGGCCCAGACTCCTACGGGAGGCAGCAGTGGGGAATCTTGCGCAATGGGGGGAACCCTGACGCAGCGACGCCGCGTGCGGGACGGAGGCCTTCGGGTCGTAAACCGCTTTCAGCAGGGAAGAGTCAAGACTGTACCTGCAGAAGAAGCCCCGGCTAACTACGTGCCAGCAGCCGCGGTAATACGTAGGGGGCGAGCGTT
>UQTR01000003.1 GCA_900544065.1 uncultured Collinsella sp.
TTTTTTCAAGCAGAAGACGGCATACGAGATGTCTTAGGGTCTCGTGGGCTCGGCAGTCGAAACCTGGTAGAAAAAGCCCTTAAAGTCGATCTGCATATCGGTGATGGCAAGACCGAATAGGTCGTGCGCTTCGTTTTCAAACGGGAATACCGCCGGATAGTACGAGCTGATGGACGGAATCTCCTGGTACTGGTCGATGCCCTCAACCACCAGGTTCTCAATCGCATAGCTGCCGTCCTGCGCAATATGCTCCTGAGCAGCACGAACGTTGATAAACGTATAGACCAAGCGATACGAGCCATCGTCGACGTTGCGCTCGGCGTGCATCTGCACAAAGCGCGCGCCGACGCCCTTGAGCACCTGGACATGCGGCAGGAGCTCGTCGATCCCGACGGTGGTATAGATAGCCTTTTGCATTACTCGACCTCCTTTGCAGCGGCGGGAGTCTCAGCAGGTGCGTCGCCAGCGGCGGGCGCAGCAGGCTTCCCGGCGGGCGCGTCACCGGCACCATCAGCCCCGGCCCCCGCAGCAGCCACAAACCCGTCCTCGCCCAGCTCGACGCCGCCGTCCCAGGTGGCGGCGCCGCCCACGGTAAGCGGATCGCCGCCGGCGCGCATCACGGCCTCCTTCTGGTCCAGGATGCCACACGCCTCCACGATGGCATCGATCACCGTCTCGGGGCGAATGGCGCACCCGGGCGCGTACACGTCCACGGGAATCGCGCGGTCCACGCCGCCGATCACGTTGTAGGCATCGCGGAACACGCCGCCCGAACACGCGCAGATGCCGCACGCCACCACGCACTTGGGCTCGAGCATCTGGTTGTAAATCTGGCGCACGACAGGCAGGTTCTGGGCATTGACCGACCCCGTCACCAAAAAGATATCCGCATGCTTGGGGTTGCCGGTGTTGACCACGCCAAAGCGCTCCGCATCGAACAGCGGCGTGAGCGAGGCCAGCACCTCGATATCGCATCCGTTGCAGCTCGAACCGTCGTAATGAATAACCCACGGTGAGCGCGACATTTTATGATCCATGGATGCCGCCTCCTAAATAAATACGTCGACGAGGATGGGCATAAGGTTGAGCAGGCCAAACACCAGCGCCACGCCCCATCCGAGCCTAAAGCAGCTGCGCCAGGTGCTGCGTGCGAAGGTGTTGTCGATCAGGACCTCGACAAAATACGTCGCGGCCATCACGACCAGGGCTACGACCCAGCTCACCGGGTTGTCCCAAACAAAGAACATGCCCACCCACATCAAAAACAGCACGGTCTCGCACCAGTGCATAAGGGTCATCTTGGCCAGCGTGCCGCCGCTCATCTCGGTGGCGACGCCCTGGACAATCTCCTGATGCGCGTGATGCGAGTACGAAAGGTCGAACGGCGACTTGCGTAGCTTGATGGTGAGCACCGCAAGCAGCGCCAGGAAAACGGGCGCACTGTACACGATGATGGGCGCCGACTGCCCGGTCACGGCGATGGAATCAAAGCTATCGGTGGCGAGATACAGGCCCACGCTCATCAGCAGAACGGCGGGCTCGTAGCTCATAACCTGCAGCAACTCGCGATCGGCGCCGACCTGCGCAAACGGGCTTTGCGTCGAGGCGGACGCCAGCACCACAAAGATCGCGGCGAGCGTAACCATAAACGCGCACAGCAGCGTGTTGGAGCCCGACACAAAGATGCCGCCGCCCACCACGGTAAAGATGAGCGCGCACGCCATATAGGTATCGTCCATGGTGTTTACGCTGGCAGGGGCTTTGCGCAGCAGCTTGGCAACGTCGTAGAAGGGCTGCAGCAGGCGCGGGCCCACGCGGCCCTGCATGCGGGCGGACAGCTTGCGGTCAACGCCGTCGATCAGGCCGCCCACAAGCGGCGCAATCAAGGCAAACGCCACGGTACCAACAAAAATACCCACGACGCCCGAACCTTCAAAATACTTACCGCGCAGCACCGAGGGCGCGCTCATGGCAAGCCGCTCGGGCCCAATCCACGCGCAACACAGCAGCGCAAACAAGATAATGCTGCAGCACACGACGCTACCCGCAGGGCCAATACGCTTCTCGCCAAGGGCGTCCTCCGAGTACCAATTGCGCTTTTCGGCCTTCACCTCGTGTCCCATCGAGCCGCGGAAATGGCGATATTTGTCGGTTCCCACGCCCGAAAGGTACACGTTGACGTGCGGCTTATTGCTCACGCGGAACGACGTCAGCAGCACCACGGCGATAAACGCTACGATAACCACCATCAGATACATGGCGTCCTTGCCAATAACGTACGGCACGCGGCCAAACACCATGGCGAGATAGGGCGATACCAGACCGCTCGAGATAACCGGAAACGCCACGCAACACAGAATCAGCAGCGCGGCGATGGTGTTGAGCGCCATCCATTCGGTCTTATGGACATTGACCTCGACGTTTTGAGCCGTGGGGTCGACGCCCGAAAGCTTGGCAAGCCACTTGCCCCAGAAGAAGAACGTCGCGGCCGAGCCAAAGGCAAGCACCATGATCATGAGCACGTTGCCGGTCTGGGCAAACGCCACCAGGGCGCCCCACTTGGACACGAGCATGCCAAACGGCGCCACAAACATGCCCATGATGCCCAGCATCATCAGGCGCGTCAGGTGCGGCATGCGGCTGAACATGCCGTCCATGTCCTCGATATTGCGGCTGCCGATATGATGCTCGGCCGTGCCCACGCACAGGAACAGCAGCGACTTGGCCACCGTGTGGAACAGGATCAGGAAGATGGCCGCCCACACGGCCTCGGGCGCGCCGACACCCAAGCAGGCACTGATGAGGCCCAAGTTGGAAATGGTGGAGTACGCGAGGACGCGTTTGGCGTTGCTCTGCGAGATGGCCATGAGGGCAGCGAGCAAAAACGTGATGGCACCCACGCTCGTGACCATAAAGCCGGTCACGGGATAGATGGCATAGAGCGGGCTCAGCTTGACCATCAGGAACACGCCGGCCTTGACCATGGTGGACGAGTGCAGCAGGGCGCTCGTGGGCGTGGGGGCAACCATGGCGCCCAATAGCCAAGTGTGGAACGGCATCTGTGCGGCCTTGGTGAGTGCGGCGAGCGACAGCAGAACGACCGGCATCACCAGCAGCGCGGATTGCGCGGTTCCGGCGCCGGAAAGCTCGATCATGCCCGAGATGGTCAGCGGCATGCCGTTAACGTGCAGGTACATGAGTCCGGCCAAAAACGCGATACCGCCCAGCATGTTGAGGATGATCTGGGTGAAGGCGTTCTTGATGGCCTCGGGCGTGCGCGTGTAGCCAATCATAAGGAACGAGCACACGGTGGTGATTTCCCAGCCGCAGAACAGCCACTCAAGGTTGTCGCTCGTCACGATGACGAACATGGCCGAGAGGAACAGGAACATAAGCGCCAGGAACTGCGGGCGACGGTCGGGCGCGGTCTGCCCGCGCAGCGCAGCCTCGTGCTCGTCATGAGCCTGGAAGTCCTTCATGTAGCCCAGGGCATACACGCAGATTAGGCTGCCGACAATGCCGACGGCGAGGACCATGATCACACTCATGTAGTCCAGGTAGAGCGGCGTCGCCGTGACGGCTTCGGCCGCGGGCAGCGTCATGGCTGCAAAGGCGAGCGAGCCCACCAGCTGGACTATGCCGAGCACCGTGGTGAGCGCGTTCCTATATTTGTACGCGTTGTACAGGATGACGGCGCACAGGACGACGTCGATGGCGGAGCTGATGATCGAGAGCACATGCGAGGTGCCGGGGGCAACCTCAAAGCTCTGCGGACCCGTGCCAAAAAACATGACGGCGACTACAACTGTCACCGCCATAATAATGCCGGAACCTATGAGCCCCACCGCATCGCGGGCGCGGTCACCGCGCGCGAGCAGCATGCCCAGCGCTGGTACCAGCGGAAACAGGGCAAGGAAATACAGTAGCGTCATACCATCACTCCCCCATGCAAAAACGCTGCAATTGTTTAACGTTATAGCTCAATTGAGGAGTAGCGGCGGCGGGTTTTCGGTCAACTGGGGAGTTTTAGGCGTACGGGGTAAGGGCACGTCTGCTTTGGAGCAGAGAGGCGACGCTCCCCTATCGCAGCGACAGGCGCGCGGGCCACTGCGCGCGGTTTATTGGCCACTTCGGAGGATGTCCCGACAGGCTCGCGCCGGTCCAAAAAGTTGGCGCGGCAAGAAAAATGCGCCCCCGTGGGCGCACCATCCCGTTTGCTATTCCGCCTTTTTAACGCGCGGCTTGCGACCGCGCGGCTTATCGACCAGTGCGGACTCACCGCCCTCGCGGTACTGACGGCACCAAGCCTTGACCGAAGACTCGCTGGGAATCTTGTGCTTGATCATGGCCTCGCGAACCGTCAAGCCGTTTTCCAGACGGTCCTTAACCACAGCGAGTTTTACGTCGTACGAATAGGTGTGATGATGCGAACCGGCATTGAGAACGGCGTCGGCACCGCCCACAGCATACGCGCGGGCCCACTGACGAGCCGTGGCCTGGGGAATGCCAAGCTCCGCGGCGAGGGCGCGATGACCGACCCCCTCTTGGAGGACCTCGACAGCGCGCTGCCTAACCTCGGGCGCATGCGTGCGAGTCCTTGTTGCTTCCGACATACCTGCCATTTCTTAGCCTTAACCGTTAACCTGCTTTCTTACGTGCATGTTAGATAGTAGCATTTTGCTGTTTGCACGTAACAGTTAATTGAAAATCGCAATTTCGCTATCTGGGCATTTGCCATTACTTTGCAACAGTTCTTTAGGTTTTATTTACGCAGCTAGTTGGCTCGCGGCTCATTGACGGTATTTTACCAACCAGATTGGTATATTTTTGTCTGGCTGGTATGGTTTGTTTAATTATTAACCCCTCGTCAGTCCGCACCTAACAAGTCAGCTTTCCACTTGCTTTCCAGCTTTCCAGCTAACTTACCAGCTTTCCACCTTAGGTGGTAAGTTACGTGGAAAGTTGGAAAGAAGCTGGAAAACCGAAGCATGGGCGACGGACAGCCCTACTTCGCGAGTCGATACCGTTGTCGTGGGCTGCGCGGGGGCTCCATCGCCTCAATCTTGCCCGCACCAATCAAGCCTTTTATGTGGTTGGAAACGGCGCTCCTGCTCAAGCCCGAAGCGTCGGTGAGCTCCTTAGTCGAGGCCGAAGAATGTGTTGCCAGGTAATCCAAGATTGCCTCGTCCACATGCCCCACAGATGTCACCTGTTCCGCCCGCATAATCTTTCGCTTGTCGAACGTCAGCGAAAAAGAAACCGTCGAGTTCTTTGGTTCGGGCGGCAACATGTTTGCCCGCTCGAGTTGCTCACCTATCTCCTGATAACCAGTGCCGCGATTTTCGACCACGTAGCCACCGCCTGGGTACGGTGTGGTCTCGAGGATATTTGAAAGGAACTGGTTTCTGGATGACGAAACCCCAGAAATTCCCAGCGAATCGATCGTTACATCGCCGTACAGCCCGCCGGGATTGAGAATCTCGACGCGGTCGATATACAGGTTGACCTGCACTTGTGAGCCGCGCGCGGCGGAAGAGTAGTCGCGGTGCATGAGCGCGTTCGCCACCGCCTCGCGCAGCGCCACGGGCGGATAATCGGGCACATCTTTCCGGAACGCACCCTCGATAACCGCGGCGTTTCGGGTGTTTCTCGCAACGGCGGCAAGCACGTCCTCAATCATGAAAGGGATCGGACCCAAAATGGTCTGAGAATCCACAAAACGCTTGTTATCGCTTACTCGCTGCGTTTTTGTGGTCCCGGGGTACGCCGTAAAGGTCACATTGAGACGTGGGAAGAACTTTTGCGGAAACCGTCCCATCGCGACAATTGCGGCAAGCGTCGGCACGATTGCGTCGTCCAACCTTTTGGTCACATGCAGGTCAAGGAGAATCTCATCGTCGCTTCTGGTGCCCAAAAGCCTAGGGTGCAGCTCGCGCTGGCGTTTTATAAACCCTTGCAAAAGATCGGCGTCAAGGTCATCGAGCGTGGCACCTTCGACTGGCTCGTCGTCGTATGTAGGCTGAACATGCTCCTCCATAAAGCGATCGATTTCGTAGGGAGTCATGCGCCGGTCGCCGTCGCCCGTACGGATAAAGGACGAATCGTACATGCCGCGCGCCGCAATGTAGCAGGGCTTATCGCGTGGATGCATCTCATTGATGCGCGCACAAAGCACCAGCTTATCCTCGAAGGGGAGCACTTGGATATCCGGCCTCACAACGGGCGTCAGCTTTTCACATGCAGAAGAGAGGGCGTCTTGCATCTTGCGAGCATCAAAACCCTCGACGGGCACAAACCCGTTCTTTTCGGAAATGCCGAGGATGATAAAGCCGCCCTGCGCGTTAGAAAAAGCCGAAAGCGTCTCGACGATGCTTTTGGGAAGCGCGCCCTTGGCTTCTTTTACTTCGTACTGCTGGGTGTCGTTTCCTATTGCCCGCAGATGATGGATAACCTGCGCCAACCACTCCTCATTCATGCCGAACCTCCCAACTTTCCAACTTTCCACCTAACTTACCAGCTTTCCACTTAACTTTCCAGCTTTCCACCTTAGGTGGTAAGTTAAGTGGAAAGCTGGTAAGTTAGGTGGAAAGTTGCAGCGCCCCTTTCCGACAGCAGGTGGACAGTTAGTTCAGATACGTATTTTTTAGCACCGGCAAAACTGTCTTCCGGCCCCCGAGAGGCCCCGTTGACGACATATTGCACGCCAATCGAGTTCTTTCGGCTAGCAAAACCTTGGTTTTGGGCTGCTAATTGCTCTAAAACGCGCGCCGGGAACCTCTGCGGCGGCTTGGATTTATACGTATCTGAACTAACTGTCCAGCAGGGTTTCCAGACAGGTGGGTGCAAGCAAGAAAAGGGGCGGCAACTGGATGGTTGCCGCCCCCTTTGCGAAGCCAGTTGGCTTCGGAACTAGTGGTCGATGCCGTTGAGGTTCACCCTCGTGAGCGTATAGGTCACATAGTCGGGCGATTGAGGCGTTGCACTCGCCGTGCTGCCCGTGACTAGGCTCGCCGTCATCACCAGACGATAGTTCGCGTAGAACTGGTCACGCTGTTCAGCCTGCGTGTTGACCTTAACGGTAAAGGGCAGGTTAAACGTGGTGTCGCCGTTCTGCGTTCGGAACTTGTCATTCTCCTTCGTCGAGTCAGTAAAGGTGATCGCATTGCCGGCGGCGTTGACCGCGGCAAGCTTACTCTCCGTCACTGTCACGTACTCGGAGATGTTGCCCGTCACGTCCTCATACGAGTCAACAGTGCCGACGCGACGCTGCAGCGTGAGCGTGTACACAACTGATTTGGCATTCTTGATTGCCTCGGTGGCGTTGTTAAGCCCGCCCAGCTCATACGTGGCACCTAGGCCAATCGTGCCATTCGCAATCGGGCGCAGGTCATCAACGTTTATACCAAGCTGCGACTTCTCCGGCGCAGAAAGCGTAATGGTCGTATCACCCGTGTCCATGCGATAGTACCCGACGTTACCGCGCTTCGTCTGCGTCAGGCTCGAGGTACTAAGGCCTTCCTTACGCGTCGAAAGCTTGGCGGTATAGGACATCTTGGTACAGGCGTCCTCGCCAGACTGCGTGGACAGGGCAATAACCTTGTTGCAGCCGTCCGGCGTAAGGCGAATCTCTTCCACTACCGTACGCACGGTAAAGGATCCGCGCGTTGCACGCTTGCGGATTCCGGCAAGGTCATGGTCGAGCGTGAGCTTCAGTGAGTCATCGCCCGTATCTGTCACAATCTGCGTAAACGCAGGCGTCGAAGCGTCACACATCGCCCAATCTTCGCCATCCCACTTATAGTTCTGATTGTCGATGGCAACATAGAACTTAGCGATCGCCGAGGTTCCGCTCGGGAAACTACTCACCCCCGTCAGGGTATTGTTGGTGCCATACTTGCACAGTGACGTATCGAGCTGATAGAACAGATGGTCGCCGTCTGTATAGTATTGGCTCGGGCTAAACTTAACCGTATCTTTGACGTCAAGAGAAAGAACATAGGCGGCACCGTCCTCTGACTTTGAAACCGGAATGCGCGCCTCATTTTTATTGTCGACTACACTCTGCTCATAATTGGACAAGATGCTGTATGTCGATGCCGTACTGTTTTGATTATCTTCGCCACCGGTGCGCAAGACGTGATGCAGATTCCAAGATATGCGGGCACCCGAAGAATTCGAGTCAATAGACGAAGCCGTAAAACCGTTGATACTAGCTTGCGTCCCGCCGTCGCCCGACTTGGGCACGTTGACAACTAGGTAGACGCTCTCCGACGCACGCTGCTCCTTGCCGTTAACCTTAGGTACCTCTAACTTATAGCGTTTGTCGCTGGGAACGTCAGCGCCCGCAACCTTAAACAGCGTCCACTTGTCTTCGCCTTCGATCTTCGCCTTAGCGGTCGCCTCTGCCTCGTTTTCACACGCAACCCATGTGCCGGCGCCATCCTTTGTGGCCGACACATCCAAGATCTCGCTCAGCCATCGCTCCTGATATGGTTTGCGCGCAGAATCCTCAAAGCCGGCATCTCCGCTCAGGGAAACGCTCGTTGCGCCGCCTTCGCCCACCGTATAGTGATATTCCCTGCCACCGGCCTTGCCGTCAACGTTCGCATCGATGAGCGTAAGCTGGGTGCCCTGGGGCAACCTTCCGTCGGCACCATTGAAGAGGATGCTCTTGCCGAGCCCCTTCATCGAGCCGCCAGCAGCCATATAGCTGTCCCAGCCAAAGTCGACTTCCTTCCCATTAGCAGAATTGTATGTCCAGGTAAGCAGACCCGTCATCGGCTCGCCAAAGCTCGTAAGCACATGTGCATCTTTTCCGAGGTTATCGTAATCGCCTTTTTTAAAGTTGGTGCCATAGTCATACGTTGCGGTGAAATCAATCTCGAGCTTGCGCTTAACGATAATCGGCACCTGAACGTTGTAGCTCTGACCCGCCTCGGTAAAGGTAACGGTCAGGAGCGTAAAGCGGCCCTTGCCGTTGTCCCAATCGGAGCTTGGGCTAAACGACATATTGTTCTTGCCGTTGTTCACTACGCGAAGCGTGGGATTGTTCGACGCGTCATCGTCCTTAACGAACACACCATCCTTGAGTTGGAAAACCTCTGCTTTGGCCGTCACGTGCGGATTGGTGCCATTCTCGTTATTCAATCTGCAAGCGTCGGAGAAGCCGCCGTTCGTGACGATGTTTAGATAGCTCTTGACCGTCGTATTATCGGTACCCGAGATCACCAAAACGGGAAAATCCGTTGCGACCTTGCTGTCGCTTGCATCGTTATTCACATTGAACATGCTCGCCACGGATTTGGCGTTATAGCTCGACGTATTTTGATAGGCGCCGTTGTCATTAATGCCGCCGATATTGGTGTAGGTGTAGCGGCCATCAACGCTAGTGCCCGCCTCGCGCTGGATGGTCGCCGCGGTGTCGATGGCGGCGCCGTCGCCAAACAGGTAGCGGTCGGTGGTGTCGTTGTCGGAGGCACGCACCGCCAGCCTGCTCACGGGCCTCGTGGTCACGTACGGACTCGTTTCCGTGGTAGCAGTATCACCTGCGCCGTAGAGCGTTTTGTTCTCGTTGGGCGCGGCAGCCGTGCCGTTGTAGTCGCCGAAGGCAATATAAGTTTTCTCGTTAACAGCAGCCGTATTGGTCGTGTAAACCATCGGCGGCAGGTCGCTCGTGGTCTTGCCACTACCGGGCTTTACTTCCACGCCCGCTGCGGAAAGGCTGTACTTACCATCCCCCGTGTCAACCTCGCCCAAGAGTACGCCCTGGGTTTTGCCCGCATTGTAGCTATTGCTGTCCATGAGCACGTTTACCAGATGGAACTGGCCGCGCCCGTCGCCCATAATGCCGCCGTTGGACCTTTCGCTAAACGTGGTGTTGGATACCTTTGTGTTGGTAACGTCGATGACGACGGATCCGCTGTTACTCGCGTTATTCGCGCCCAGCAGACCGCCGCTCCAGTTACCCTTAATCGTAGCGTTCTCGATCGCGATGTTGTTGCAGGCTATATTCACATTGCTGAAGAAGTAGCCGATAAGCCCGCCCGAGCATTTGCCGGTGCCGGCGATGCTGACGTTCTTGACACTGCAGTCGTCGAACCAGTACTTGTTGGGGCTACCGCTACTCGTAACCTCACCAATCAGGCCGCCCGCATTGTAGATGCTATTGTTCGTTCCGGCCTTATCGCCGATGACGGCGTTCTCGGTGCCGTTTCCGCCATCAATGCGCACGTTGCTCATAGAAATAACGCCGCCACGGGCGCGTCCGACCACGCCGCCGGCGCCCATATGGTCATCGGAGTTCGACCCGGTGGCTAGCACGTTTACCCCAGAGATGACTGCCGTGCTCAACGGGACTACCTCGGTGGCGCCGATTTTGGTGTTGACCGAGATATCGCTTCTTTCGACATAGCCGAGCACGCCGCCCACGTAGGGCACTGTCCCTGTGGCAGTTATGGTCGAGTTTTTGCCAACGGTCCTTTCGCTCACCCCTGTGCCTGCGGTTGTCCACACACCGCACGCCGAGGCGACCGTACCCACATAGCCACCGACATTCTTCTCGCCCGTGACGTTAAGGCCAGTGTATGAGCAGTCATAGAGATACGCGGGGCCCCACCCGTCCCCGAACTCGACCATATAGGTTCTGTCTTCGCTCGTAGTTCGTCTGGCGCGGCCCGAGCTGCCAAGAAGCCCTCCTACGCTCTTAGCGCCCGACACGGTGCAGTTCTTCATCTGCACGTTGCGGTAGATGCCACACGTGCCGTCGTCGTAGTTGGCCGTTGCACCCGCCAAAAGGCCGGCACCGGTAAGGTCGTTCGGCGCCTCTCCTGGTTTGGCTTCGCCGTTGGTGTCGATATAGGTGAGCGCTACGTTGCAGTTGCTAAAGGTGAGGTCTTTGACCTGCGCGCCGTCGTTCGCGGTGACGCTCTGCCCCACATTGGTGGAGGTGAACATCACGGTGCTGGATAGACCACCCACGCCCGAGACCTTATAGTCGTCGTCGGCGTATTCGACGACGCCGTAGGCGGTGCCTTCGGTACCCACTGTGATGGTGGCGCCGTTACCGTTGATCGTGGCTACGTGCGGCGTAATACGGTCGCGGTCGGTGCCCGGCTGGTTCGAATTGCAGGCATTGGAATAGTAGCGGCCGTTTAGGCCCACGTACCCCGTGCCGTAGTCGGTCATATCGTAGGGGTCGCCCTGCTTGAACTCCAAGCTCATGCCGATCGATTTCGACGCGCACACATAGCCCGTTTGGTAGTCGGCAGCATAGGACGCCACCAGGTAGGGCGAATTTACATCGTCATCATGGTCAAGCGGGCCGTGCCACCCCTGCTTGCCGGGGGCCTTCTGGTCGTCGTTTTTGGCGATTTCGAAATCGCCGGCAGCACTCTCAGGCTTGCCCACATTTGCGTAGCTAGCATTCCGTACCTTGCCATATTCCTTGTTGCCAAACAGGTAGCCGCATATCGCCGGGTCTTGCGAATCGCTGCCCCAGTAAGCCTTGGAACCGCGGAACACGCCATTATTGGAGTAGTTGGTATGTGCCGCGCCAGCACCCGCACCCGAGCTGATGATGGCCGAGAGCACCAAAAGGCCCTGGGCGTTTTCCACCACGGTCACAGGAGCCTCGGCGTTAGTGCCGAGGTACTTGTTGTCGGTGCCCGTGGTGGTGACACAGGAGGTTCCTTTTTTTGTGAGCTCGTTGATCTGGTAGTTAGCGTTACCGTTTTCGACTTTGCAGCCCTCGCTAAAGGCATAGCCATCAATCACACGACCAACGTAGGGGTTGTCGTACAGTTGGGAGTTGGCACCGCCTTTCGCAACGGGCAGGAACTTTTCCTTTGTGCCGCCACGCCATGAATCGCCCGTATGGCGGAAAATCACGCCGCCACCCGCAATGGCACCGACGTAGCCGCCGATGGGAACAAGATGCGATCTGCTGACATCGGGGTTGCTGACATCGGGGTTGCTGACAACGGTAAAGCCGTACGTTGTCGGACCGTTATTTGGATTGTTTACGACCACGCCATCAATAATGTTATCGCCGCCAAGAATGCAGCCGATAACGCCACCGAAAAACGCTGTCGGAACGCCGTCCGCATCCTTCTCAGAATAAGTAATAGTCGCCTGCGCATTCACATAGTTGATGTTGAGATTGCGCACCACACTGCCGTAGCTATAGGGAATGAGGCCGCGAAGCTCGCCCTTGTTGTTTTCAATCTCAATTGTTGCAGACCCAGATGAGCGAGGGTTGCCAACAATAACGCCACGGAACGGATTAGCCTTGTTGCCAAATCCGCCAAACGAGACCGCGTCGACGGTAATCTTATTGCCCTCAGCAGGCTCAATGCTGTAATACGCACTCTGCACATAGCGGTGCATGGTTTCGTCGCTCAGCGTCTGCGAGGGATCAGTCGTTGCATCGCCGTTCTTCTTCTCCCATTTTTTCTTGGTATCGTTCGCCTGCTTGTAGACGTACGTAACCTCGTTGCTGGCCGATTTGTCCTTGCGGCGAGTACAGAGCCTACCCTGGTCGGCGACAATGGTGACCTCCCAGCCGTCAAGCGCCGTCATGTTATTAATGTAGTTGGCGATGGCGTTCATCCCCGTCGCGTCCTTAACGGCATACGGATCGCCATATGTGCCGCATCCCTCTACCAGCTTTGGAATGCGCTGGTTGACTTTAATTTCGTGATACTGGACGCCATCCTCGGTGGCTTTTCCCTTGTAAACATAAGGAAGGTAGTCACCGAACCAAGGTCTGACGTCACCGTCCTTCTTACCATCAACCGTCACATAGCCGCTCACGGCACCATACGTCGCTTCGTCGTAATACCAAAGCTGCTTGCCCGAGTACTCCTTGTTCTCGGCATCGATTTCGCTTCCGTACGTCACCATTCCGGCATTGGCTTCGGCCTGGGTAAAAGTGTAATCCGCAGAGCCCGTACCCGTACTTTTGTAGCCAAAACTCTCCAGCAGGCTCGCATGGGTAAAAATCGTATTGCTTTTTTGGCTGGGCAAGCTGATTCGCTCAAACTTTGCCGTCACCTGATCGGCCTCACTGCCTACACCAAGCTTTCCGAACAGCGACGTAGCCGCCTTGGTGCCACTCGTGTACCCAGTAGTCTTGATATTCTTCGCGTTCAGGCTCACGTACTTCTGCATCTCGTTGATGAGCAGAGGCATATAGGCGTTAGCGTCCGTGGCGCTGTTGGCGCCGTCGACAATCAGATTGTTGAGCGTAAGACCATCAATTGAGATCTTTCTAATCTTGGTGCCATTGCCGTCGCTGGACCCACACACGTAGCGGCACACGAGCGCGCCCGATGAGCTTCCGCCCGCGCCAATAGCGTCAGTAGAGCTCTTTCCGTCATTGATAACGGGCCCAACGGTACCACCCAAAGTGACGTTGCTTACTGTGAGATCGCCGTCTGCCACCGTTTGAAAAAGACCGCAGTGCATGTTCTCGTGCTGGGTGGCATCGGAGTTTAGCTTGTTGCCATTCTGCTCGGCCTTGATCTTGGAGTAGTAGAAGGTGATGGCCGCATTATTAACCGTCACCTCTCCGATCGGTTGAGTGGGATAGTAGCTGTAGCCGGCCAAATCGATTGTGCCGGTTATGGTTATGGAGCCATCAAGCCCTGTCGTACCATCGGGAACGATTGTCGAACGAATACCGGCGGGAGCATAGCAGAAAGCAGACCATAAGAGCAGCTTGTCCGCCGTATTGATTTGGCCGCCGCTAAAGCCGCCTTCACACCTATCATAGGCTCCGTCGAGGTTGTAGAAGTAGCGGGTATTGCCGTTCGTTTTGTGACTTTGGCCGAAAGTCGAGCGGTTCTGGTAGCTGTTGCCATTTGTGGCATCGCCGTCCATGTCCAGCTTGTCATTCCGTGTGTGCAGCGAAACGACCGCGTTGCAGCCGGCGTCCATGAGTTTGCTGCCTTTGTTTGGTTTTACACCGCTGCCAACCCATTCATCGAAAGACGTTACGCCCGGTGCAACGATGGCCCCCTCGCCGCTGGGCACCCTATAGGCGGTCTCCCAACAAGCCTTGTCTTCCAAGTACAGACCTATGTAGTTCTCGACGCCATATGTCGTCTTATTATCCACCTTGCAGCCACGACAAACTAGAACGCCGAGCGTCTGAGCGGCGCCTGCATTAATGGTTGTGCCCGAGAGATCGATGGCATAGTTGTTGATAATCCAGTGGCCGCTTGCGGCGTATACAAGACCACCGAGTTCCTTGGAATCATCCGCAGTCGCGATTATAGAAGCGTTGGTCGTTTTCAGAGCATAGGAGTTTTCATTCTTGTTAATGTTGTCATCTCCGATAGTTACGACCGCGTTGCCCCAGCTATAACCCAAGAAACCACCCGTGCCATTGAGCTTATCGCCGTTCCTGCCGACTTTCATTTCGAATGAATTGAACGAAAGGCCCGAAATGTTCACGTACTTATCAGCTGAGTTGGCTATTGTCCCTGCATTGTAGGTACTCTGTGCGATGCAGCCGATAAGACCACCGACTTGGGCAATCTTGCCGCCGGCGCAATCGCCGGTTTTGATTTCGCCGCCGACTTCGAGGCCCGTAACATTGAATGTCGAGATATAGTCGCCCACGTAGCCGATGGCGCCGCCAATGCGCATATTGCCGTTAAGCGTTTTAGTTGCAGCGATGGTCGCTTGAGCCTTGCTGTTATCCTTAAACGCAACCGTAGAAGCCGCCGACACGCTGCCCGCAATACCACCAATGTTCACATCGTTGCCGAACGCATCATCACACGCGACATTTGTCTCGCACGTTATGCCAGACAACGTCAGTTTTTTGTCATCGGTACCGGATATGGTGCCCGCAAGTGCTCCGGCATCGATAGCCGATCCATTGTCGAACTTCATGGAGCCGGCGATTGTGACGTTGGAGATGGTTGCGCCGCTTATCGCCGCGAACAAGCCCAGGCGGCCGTGGCGATAGATTTTGCCGTTGCCGTTGCTCGTGTCATTGCCGTCAAGCACAGCTTCACCACGCTTGCCGTACGGCTCGCCGACGGCAAGGTTGATTGTGCCGTTGCCATTTGTGCCGCCGCCGTTCAACGTTCCCGAGAAAACTTGCGAGCCGTCTGCACGATCCTGCGTGAAACCCGTCAGGCCCGTGCCCTTGAGATCAATAGTGCCGTTCACCGTAATGGTCGAGGACTGCAAGATGTTCGGGCTGTTTTCAGAAACGCCCTCGACCATGGAGTAGTAGCCGTTGGTTTGCCAGGTGATTGCAAGTTTGGCGAAATCCTCAACAGAGGTTAGGGTGTAGGCACCGCCGTCTGATGTCAGCGACATCGGCAAGGTCAACTTGTGCGAGTTCGGATCGAGCGCAATAAAGCTATTGCCCAGGCCCTTACCGTCCAAGCCCTTGCCCAAGCGAATGACCTCGCCGTAGGTCGCGATGTCGTCTGTCTTTGAGGCAGTATTGCTACGTTTGAAGGTCCAACCCTTAGCACCTTTGTCGGTCAGTTCTCCATTAGAGCCATTGCCGGCAGCGAAGATCAGCGCGTTGTGGTTCTCGTATACGAGCTGGCCCGTCGTGCTGTTTTCGGCAAAACTTGCGCCCGACAGATCCGTGATGCCGCTGAATTTGATTACAGCATTCCACGCGGAGCCTGCAATTCCCGCGGCACGGTTGCTTTGCGCCTTACCGATAGGATTGTCGCTTGTAAGTTTGAAATCTCGCACGTCAAGGACATTGCGCGCGTCGACAACGCCCACGGCGCCACCGAACTTTCCGGCGTCCGTTCGCGCCGAAGCATCTCCCTTGCACGCAACCGTCACGCCGTCGAGCACAACGGCGACAGGCTGCGAATTGGAATCCGCGCTATCGCCAACATAGCCAACAACACCGCCCGTATCGGACAGCTGGCCCGCAAGTTCAAACTCAATTGAGCACGTTGTCCTATCCGCATCCTTTTGGACCACAAAGGCGCGCAGCGGCTCATCGACGCCTTTTGCCGTCGCAAACACCTTGCCGACAAGGCCGCCGTAGCTGCCGTTGAAGCTAACTTCTTCCGGTAAGGTGAACTTGCTCTTATACGTTCCGCCTTGCACCACGATGTCGCCATTAGAAATATCGGCCACACCAAAAAGGGCGCCGGCGCGCTGCGACGCACCGAGTGTCACAAGGTCGCCCAGATCAAACATATTGGGCGTAACGGTAAATCCCTGCGCAAAGCTCACGTCGCCGATGACGCCACCAGAGCAAGCGCTGTTCTCATCGCCGACACTGCGTGCCGGTTTAATCGTTATGCCATCAGCAATGGTGAGCGCGAGGTTGGTCGCTTTGCCAATAAAACCGCCGCTGGCGGTGGTACCCTTGACGGTGAGCGCGTGTAGGTCGAGAGCCTCCGTGACGTTGACCATGGCACCTGTGCTCGAGCCAACGAGGCCTACAACGCCACCGGCGGAGCCGCTCGCGGACTGGATGGTGGCGGTGGGAACGTTGGTCAGGGTGCCGATGCTCAGGGTCGCACCGTCCTTGACTTCGCCTACGAGCAGGCCAGCGTTGCCTGAGCTCGTTTCGACGGTTCCGTCTGAGGCCAGATCGTTGGGGAACGTGACGGACTCAACCGTCAAGGTCCCGCTCTCGACCGTGTTACCAATCAAGCCAATGTTGCCCGTCGCATTCGCGTTGAGATTCTTTCGGGAACAGGTGGGGGTGAGGCTATAGGTAACGTTCGCGGTAAGGTTGCCCGTCGTCGTACCCAGGAGAGGTGCCGTCAAGGCGGAAGTCGTGTCCTTCACATCAGCGTTCACGGGATCCGCGATGTCAACCGACGCGATGAGCGCCTTGCTCTCTTCGCTGTTTTCCGCACCGCTGACCTTCGAAGCGACCATCGGCGCGCTATAGCTAGTCGCGCCCACCCACTTTATCCTGACCTTATTGTTTTGGTCAGACAGCTTGAGGTTATTAAAGACCGTCCGATCAGTCGTAAGCTCGACGGGACTATCATCGTCCAGCGACCTATAGATTCTGCCTTCAAACGGATGCTCATCGCTGCCAAAGCCCTGGAAAGACAGGAGACCGTTGTCGGCCTTCACCTTCGAAGTGAGCTTCGCATCGCCCGTGATGATGCTCTTGATCTGCGCATCGTAGTAAAGCGAAGCGTCGGCGTTGGACAGGATGGTAAACGCCTCCGACCGCTTGACATCGAGGCTTTGGATTCCTCTCCTGTCCTCTTTGAGCACGATGCTTTCCGCGCCGTTCGCCTCGAGCAGCTCGACGAGCTTATTCAAATCCGTGATCGTCGCGCCCGCCTGGGTCTCAGCGTTCTCGTTAGCTATGGTGTCAGCATCCTGCTCGGCATCATCAGCGGCGGCATCCCCAGCAGTATCATCGCCTTCCGTCTGGTCGCCCGCGGAATCGGAACCCGCGGCGCTATCGGAAGTATCGCCCGCTGCAGTGTCGTCCTTCGCAGCGTCATCCTCAGCACTGTCACCCGCGGCGCCGGTATCACTCGACCCAGACCCGGTCGTGACATCGCTCTTGGTCTCGCCGCTCTCGGCTGCGTCCGATGCCTCCGCAGCCGCGGTGGCAATCTCGCTCGAGATGTTCTGCCAGCCTGCCGCCACGGCGGCGACCGTGGGCGAACATGCCTGGAGCACCATGACCACCGTCATGAACTCTGCGAGTATGCGCTTTGCCGTTCTCATCGATTCCGTACCTCTTATCCTAAAACTCTGCTGCCAGAGTTATTGAGTCTCCGTCGTACCCGTTTGGGTGGTTCCGCTCACGCTAATGCCCAGGTCACCCCAGCAATCGGGCGTTTTGCCGTCCGCTCGATAAAAGTTGACGACCATCGAACCCGGCTCCATGGTGAACGTAACCGTGTGATTTGTTTTATCCGCCGTCACACCATGGTTGGTCTCGAAGAACGGGTCGATCTCCACGTTCTCCCCCCACGTGAGCGTGACGTTTGCCGGTGCGCCCGTAACCGTCACACGGTAGTTGTACGCAGCGTAATCAGCAAACTTGCCAGCCACATCAACCAGCGCGCCCTCAACCGCAGCGGTTTTGACCTCGGCCCTCTTTGACGGCACGACTTTCGCCGCCAGACAGGCTAGCTCGGTGCCGGGGCTCTGCTCCGATACGACCGTGGCCTTAATCACAAAGTATGCTTGTCCCAACTTACCCTCGGGGAAGGTCACGGTGTAGTCTTTCTTGGTAGGTTGATTCTCCGGAAGCGTGACGCTGCCGCTGGGCCGGGGCGAATAGCTCCACGTGGTGCCATCGAGCCCATGCCCCTCGACCGTCAAGGTGTATGTCACATTTTTGTCGTTGCAGAAGTTGCTGTTGCTCAACAAATAGTTGTAGATGCTAAAGGTAAAGTTGCACTGCCCGTTGCTGGGATACACCGTAACGGAGCGCTGGGCACGGGCGAGGTCGTCGTTGCTAGGCGTACTCATATAGCCCGTAAGCAGGTCGCTCGCAAACAGGCTTTGTGCGGTGCCCGTCGCGGCGACGGACTTGAGAAATCCGTTGGCGATGTAGGCGGAATAGGTAAAGTAGCCACCCGTCACGAGCGCCACGGCGCAAACAAGTGCGATTGCCGCCACAACCAGCTTGTTCTTGACGAGGCCTTTGCTTTTTGCCAGCTGCTCGCGCTCGGCATCCTGCTGCTTCTCTTGCTTCTCCATGTGCGCCCCCTCTCCTACTTACCGCTCGTGTTACGCGCGATCAGATAGATCACATCGGTCTCTTTGGCGCTCTCGTCCCACGAAAGCTTGATGATAAAGTTGAGCGTGTCGTTGCCAGTCGAGCCGTCGAGCGTCTTGGCGTTGAGCTCGTCTTTGTTGAACACCTTGAAACGGTAGAGCGGACGCGCGTTGCGTTGGACCTTTTGATAGTCCTTGAATGTAGGGTCGCTTGCGCCGGCGACCGGGTCGTTGATGAGCGTGAAGCTCTTCAGCAGATCCGTTTCAGACATTTTCCAGCTATAGGGCTTGCCGCCCGCAGTGCCGCGCACGTCGGGAGTATCACCTGGGCCCGGATTCTCGGCTTTATACAGCTCGATAGTGAGACCTTTAATGTTGGTCGTATTCGCAAGCTGCAGCTCAAACCCATCGCCGCCCGTCTGCACGCAAAACGGGCGCTTGAGCGTCACCGTGTTGCCGGTCTTGGTATCGCCGTATTCGGGGTTGTAACTCAGGTCGATCTGCTCGGCGGCCGTAGCGTTGGGGCCCAGCACCTTGAGCTCTGCCGGCTCCTTGATCTTGCCGACGGTGGAGCCGCGATTGGCATCGACAAACCATCCGAGCGTCAACCCCAGCAACACGAGAAGCACGGCCACCAGGCCCATGATGGCAAGGGATTCGCGACGGTGGCCGCTCACCCAAGTCTTGATGCGCTCGATGCGGCCAGCCGGACGCGCCTCGCCGTGCGAGCCGAACCCGTCGCCGCCGGAGTTCACCACGTCTTCGTTGTGCTTGATATAGCCCTGCTCGCGGGCATTAAGCTGCTCGTCCATTTATTTATCCGCCTCCTTGGCGGTGAAGCGCACGCGAATGTACTTGATGTTCTTGCCGATAACCTCGTCGGCGTTGTTGTAATAGCCGGCACAGGCTTCCACCTCTGCAGAGGACATGCCGGCTCCGACAGGCGGAACCGCACTAGGCGCCTGACCTGGCACGCTCGTGCTATCGGCGCGGAAATAGCGCGCGTGGTTCGTGTCGATGTCGCCGACGAGGGCTGTGTATCCCCCCTCGTCGCCTGTGTTAGCGAAAAGGTTGCCACCGTAGCCGGCGTTGCCCGTGCGAACATAGCTCTTGAACTGCTCCGGCCAAATCCAGTAGAGGGTTTTGGGTACGGTTTCGATCGTGCTATTTGAGTTCTCAGGACAAAAGTCCAACGCCGGGATGGTAAAGCTCTGCGTAATGACGGTGACGCTGACCCCGTCCTGGGTCACCGTGGTGGTCGTGGGAATCAGCGGATCGGAGTAAAAGCCAGAGGTGTCTTTGCCCTGAAAAACCAGGATATGACCGCGCACCAAATCTTTAAGCGAGTTGATGATCGCCTCGTTTTTGGATATGTCCGCGTCGGTACCGCCTGTACCTGCCGCACTCGTCTGGACAGAAATCTCCCAGGTCATCTCCACCGTAATATCGTGCAGGTCGTTGCAGAGCGGCTTGACGTTGAGCTGAAGCTGGCCCGCCGATCCCGGAGAGAGACTGCCATCGGCACTCATGTTATTGAGGTTGAAAAGATTGTTCACGGCAAGGCTTGTACTGTCCGACGCGTAGTTGTCCTGGGCGTCGTACTTGCCCGCCGTGCCGCCATGCGTTCCCGAGAGCACAAACCGCGGACCCTTCGCCGCGATCGTGCTCCCCGTGGCGCTCACTCGGTTATTCGCGGCAAACCAGGCCAAGCACGCAAAGATGGCAACGATGGCGGCCAGCACAAACAGACCACTCACCAGGAAATCCTTCCAGAAATCCTTGAGGGTCCGCACGTGCTCGTCGGCAGCTTGGCGGTACTCGGCCGCCGTCTTGTGCTGCTGGAGCTCGCTATGTCGGTCCATGCCACTCATCGCTTGCGTTTGCCCTGCTAGCGGGCATGCCATCCTTTCCGCTTAGTCGCGATCAATCCGTTGCTCGTAGGCATAGAATTCAGGCAGAATACAACACCATACGATAAGGTAAAAGAATAGCATTGACCTGCGGTTTGCTCCACAGCGCAAGCCTTAATGATGTCTTAAAGATTACAAGCAGCGGCCTGTCCATCGCGCATTGTTCGCGCAACAGTTCGCACGCCCACCCAAGCTTTGCCTCACCTTAACCTCATTTTGAGGTTAACAGCACCCTATTTTCAGCATTTGCCCAGTTGTTTGCTTGCCTCATCTTAACCTCATCTTAGCCTCATTTGAGGTGAAGATGAGGTTAAGGGTGCGTTTAAGCTCGCCTGCCTCCTCGCACAAAAACCGGAGTGGGGCCTGCCGTTCTCGCAGGCCCCACCCCGGTCGATGGTCTGTGTATGCTGGGACGCAGTCGGGCGAGGCGGATCCGTGCTACCGCCCCGCCTGGCCGCGAAGTTAACTACAGTTCGTTGGCCGCGTGATACGCCGTGCGAATGGCGCTCGCAATGTCGGCGGTACGCTCGCCCGAGCAGTCGCCCACGCAGGTCACGGGCACCGTCACGCCGTCAAGGTCAAACGCGTTGGCCTTGGAGCCCACGGCCATCACCACGTAATCGCAGGCGATCTTCACCGGCTCCTCGGCGCCGTCCTCGGTGGTGCGAATGGCCTCCACGCCCTCGTCGGTAATGGCGGTCAGGCGGGTCTTCACGTGCTGCTCCACGTTGTGCTCGGCAAAGTCGCTCATGATCAGCGGCAGAATGGTCTCGGACTCGCCCGCGGCAATCTTGTCGAGCATCTCCACGATCGCCACCTCGCAGCCGTGCTGCAGCAGGTACTCGGCAGTCTCGGTGCCCACCAGGCCACCGCCAATGACGGCGACGCGGCCCGCAAGCTCCACCTTGCCGGCCAGCACGTCCCAGCTCGAGACGACCTTCTCCGAGTCGGCGCCCGGAACGGGGATGGCCACGTCGTGCGCGCCCACAGCCACAATCGCGGCGTCGGCGGCGTTGAGGTCCGCGGGGCTAGCGACGTGGTTGAGCTCAACCTTCACGCCCAGGCCGGGCAGAATCTTCTCGTAGTACTCGACCGAGCGCATGATCTCGTCCTTGCGCGGAGGCGCGGCCGCCAGCACGATCTGGCCGCCCAGATGATCGCTCGCCTCGTAGACGGTCACGTCGTAGCCGCGCTTGGCCGCCACACGCGCGGCCTCCAGGCCGGCAATACCGCCGCCCACCACGGCGATCTTCTTGTCGCCCTCGCCCGGCTTGATGGCGACGGTCGCCTCGTCGCCGTTCTCGGCATTGAGCACGCACGAGATGTACTTGCGGTTTTGAATCGCGTCGACGCAGCCCTTGTTGCAGTTGAGGCACTCGCGGATGGGCTCGCCCGTGGCAGCCTTCAGCGCAATGTCAGGGTCGCACATGAGCGAGCGGCCATAGGCGATGATGTCGGCCGCGCCGTCTTCCAGTATCTTCTCGCCGGCCTCGACCGAGACAACGCGGCCGACGGTTGCCACCGGCACGGAGACCAGGGCCTTGACGCGCTCGGCCACGGGCAGCGTCCAGTTGTAGGGCATGGCGCCCATGGGCGGAATGGTGTCGCCCATGTTGCCGGTGTGGTTGGCCTGTGCGACCTGGATCATGTCGATGCCCGCGCCCTCGAGCAGCTTGGCAAACTCGCAGGCCTCATCGGGCTGCAGGCCGCCCTTGCCGCGCGGCGTGCCGTCGGGGTTCTCCATAATCACGGGGAGCTTGTACTCCACCATCAGCTGCGGCGCGGCCTCCTTGATGGCGGCGACGACCTCCAGCGCGTAGCGAACGCGGTTCTCGAACGAGCCACCGTACTCGTCGGTTCGATGGTTGAGGATGGCCGAGCACAGCGAACCCACCAGACGGTCGCCGTGGACCTCGATGGCGTCGATGCCGGCCTGCTGCGCGCGGGCGGCCGAGGCAGCGATGGCCTCCTTGATCTGGGTGAGCTGCTCTACGCTCGCCTCGTTCACAAAGTGCTGCATGTCGTGATGCAGCTTGGCATATGCCTGCTTGCGGATCTCGTTGGACTCGGCCATCTTGGCGGCAAAGGTCTCCTCGTCGCCGGCGGCCTTGGCCTCCTGCGCGGCCTTGGCGGCAGCCATGGAGCCCATGACCATGCGGCCGACACCGGGCACGTCGTACTCGGGGTGGAACAGCTGCAGCGCAACCTTGGCACCGTGCTTGTGAACGGTATCGGCCAGCGCCTTAAACGTGGGGATCTGGGCGTCGGTTGCCAGCTTGGGCGTGGGGCTTGCGGTCATGACGGGAGCGACGTCACCGATGACGATGTAGCTCACGCCGCCACGGGCCAGGCGCTCGTAAAAAGCCAGGCTGCGCTCGCCAATGGAACCGTCGCGCTCCTCGTAGCCGGTGGTCAGCGGCGGGAACATAATGCGGTTTTTGAGCTCAAGGGGGCCAACCGTAATGGGCTGGAGCAGCTTGGATGCAGGTGCGGTCATGGATATTCCTCTCTTGTAGGCGCGGCGGCGATGATGCCGCGTAGTTGTCTAGAGGATATGGCATGGAAGCGCGGCGGCACAACGAAAATCGGCAGACAGCAGGTAGCGGCAGGTGGATGGGGCGGGGCGGCCCGTCGGTTTGTCTCAATCTGTAACATCTGCTCGGCAAAACCGGGTCTTACTGTTACAGATCGAGACAAACCAAACCCGCCTGCCGCAAGATCTAAATCTGTAACAGTTACTCAGCAAAATGGACCCCAGATGTTACAGATCGAGACAAACGGGGCCCGCCTGCTAGAAAATCTCAATCTATAACAACAACTCGGCAAAATCCGTCCCTCGTGTTACAGATTTAGACAAACACGGCCCAACCCACCGGTATATCTCAACCTGTAACACCTCACCGCCCAAATCGGGCCTAGATGTTACAGATCGAGATTTTGTTTGAGAGGCCGAGAATTGGACCGAAAACACGGTCCCGGAATAACAAAAAAGCTCGCCGGCTAGGCCGACGAGCTGCAAGTTCTTGGTCGCGGGGGCAGGATTTGAACCTACGACCTCCGGGTTATGAGCCCGGCGAGCTACCAGACTGCTCCACCCCGCAATGTCTGGGCGCCTCATGTGCGCAAGAAAGAATATTACGTGGGAGTTCGGTAAACGGCAAGGAAAATCTCGTAGAGCATAATTCCTTCATATTTAAGCCCCCTCAGCCCATATCACCGTAAACGAATCGCAGCCGAGCAGCGCCGACGGCACGTATACAATGGTGCGCGTCCTTTTACGCCGACACCGGGAGTAGACATGCTGCTCGCTATCGATATGGGAAACACGCAGACGGCCATGGGCCTGTTTGACGGAGACGAGCTGGTGCAGTCGTGGCGCATGCCCACCGACCGCTCCTATACCGCCGACGAAATCCATGTGCGCCTGATGGGCTTCTTTAAGATGTACGACCTCTCGCTCGACGCGGTCGACGCGATCGCCTTCGCCGGCGTGGTGCCGCAGCTCTCGCGCGAGTGGCACACCGTGGCCGACCGCATCGCGGCAGACGCCATCGTTATCGGGCCGCAGACGGCCGCGGTGACCAAACTGCGCGCGGCGCGCCCCCAGGCCGTAGGTGCCGATCGCATCGCCAACGCCGTTGCGGCCGAAACTTTCTACGGCGCCCCGGCGATCGTGGTGGACTTTGGCACCGCAACCAATATCGACGTCATCGACGAGAACGGCTATTACATTGGCGGAGCGATTGCGCCGGGCATCCGCATCTCCATGGACGCGCTCGCCGCCCGAGCCGCCAAGCTCGCCAGCGTTCCGCTCGAGGCGCCCGAGCACGCCATCGGCCGCGACACCGAGGAATGCATCAAGGTCGGCGCCGTGATGGGCGCCGCCTCCATGGCCGAGGGCCTGGTCGCTCGCATGAAGCGCGAACTGGGCCGCGAGGACGCCACCGTTATCGCCACAGGCGGTCTCGCCGGCATCGTCGCCGATTCGACCGATGCCTTCGACGTGGTAGACGGCCAACTCACCATCAAGGGTATCTGCGAAATCTACCGCCGCATGCAGGAGCTGGCGTAGGACAGTGGCTTAAGTCGAGCACGGGCGCGAGCGGCGGACTAAGCAATGCATCGGTCCTATTCCTCAAAAACGAAAATTTTTCAGTTTTGAGGAATAGGACCTTCTGCTAAGCCTCGCCGCACAACCACCTCGCCAGGTCCACGATCTGCACCCCATCGCGATCCGTGGCCTCGTGATGCGTGCGGGCAAGAATCATCTTGGGATACGCATCGCCAATGCTCAGCAGTGGCGAAATCTCGCGTTCAAACGTCTTATCCGAGCTGATGTCGTCGCTCACCTGAATGTAGAGCTTCTCGCTTCGCTTTATTGCTACAAAGTCTATTTCCTTTTTATAGAGCACACCGACGTATACCTCGTATCCGCGGCGCAGCAGCTCGATGGCCACCATGTTCTCGTATACGCGTCCCCAATCCATATCACGTGTACCAAGCAGTGCGTATTTGAACGCGTGGTCTGCTAGGTAATACTTCTCGCCGCTCTTAAGGTATTTTTTGCCGCGAATGTCGTACCGACGAACTGTATAGAAGGCAAACGCATCGCACAGGTACCCCATGTACGTGCCGACCGTCTTGTTCGTAATCTTTAGCCCATCCGCATTCAAAACATCCGTAATGTTGCGTGCCGACGTTATGTTGGAGACGTTGTCCATCATGTAATCGGCAATGCGCAGCAGTGCCGATTCGTTTCTCACGTTATGCCGCTGCACGATATCCCTCACGATGAGCGTTTTGAAGACATTGGAGAGATATTGGTAGCGTTGCTCCTGCAGTGGATAAGGGTAAGAGCCGGACATACCGCCGGTTCTCGCGTACTCATCGAAGTCGCGATCGACCTCGCCCTCGTCACAATAGAAGCGATACTCCTCAAACGAGAATGGGAAAACCTCGATCTCGAACGTACGCCCCGTAAAGAGCGTCGACAGATCGCTCGACAGCAAAAAGGCGTTCGATCCGGTGATGAAGATGTCGTACTGCTCGGATGCATGGAGGCTGTTGATCGCGCGTTCAAAGCCGTCGCACATCTGAACCTCGTCGATAAGCAGGAAGTTTTGCTTGTCGGACGCTCGATGCTCTTTCACATAGGCGAGCAGGGCATGATATTCGAGCAGGCCCTCGAACTCGTCGAGGTTGTAATTGATATGGATGACATTCGAATTGGACAGATTTGCCTCCACGTAATCGCGGAGGGCCTCGAGCAATTTTGACTTACCGCTACGGCGAATGCCCGTTATGACCTTGATGTCCGGTACGCCAATAAGGCTCGTCAACGTTTCCATGTATGACGTTCTATTGATGAGTTTCATTGGCGCCTCCCTGCAGTCTTTTATCGCTATTCCTCAAAAACGAAAATTTTTCAGTTTTGAGGAATAGGCCCTGCAACGAATATACCTCGTTAAAGGCCGAGCTGGCTTAATTCTATTCCTCAAAATCGAAAGATTTTCAGTTTTGAGGAATAGGGTGCTGACAACCCATTCCCCAGACAACAAGACCCTCCCCGGCATAGCCGAGGAGGGTCTTGTTGTCATCGTTGTCTTTGAGCGTGGGCGCCTCGCGCTACAGACCGCGAATGCGTACGGCCTCGGGCGGAAACTCCTGCTCTCCGGCATCGGTCTTGATGGTCGCGCGGCCCCAGATGTCCAGGCCCGCAAACACGCCGACCGCGAGCGGCAGGCCGTTGGGCGACACCGCCGCGACCTGACGACCCAGCAGCGGCACCATATCAAAGTACTCGCCCAGCACCGGGGCCAGCGGACCGGCAGCGCCCTGTGGTGTGTTGGCGGCAACCGCCCAGGCGTCAACGCGAGCGAGCACCGCCGCGGCCAGTGCCTCAACCAGTACCTCGTCGGCCATATCCACGCCGAGCTCGCCCAGTGCCGCACGCTCGACATCCACCGTCACCGCGGCAAACATGCCCGCAGCACCGGCACCGCCGTTGGCGGCGACGCGCGCGAGCGACGTCTCAAACGCAGGCGCGCCGCACACGATGTCACTCGGCCACTGGATGCCCACTTTGCCGGCAAGCCCCAGGCCCGGCGTTGCGGCCGTGCCCGCAAGCGCGTCCATCATGCCCATTGCAGCTACAAATGGCAGGCCGTGGAAGGCGTGCATGTTCACATCGGGGCGCACGACCAGCGAAAACGTCAGCGATGCATCGCCCGCGCTCCACGCGCACCAGCCCGCGGACATGCCCTCGCGGCCCGCGTCACGCGCCGCGTCGAGCTCGGTACCGGCGGCAACAGCATTCATCTCGATCATCTACATACGCCCCAATTCGCCCACGATATGGCCCACGCGGTCCTCGGGCTCCTTGACCTCGACGCCGTTGTAGCGGAAGAACCGCGCCGGGTCGTGCATCAGATCCTCGAGTGGTACCAGCACAAAATCACGTTCGCCGATCAGCGGATGCGGCAGGCGCAGCTTCTTGCCGCCGTGGGTCTCGCCGTCCATCCACAGCAGGTCCAGGTCGATGGTGCGCGGGCCGTTTGCCTTGGCCTTTTTGGAACGGTCGCGGCCCAGCTCGGCCTCAATCTTCATGAGCTCGTCAAGCAGCACCAGCGGAGCCAGCTCAGTCTTGATCTCGATGACGGCGTTGGCAAACGCGTCCTGGCGTGTCTCGTAGGCCGGCTCGCTCTCGTAGATGCGCGAGCAGTTGGACACGCAGGTAAGCGGAATCTCGGCAATCATGTCGCGTGCGGCGCGGATGTTGTCGCAACGATGCCCCAGGTTGGAGCCCACGGCCACAAACGCACGGCGCGGCTGCGGCTTGGCGACAGCCCAGTAGCCGTTCAGGAACTGCGCAAAGCCGGTAACGTCGTGCACGCGCACGATGTTGGCACCGGCCCGGATAGCGCCCAGGCACACGCCAAACGTGGCGGCATCGCGCGCGGTGGCCTCGGTCACGCCCGAGACGGCGCCCACAAAACGCTTGCGCGACACGGCGCACATGAGCGGGTAGCCCAGCGACGCCATTTTGGCGGTCTCGCGCTGGATGACGATGTCCTCGTTGGCCGTCTTGCCAAAGCCCGGGCCGGGATCGATGCAGATGCGGTCGCGCGACACGCCGGCATGGATGAGCGTGCGGGCCTGGTCGGACAGAAAGCCCATGACGCGGCGCATGATGGGCGCCGAATCGGGCAGGGTAAAGCGTCGGAGCTGCGAGGTGGGCACATAAGCCTCCTCACGTCGGGCACTGCGGCGCATCATGGCCGCCAGGTGATCATTGGGCTCCGGCGCGGGCTCAGGGGTCGCGGCGGCATCGGCGACAGGAGCGGCCTCTTCGGCGGCCGGCGTCTCCTGCTTCTGCTCGCCCGTGGGCTCGGGCGCGGGTTCCGGATCGCCAAACGGCAACGAGGGCTGCACCACGCCTCCCGGCAGTTTAGCCTCCGTCTTGGGCTCGCCCAGCAGCTTGCCACGGCGACGGCGGGCAGGCTTCTCGGCCTCGCGCGCAGCCTCGGCGGCCGCCTCGCGCGCCTTTTCGGCAACAAACGCCGCAGCCGAGGTATCGAGCTGCACCGTCGCATGCGTGCGGGTGGGCGCCGCGACCTCGCCGGCGTGCATCACGATGACGCCGCAGGTGCTCGTCGCGACAAACTCGACCATCTTGGGATCGGTGAAGCCCGTCACGTCGTTGACGATCGAGGCGCCGCAGCGCACGGCCGCCTTGGCAACCGCCACGTGGCGCGTGTCGATCGAGACGATGGCGCCCTCTTTGGCCAGCGCGCGCACCACGGGCAGCACGCGGCGAGCCTCCTCGTCGGGGTTGACCGGGGTAAATCCGGGGCGCGTGGACTCGCCGCCCACGTCGATGATGTCGGCGCCGGCGTCGAGCATCGCCAAGCCGTACTCGATGGCGGCATCCGGGTCGAAGTGCTCCCCGCCGTCGCTAAACGAATCGGGCGTCACGTTGAGGACGCCCATGATGCGCGGGCGGTCAAAGCTGAGCTCGTACTTTCCGCACCGCCATGTCTTGCTATCGTTCGCCATGAACATCCTCCTAAAATGCCCGCGCCGCCGCGCTCGGGCGCAGGCGGCGGGGTCGCTTTGCAATTAGTCTTTCTATTGTATCCGCGCACACGGGCTAGAACGCAAACGCGGCCGCGATGTCGCAAGAAATCAGCAGGTCGGCATTTGCATCCTGATCGGTGGGAGCAAGATTGCAAATGGCCAGCGTATCGCCGGTAAAGTAGTGCGTAAGGCCCGCCGCCGGATACACCACGAGCGAGGTCCCGCCCACAATGAGGGCATCGGCCGCGGCGATGGCGGCGACGGCGCCGGTCAGCACATGCTCGTCGAGCGGCTCCTCGTAGAGCACCACATCGGGCTTAATGCGCCCGCCGCACGCAGGGCACACGGGCACACCCGCGGCGTCCTCATGCTCGCGCGAGCAAATCCACTCGGCGCTATAGACCGCGCCGCACGACTGGCAAATGTTGCGATGGACCGATCCGTGCAGCTCGAACACGCGCTGTGAGCCGGCCATCTGATGCAGGCCGTCGATATTTTGTGTCACCACGGCATTTAGCTTACCGGCGCGCTCCAACTCGGCCAGCTTGGTGTGGCAGCGGTTGGGCTTGGCGCCAAGCGCAATCATCTTGGTTCGGTAAAAGTCGAAGAACTCCGCCGGATGTGTCGCGTAAAAGCTGTGCGACAGCATGGTCTCGGGCGGATAGGCAAACTGCTGGTGATACAGGCCGTCCACGCTGCGAAAATCGGGAATGCCGCTTGCCGTGGAAACACCAGCGCCGCCAAAGAACACCACGCGCTCGTGGGTATTGAACAGCTCCGCCAGCGCGGCGGAGGCCTGCTTGGGATCTGTTATCGCTTGCGTCATGTTTGTCCTCCGTCCATGTTGGTCGGGGCGGCTGCGATTGCGCCGTCGCCCACGGAGCCCACCCCGCCCCTGTTGCGATAATCTTAAGCCTGCCAACCCCGTCGAAAGGACACCATGCCTCAGACTTACACTTTCGCCTCGTGGAACGTCAACGGACTGCGCGCCGTGCTCAAAAAGGACCCGAGCTTTATCCAGATCGCGCAAGAACTCGACGTCGATATCCTGGCGCTGCAAGAGACCAAGTTGCAAGAAGGCCAGGTCGATATTGACCTGCCCGGCTATCACCAAACCTGGAGCTACGCCGAGCGTAAAGGCTATTCGGGCACTGCGGTCTTTAGCCGCCAGGAACCGCTGCGCGTGCTGCACGCCGACGCGCTGTTACCCTACGCCGGCGAGGACGAGGCGGCCGCACTCGTCACCCAAGCCGTAACCGAGGGCCGCGTCTGCGCGCTGGAGTTCGACAAGTTCTGGTTTGTGGATGTCTACACTCCCAACGCGCAAAACGAACTCGCCCGCATCGACGTGCGCATGGCCTGGGACGATGCTTACCGCAGCTTTTTGAACGCGCTCGAGCGCGAGACCGGCAAACCCGTCGTGACCTGCGGCGACTTTAACGTGGCGCACGAGGAGATCGACCTTAAGAACCCCAAGTCCAACCGCGGCAACGCCGGCTTTTCGGACGAGGAGCGCGGCAAGTTTACCGAGCTGCTCAACGCCGGCCTTACCGATACCTGGCGCGCGGCAAATCCGGACGTCGAGGGCGTCTACAGCTGGTGGAGCTACCGCTTTAATGCCCGCAAGAACAACGCCGGTTGGCGCATCGACTACTTCCTGGTAAGCGACGCAATCGCCGGCAACGTGCGCGACACGGGCATCCGCGGCGACATCTTTGGCAGCGACCACTGCCCCGTCACCCTCACCCTAGAGCTCTAGCCCCAACTGATCTCCTGGGGACGGAGGAAAAGGGACCATTTTCACCTCGCGAGGGCATCCACGCGGCCCGCTTTCCACGAAACTGGCCCATCTACTACGTTTAAGCCACTACCCTCAACCACAGCGAACAACGCAAAAAGAAAACCGCAGGTAGAAAGCCTGCGGTTTTTCATAAAACGCGGTTGTGCTTGGGGGTGTCGGGCCAAACGTAGTAGATGGGCCGATTTCATGGCGGGCGGGTTCAGCTGATCCCCCGGGGACGTCTGGGGACGGAAAGAAAACGGATCAGCTTGGCTCTTGAGGGCCACGATGCCCGTCATATCAACCGGCCATTTCAAAACTATGCCGGTTTACGGGGCTAAATCGCGAACCCCCAACCACACGCAATTCCGAAATAATAAAACCGCAGGTAAACGGCTTGCTCTATTTCGAAAAAAGCCGGTATGGTCGGCCTGCGCCAATCTAGCCCCGTAAACCGGCATAGTTTTGAAATGGCACTTCGACAGTATTGATTCCCACTCCGGCGCAACCAGCCCTACAGCCCGTATTTCACGACGACTCGGTTGATGCGGCGACACCAGGGCTTGTACAGGGCGGCCAAAAACACGCAGGTCGCGAGTCCGTGCGTGATATCGAACAGTACGGCGGTAGCAAGACGCGCCACGGCGCCCGCCCACGTGAGCGGTTGAACAAAACCGATAATGTCATACGCGTTGATCACCACGCCGTACAGCAGACCCGAAGCAAAGCCGTACGCCATCAGCGCCGGCATGCGCACGGTGCCGTCGGCACGGTCGAACGCACCCGCATACGCCAGCGCACCGCCAACGTATCCCACGAGCCCCCAGGCATACATCTGCCACGGCGTCCACATGCCCTGTCCAAAAAAGAAATTGCTGGTCAGCGCCGCCAGCGCGCCAACCATAAAACCATTGCGGCAACCAAGCGTCGCCCCCGCGATAATGGCGATGGCGCTCACCGGTTTAAAGTCGGGAATGGGGCCAAACAAGATGCGCCCCGCCGCGGCCAACGCCGCCAGAACCAGCGTTGGCATAATCTGGCGCAGACCCGGTCGCGACGCCTCGTAGCCCGCAAAGAACAGCGCAAGCACCAGTGCCACCACGACAAGCATGGCAAGCGCCGCCTGCTCAACGCCCGCCAGCAACGCCGCAGCCATCACGGCTGGCACCGCCAGCAGAAGCGGGATCTCCAGTTTTGCGAGCGGGCGCGCGACGCGATAATCCGTCATCCCATCACGCCCTATAAAACACGTTGTCGGCAAAGAAGTCGGCCGGCGGCTCCATGCAGGCAATCTCACCGTCGAACATCATGGCAACGCCATCGGCAACCTGCTCGGCAAAATCCAAATCGTGCGTGGCCATGATGACGGTGCCACCAACCTTCGCATGGTCACGCAGGGCGCGAGCGATGATGCGGCGGCTGAACAGGTCTAGACCCTTGGTGGGCTCATCGAGCAATAGCAGTTCGGGGCCGATTAGCAGCAGTTTTGCCAATGCAAGCAGTTGACGCTGTCCGCCCGAAAGATCGTAGGGGTGGCGCCCATCCAGACCCGACAGCCCCAAGCTCGCCGCACGCTCCCGCGCCAAGTTCTCGTCATATCCGCAGGTCGAGGCCCATTCCATCAG
This sequence comes from uncultured Collinsella sp., assembly GCA_900544065.1. GTDB lineage: Bacteria > Actinomycetota > Coriobacteriia > Coriobacteriales > Coriobacteriaceae > Collinsella. The sequence goes on from UQTR01000003.1 coordinate 32,091, forward strand.
CTCATCGCGAACCGTCTCGGCAACCAACAATGCTTTGGGGTTCTGAGGCAGCAGCGCCGCCGAGGCCGCTCCGCGCACCATGCGGCCGCGCTGCAGCTTGGCGGTCTTCGCCAGCACCGAGAGCATCGTCGACTTACCGCATCCGTTGCCGCCCACGATCGCATGCACCGCACCGGCCGAAAACGCCACGTCGAGACCGCGCAGCACCCAACCGCCCGCGCGATCGTAGCGAAACCAGCTCCCTGCCAGGGTGGTAGCCGACCCAGCGTGCATTTTTTGGAGTATTCTGCTTCCATCCGTGCGCGGGAAGGCTTCCGAGCCGTTCTCGAGCGACGCTTGCGCCACAAATTCGGACGATTTGTCCAATTCCGAACTTTTTTTCGCGCTCGATACGTCCCCGGGCGGCTCCAGAGAGTCCAAATTGTCCTCACGCCTGCTGAATACTCCGTTTTTTGCACATCGGATGGCACCCCACCCCAACATGTCATCGGAAAACAGCGATTCTCGGCGTCCCAAAGAAGCCATATCCGCCACCTCGCGCACGCGACCGTCCTCAATCCGGTACGCACACGTCGCGTATTCGAGCATTGGGCGCGGCTGATGCGTCGCCACAACAACCGTGCAGCCCAGCTCGCGATTCACACGAAACAGCGCGTGCAGGAAATTCTTCTCGGCAACGGGATCGAGCTGAGACGTGGGCTCGTCGAGCAGCAGCACGCGCGGGCGCAGCGCCAGAACGGCCGCCAACGACAGCAACTGTTTGCGACCACCCGAAAGCGTGTCAGTATCGCGGTGAAGCCAATCCTCCAGCCCGAAGAAATAGCTGGTCTCGGCTACGCGACGGCGCATCTCGTCGCGCGACATGCCTAGGTTTTCCAGGCCAAACGCCATCTCGTGCCACACGGTTTCGCACACGATCTGGTTCTCGGGGTCCTGAAACACATAGCCCACGCGCTCCGCAGACGCGCGCACGTCCATGTCGGCAACGTTCTCGCCCAGCACGCGCGCATCACCAGTGCGCTCGCCCGCCGGAGCGATCTCGGGCTTGAGCAGCGACAGCAGCGTCGACTTACCCGAACCGGTACCGCCAACAAGCAGCACAAATGCACCTTGGGGAACACGCCAATCAAGCCCCTCGAGCACCGGTGCCTCGGCCTCGGGATAGGCAAAACTAAGGCCCTGCACCTCAATCGCCGGAATATCCGGGCCGCACGCCGTGCCCGACACCGGGCCCCTATCCAACCGAGCCATCAGCCAAACCTCTTCTCATCAATCGCGTGTAACGCGCAAGGCAGCACCATCCAGGCAGCGTACACGACATAGCCCGGCCACGGCGCCGGCACCGAGAGCTGCGGATAAAACGAATACTGCGTCGTCGCGGTCCACGCCACTGCCACCGTGACCACGCCAAACAGCGCAAGCCCAACCAGCGCAGCAACGTCGCTGCGCCCCAGTCGATACCTCGCATACGTCGTACGACGCGTCGCGGCACCCCACCCGCGCGAGCGCATGGCGTCCGCGCGCTCCAGCGAATCTTCCAGGCCCCAGCCCATCAACACGCTCGACGCCCGCAAGCGCGAGCGCACGGGGTCGGCCGGCGCGCGGCCCGGCACATCAATCGCATCCTGCACCGCCAACACCGTACGACCGCGGCGCAAAAACTGCGGGATAAGCCTCATGCACATCGAGATCATGAGCGCAATCACCGGTGCAGCATTGCCCAGCAGCGCGAGCACCTTGTCGTATTCGAGCATCGACGCCGCCGCCTCAAACCACAGCACGCTCGCCACAAACAGCCCGCCCATGCACAGGCCGTATACCATGCTCTCCAGATACACCGCGCGCATGCCAATACGGAACAGCTCCGTCGAGCCCGAGGCGCTAAACAGCGGATTGAGCACCGCGACGATCAAAATCACCGGCAGCTGCCAGCGGAGCGCGCCCAGCGTGCGGGCAGCCCCACGCGTCGCAAATCCATACGCCAGCCCGCCCGCAAGTGACAGCGCAATCAGTACCGGCTGCATCGAGAACATAGTGAGCCCCAGCGTCAGCACTATATAGAGTGCCGGCACAGCCGGATGCGACATCGAGAATGCCGCGACGGGCTCGCCGCCAAACTCCTCTCGTATGTTGTCCACGGGCACCCCCGTCCCCTCGCTCAAACAACAGCTCCGCAGCACCGCCAACGTCGCACGCAAGCAGTGCAAACGCCACGCCGGCGGCGCAAGCCTCAACCGCCGCAAACCAATCGTTACGCGCTCGTCATATGCCTGCGGTATCATATTGCGCCGTGTATCGTTTCCAAACACACGTCTCTATAACGTAACAGGAGATCACATGGACGCAACCGCAATTATCCTCGCTGCCGGCGAGGGCACCCGCATGAAGTCGAACCACTGCAAGGTTTCGCACAAGATCCTGGGCAAGCCCATGGTTCAGTGGATCGTCGACGCCACCATCAAGGCCGGCTGCAGCCGCGTCGTGGTCGTCATCGGCAGCCACGCCGACGAGATGCGCGCCCTTATCGACGGCGCCTACGCCAACAGCGCCACCAAGGTCGAGTGCGTCGAGCAGACCGAGCGTCTGGGCACCGGTCACGCCGTGAAGGTCGCGCTCGAGGCCTGTGGCATCACGCAAGGCCCCGTCGTGGTGCTCAACGGCGACCTGCCGCTCATCACCGCCGACACCGTCGCCAAGTTCGCGCAAACCGTCGCCACCGGCGAGCTCGCCTGCACCGTCATGACCATGACGCCGCCCGATCCTTTCGGCTACGGCCGCATCAAGCTGGGCGCCGATGGTCAGATCGAGCGCATCATCGAGCAGAAGGACTGCACGTCCGAGCAGGCCGCCACACTGCTGGAGTGCAACGCCGGCTGCTACGCCTTCGACGGCGCGCAGCTCGCCGCCCACATCGACGAGATCGGCAACGACAACGCGCAGTCCGAGTACTATCTGCCCGACATGCTCGAGATCCTCAAGGGCCACGGCCAGGCAGTCTCCATCTTCCACTGCGACGACTACCGCGACGGCCTGGGCGTCAACAGCCGCATCCAGCTCGCACAGCTTACCGCCATCGCGCGCGACCGCATCAACGAGCACTGGATGGCCGAGGGCGTTACCTTCATCGACCCCACGCAGGCCTGGATCGGCCCTGATGCCACCATCGGCCGCGACACCGTCGTCTGGCCGCAGACGCACCTGATCGGCCACGTCACCGTGGGCGAGGAGTGCCAGCTCGGCCCCAACAGCCGCCTCACCGACACCACCGTCGGCAGCGGCTGCACCATCGATGAGACCATCGCCATCGAGGCCGTCATCGAGAACGGCGTCGACTGCGGCCCGCGCGCCTACCTGCGCCCGGGCACCCACATGCTCGACGGCTCCAAGGCCGGCACGCACGTGGAGATCAAGAAGTCCACGATCGGCGAGGGCTCCAAGGTGCCGCACCTGTCCTACATCGGCGACACCACCATGGGCTCCGGCGTCAACGTGGGCGCGGGCTCCATCACCTGCAACTACGACGGCGTCCACAAGCACAAGACCGTCATCGGCAAGGATGCCTTCATTGGCTCCGACACCATGATGGTCGCGCCCGCCCAGATCGGCGACGGTGCACTCGTGGCCGCCGGCTCCGTCATCACCGAGCCGGTCCCGGCAGACGCGCTCGGCCTGGGCCGCGCCCGTCAGGTAAACATTGAGGGCTGGGCCGCCGATTATCGCCGCCGTCTGCACGAGGACGACGAGGTATAACGTTTTACCAAGCATCTAAGGAGCTGTTCCATGGGGGGCGGCTCCTTTTTCTATCGTGACCTGCGCAACCGGATGAGTGGTCGGTTCGTGTCCGTTGGCGGTAAAGACGTTATCAGGACCCGATAAACCCCGCCGCGCGGTTACAATGCAACAAGGCATCTATATGGCATTCGATGTATAAAGGAGAAGGGTAATGCCGATTAATGATCCCGAGAAGTCGGAGAATATGCGCAAGTCCATCCGCGTGTATTCCGGTTCCTCCAACCGTCCCCTCGCTCAGAAGATTGCTGAGTACCTTGGGGTCGAGCTTTCGGGCCTTACGCTAAAGCAGTTCGCCAACGGTGAGATTTACGCCCGCTACGACGAGACCGTCCGCGGCGCCGACGTCTTCCTGATTCAGTCCGTGGCCGGCGGCAACGTCAACGACATGCTCATGGAGCTGCTCATCGCCACCGACGCTGCCAAGCGCGCATCCGCCCGCTCCATCACCGCCGTTATCACCCACTACGGCTATGCCCGCCAGGACCGCAAGGCCGGCCCGCGCGAGCCCATCACCGCCCGCCTCGTCGCCAACCTGCTCGAGCGCGCCGGCGTCGACCGCATCATCACCCTCGATTTGCACCAGGGTCAGATCCAGGGCTTCTTTGATATCCCGGTCAACCACCTGTCCGCACTGCCGCTGTTTGGCCAGTACTACAACGCCATGCACTTCGACACCGACAACCTGGTTGTCGTCTCCCCTGACGTGGGTCGTGCCAAGGCCGCCAAGAAGCTGTCCGACATGCTCGGCTGCGACCTGGCCATCGCCCACAAGGGCCGTCCGCGCCACAACGCCGCCGAGGTCATGGGCATCATCGGTGACATCAAGGGCAAGACCTGCATCATCAACGACGACATGATCGACACCGCTGGCACCCTGTGCGCCAACGTCAAGGAGCTCAAGGCTATGGGCGCCGGCGACATCTACGTCTGCGCCACCCACGGCATCTTCTCCGGTCCGGCCATCGAGCGTCTGAACGACGCCCCCATCGTCGAGTGCGTCGTCACCGACGCCATTCCCGTCGAGGTCGGCGGCAAGATCAAGACCATCTCGGTCGCCGAGGAGTTCGCTCAGGCCATCTCCGCCGTTTACCACGAGGAGCCCGTCTCCACGCTCGTCGGCGGCGACTTCGCGCTGTAATCGCATCGTCCTTGCAACCCGGCGCATCGCCGTCGGAACAGAAGAAACCCCCGCGCTCCCCCTTGCTTCGCAAAGGTCGCGCGGGGGTTTCTTCTGTTCCGACGGCTCGCTCTGCCGCGGCCGCGCTTTTGTCTGGTGGGATTTCGCTGAAACGAAGTCTCGCCTTCGGCGGGCGTGGTAGCCTTTGTCGTTGATTAAACTTTTATGTGTAACGGAAGGACAAATATGGCAGCTGCACAGCCGCTTAAGATTCGCATGGTTGCCGGGCTTGGCAACCCGGGCGAGGAATATGCCGAGACCCGCCACAACGCCGGCTTTAAAGCGATCGACGAGCTGGCCCGTCAGGCCGGCGTCACGTACTGGAAAAACCAGACCGGCGCCGAGGTCGCGCTCATCAACATCAACGATCCCGAGGAAGAGGGCGGCAAGCGCCAGATCGTGCTTGTCAAGCCGCAGTCGTATATGAATACCTCGGGTGGCCCCATCTCCAAGCTCTGCCGCGAGTACAAGATCAAGGCCGAGGAGCTGCTCGTGATTCACGACGAGCTCGACATTCCCGCCGGCGACGTACGCGTCAAGGTGGGCGGCGGCCACGCCGGCCACAACGGCCTGCGCTCCATCATCGACAAGATGGGCAGCCGCGACTTTAGCCGCATCCGCACCGGCATCGGCAACCCTCCCGGCAAGATGGCCGTGGCAGACTATGTGCTCAAACAGCTGCGCGCCCGCGAGGCCGATGACTTCCAGGACACCTGCGCCCGCGCCGCCGACGCCGCCGGCCTGGCCATCGTGCACGGCGTGATCTATGCCCGCGACCACGTTAACGGCGCCGCCTCCGCCAACGGCAAGCACTAAAACCTACCGTTTAGGGACAGGTTTATTTTGGCAAGTTTTATCTGCGGAAACGCCCCGGTGGCCGCATCGCAATAAACCCCGCGCCGCCATACACGCATAACACCCCAAAGGGGGCCGGCCTCATCACAACCCGAGGCCGGCCCCCTTTGCCGTTTTGCCTGATAAAACCGACCAAAATAAACCTATCCCTATTTGGTAGGTCGAAGTGGATAAACCCTTTTCCCAACCGCCGAAGACACACGTAAACAGCATGTCCATGAGGGTATAATTTGCACCGTATGTCTGCACAACGCCTGTGCGCGTACGGTTTTATTCGGGCTACCGTCCATTTCCGTGGAGGCACGGTTCGGCAGCCCTAACAAGAGAGGGGTTCTATGTATAAGATCCTGGAGAAGACGCAGTTCTCGGAGAAGGTGTTCAAGTTCCGCATCGAGGCGCCTGCAATCGCCAAGCATGCGCACGCTGGACAGTTCCTCATGGTCCGCGCCAACGAGACGGGCGAGCGCGTCCCGTTTACCCTGGCCGGCTGGAACGGTGACGAGGGCTGGGTCGAGTTCATCTTCATGGTGATCGGCAAGACCACCGAGATGCTTTCCACCTACGAGGCCGGCGAGTCGCTGCGCGACGTCGTGGGCCCGCTGGGCGTTCCTACCGAGATGGCCGAGGGCCCCTGCGCCGTCATTGGCGGCGGCGTCGGCCTGGCAATTGCCTTCCCGGTAGCCAAGCACCTGGTCGAGACCGGCCACGAGGTCCACGCCATCATGGGCGCCCGTACCAAGGACCTCCTGCTCATGGAGGACCAGTTCCGCGAGCTCCTCGACGAGGACCACATCCACATCACCACTGACGACGGCTCCTACGGCGAGCAGGGCGTTGTCACCGCTCCGCTGGAGCGCCTGCTGCAGGACAAGGCCGTGAGCCAGGTCTTCTGCGTCGGCCCCGTTCCGATGATGAAGTTCTCGACCCTCACCGCCCAGAAGTACGACACCCCCATCACCGCGTCCCTCAACCCCATCATGGTTGACGGCACCGGCATGTGCGGCTGCTGCCGCGTCGAGGTGGGCGGCGTGACCAAGTTCGCTTGCGTCGACGGCCCCGACTTCGATGCCACCCTGGTCGACTGGGATGACCTTCGTGCCCGCCAGGCCGCTTACCGTTCCGAAGAGGGCGAGTCCCTCAAGGCCTATGAGGAAAAGAGCTGCGCATGCCACTAGTTAACGGTCGTTTCGTTGCCGATATGAAGTCGCCCCGCACCCCCGATAACGAGGAGCCGGCTGCCGAGCGCGCCTGCGACTTCCGCCCCGTCGACAAGGGCTTCACCGAGGAGATGGCGCTGGCCGAGGCCGAGCGCTGCCTCAACTGCAAGAAGCCGTTCTGTGTTGAGGGCTGCCCCGTCAACATCAACATCCCCCGCTTTATCGAGCAGATCCGCGAGAAGGACTTCGGCGGCGCTCTCGATACCATCCGCGAGGACTCCATGCTTCCCGCCATCTGCGGCCGCGTCTGCCCGCAGGAGAACCAGTGCGAGGGCAAGTGCATCCGCGGCAAGAAGTCCGAGCCCGTGGCCATCGGCCAGCTCGAGCGCTTCCTGGGTGACCGCCCCGAGCTCGCCTCCACGCCCAAGATGGCCCCCAAGAACGGCAAGAAGGTCGCCGTCGTCGGTTCCGGCCCGTCCGGCATCACCTGCGCCGGCGAGCTCGCCCGTAACGGCTTTGACGTCACCGTCTTCGAGGCTTTCTTCACCGGCGGCGGCGTGCTGGTCTACGGCATCCCCGAGTTCCGTCTGCCCAAGGCAGTCGTCAAGCGCGAGATTGACGGCCTGGAGGACATGGGCGTTAAGTTTGAGTACAACTCCGTCGTGGGCAACATGGCCACGGCCGAGGAGCTGTTCGAGCAGGGCTTCGACGCCATCTACGTGGCGACCGGCGCCGGCCTGCCCAAGTTCCTCAACGTCCCCGGCGAGAACCTGCCCAACGTCTTCTTCGCTAACGAGTACCTCACCCGCGTGAACCTGATGAAGGCCAACAAGTTCCCCGAGTACGACACCCCCACCAAGCACGGCAAGAACGTCGTCGTCTTTGGCGGCGGCAACGTGGCTATGGACGCCGTCCGTACCGCCAAGCGCCTGGGCGCCGAGCACGCCATCATCGCCTACCGTCGTACCGAGGACGAGATGCCCTGCCGTCGCGCCGAGCTGCACCATGCTAAGGCCGAGGGCGTCGAGGTTCTGCCGCTCGTCTCCCCGCTCGAGTTTGTCGCTGGCGAGGACGGCTCCGTGTGCGCCGTCAAGGTCCAGAAGATGGAGCTCGGCGAGCCCGACGAGTCCGGCCGTCGTCGCCCGGTGCCCATCGAGGGCGCCATCGAGGAGATCCCCTGCGACGTCGCGATCTCGGCTATCGGCACCAACGCCAACCCCTTCGCTGCCAAGATCGGCGGCAAGATGGAGCTCAACAAGTGGGGCTACATCGTCGCCGACGAGGAGACCGGCCAGACCACCGATCCCCGCATCTGGGCCGGCGGCGACATCGTCACCGGTGCCGCTACGGTCATTCTGGCGATGGGCGCCGGCAAGAAGGCCGCCGCTTCCATCACCAAGAGCCTGCTGGGCGAGTAATCACCTGCAGCGCTAGCCACCAAACGGCAAAGTCCCCGTCGAGCACACGCCCGACGGGGACTTTTTCTACGCCGGCCAACCCATCACCACAAAGGGGACATGCACCTTTGTGGTGGCTGGGGACTTGGCCGGCGAACCAATTCCGACGTTTGTCTCAATCTGTAACACCTGGAGCCGTTTCGGGCAGCTTGGTGTTACAGATTGAGATTTTGCTGAGGCCGAGGATAGGCGCCGTCACCAAAACCTAGCGCTTGCGACGCTTGGTCGCGGCGATGCCGGCCGCGGCAACGGTTGCGCCGGCGATGCCTAGGGCGGCGACCGTCATCGCGGCGGAGTCACCCGTGCTGGCGAGCTCCGTGCCGCCGGACTTTTTGCCGTTCTTGCCCTTACCCTTGGACTTGTCCGTCGTCACCGTGGTCGTCGTCGAAGTCGAACCACCCGCAGGAGCCCCGGTACCGCCAGAGCCATCCGCACCGCCACCCTGCTCGCCGCCGCCAGGCGTCGGCTTGGGCTCCGGCTTGGGCCCGGGCTCCGGCTTGGGCTCGGGTGTCGCCTCATCGGTCACCGTAATCGTAATGTTCAGACGCTCGGAATACTCGCTGTACGACATGCCAGGGCGCTGTGCCGCAATGCGCACATACATGTTGCTATCGAGCGCAATAGGCTCGGTGTACTTTACGCGGCCTTCGTCACGGCAGGGGCAGGTGTCGTTGGTGGTGTACCAAATCGTCGTGCCATCCTCGGCCGAAAGCTCCAGCTTCGTGCCCTTGGGCACCGTAATGTAGTTCTCCTTGGGCGACCATGCACCAAACGTCGTCGCACCAATCGTCGCCGCCGGTCGCGCCGGTCGCACTGCCTCGGCAGACACGCGAACGTCGACCTGCTTGGACAGCGCCGTGCCGTCCACCGTCGCCGTCAACGTCGTCAAACCGGGCAGAGCACCATGCAGCACAAACGTCGCCGTGCCGTCCTCGCCCGTCACGGCCTGGGTGGCATCGACAGAGCAGATAGCCGAGGACTTCAGCCCAACACTAACCTTTGCGCCCGCAAACGGCTTGCCCGCCTTATCGGTCACGTGCGCCACCAGCTCAAAGTCACTGCCCTCAAGCATGGTCACGGCCTGCTCCACGTTGAGCTTGAGCTTGTCGGCACGAACGCCCACGACAAGCTCGCCACTTGCCCAGCGCGCCATGGCCGTGCCGGCGTAGTTGCGAGCACCGTCGAGTTTAAACGCCGCCGTCGAGCCCGCCTCACACGCGTCGGCGTAGCGAATACGCAGCACGCGCGACAGCGGCTTGCCATTGGGATCGTCCTGTTTGTCGAGCCACGTATACGTCACGTCGCCCAGCCCCTGCGCATCCAGCGCGGCCAGGGCATCGTCGCTCGCATCCATATACTGCGCAAACTCAACCTCGATGCAATCGGTATAGGCATGGGCCGCGGCCACCTCGGGCGCCGCCGTCGACACCAAGCCAATGTTCACCTCAGTCTGAATCGGCGGCACGCGCAGCCAAGCCGAACGCGCCTCCTCATACCCGTCCTTGGTCACGCGCACCTGATACCAGCCGGTCGGCGTATTCCAGTTGTAAGCACCGTCCGCACCCGTCGCAAGCGGATTGTCCTGCTCATACTCCTCGGCATCCCAACGCACCGCATTGGTACCGGCCGCATCGTCGGCGCTCCACAGCTCAACCGTCGCGCCTTCAACCGTATTGGACAGCAGGCCCTCGTACACCACGCCCGCAGGGTCGGGTGCGGCCTTGGCAGCCACATTGCGATAACGCGCCTCGAAGACCGACTGCATCTTCTCGTCCGAGATCAAGCCGTCCTTGTTGGCCTTGTAGACCTCGGTATCGGTCAGCTCGCCCCAGTTGACCGTAATACGATTCTGACACGCGCGCTCCACCTGCTCGCAGGCAACATCGTAGGCGCATTCGGCATTGGTCAGCTTAATCGCGCGCTCCGAACCTACGCTGGTCGAAGCCGCGTCATAGGCAGCGCCCACCACGGTACCCGCCGAACCGGCCGTCAGCACGCCGGCGATTGTCATAATGGAGCCCACCGCCACATCGGTGCTGTCGTGGCAGAGCTGGCGATACAGCAGATCCTCAAACGCACGCGCCTTCTCCATGGCGTCACGCAGCGCGTAAATGCACTTCCAGTCGTCCTCGGTCTTCTCGGGCTTGGCAAGCAAGCGCGTATGCTGAAGCTCATAGCCCTCGCGCTCGCCCTTCACCTTCTGCATACGGACGTTCACGTTCTCCCAGTTCTTGCTGGCATCGTTCACGCCGTAAATGCCGGTAAAGATGCCGATGCCCTGGGTCGCCGCGGGAAACGCCTGGCCGGCCGCCTTCCACGCATCGGTCTTAAAGACCTGTCCGAACATCTCGCACTCGATCTTATAGCTCTTGAGCGAACGGATCGTGCGGATGAGCTTCATATGGGCGCTCACGTCGCCGTTGAGCCTCCAAGCCATGAGCCATCCGCGCACCTTGGAGTTGTTGAGGCTATGGACCACATTCCAGTTGTCGTACAGGTTGTCCAGAATGTCGCACTGCATGGCAATCGAGTTAAACAAAAGCGCCTGGTTCTTGTTCTTATTGGAGTTCTCGATAAATTCCGACTCGATATAGGCCGTCTGCTCGCCATCGGGCGCGGCGACCTTAAAGCCCTTGACGGTATCGTCGTCAGCCGCCTTGTAGCTCAGCGAGCTGCCGAGCGCCTGGCCCAAATCGTTAAACCCGCTCGTCGATTGGCCGTTGTACTCGCTGGCCTTAATGCCCGCACACTTGTTGAGCGCTGCAGCGGTTGCGTCATTCCAGCTTCCGTATTGGTTGAGCTGGCCGATACCCATCGACTGGCCCACCAGATCCTCGGCCTGCTGGGCAATAAACTCCGCTCGCGATGCATGGTCGACGAGCTCCTTGATGGCCGCCGCATCCGCAGCGTTTGAGCCCTGGGCTGCCGCGAGTTCCTGATACCAATCCTCGCTGGTGCCGTAAGCATCCTCAAAGATCATCTTGTCCACATTGACGCCATAGCTGTCGCCCTGCTGGGTCAGCAGCGCCGACGACCCGCCGACCGCGGCCTTGAGCTCAGCCGCAAACTGCGCGGCCTCGTCGTTGCCAGCACCATCACCCTCGCCGTCGCTGGCGGCAGGGGCGCGACGAGCCTTACGGGCAGCTCCACCTTGGGCTTCGTCCTCTTTACCGTCCTTATCCTCCTCGGCAAACGCATCGGCGACCATCTGGTCAATCGCGTCGTTAAAGGCCTCGTCGACATCATTAAACGAGTTGTCCATCATATACTCGTGCCACTGCTGCACGGCATTCGAGAACTCCTGTTGGCGCTCCTCGGCCGCGGCGGAATGCTTTTTGGCCGAAGCGTTGGCGTCAAAACTCAGCATGGTCATAAGCTGAGCATTGGAGATGCGGTAGGTCTGCGGCATAAAGATCTGCTCAAAGTTGCCGCAGTTCACATAGGTCGAGTCGTTTGCCTTGTTGAACTCATCGAGCAGTTTGAGATAGCCCTCGTCCACATACTCCGCCACATAGCGAACACGGGTGCCCTCGCGCGACTTTTGAGTCAGAGGAATCGTCACCGTCTTGCCATCCACGCAGTCCACGTACAGGTCGAGCGTGTCGGCGGCCTCTTCGTTTCCTACCTCGAGCGTGATATCGAACGTCCAGTAGGCGTTCTTCTTTTGCGGCAGATGATGGAAGGTCCACAGACTCTTGCCGGTGTCCTTGCCATCCTTGACCAGGTTTTGCGTACCGCCACGATACGTCACATCAAAGTTCCAGACCGAAGCACCCGGAACATAGCGCACATAATTGCGAGCCGTCACCTCTGCGGCAGCGGCGGCAGCAGCGGTCGAGCCCACGCGCGCCTCGAGCGTCACACGCTCGGCGGCAAGCGTATCCTGCGGCAGGTCGTATTCAATCTTGGCACGACCGAGTTTATTGGTCTTGCCGGTGTACTTTGCAGCCGAGGCGCCCACGCCCACGGTGAGCTGCACGCTCTTGCCCGGCGCTGCATAAACGTAGGCCACATTGCCCAGCAGGCTGTGAACGTCGGTGTTGTCGACCTCGATGCGCGATCCGCTAACCTCGAGTGTGGTGCTTCCCAGCGGCAATGTCACCTCGCCCAGCGTAATGAGCGGCGAGATGGCATAGGTGCCCGCGGCCTTAGGCTTAAAGCGCACAAACACATCGGCGCCCGCACTCTTCTTCATATCGAGAACGAGGTTGTCGCCCTCCCAAGTTGTGCCAGCCCACATGGCATCGGAGCTGGCGCCGGCTTCGCGAGCGCCTGCGGACACATCCTCGACGGCATCCTTGGCCAGCGGAATCTCAATCTTGGCAGCCTGGCTGTCCTTGAGCTCGTAATGAATGCGCAGCTCGGTCTCCACGCCGGTAACTGCGGGCGACTCGGCAATAACCGAGCCCGCCGTCAGCCCGCGCTCGGCACGATAGGTCTCCACGTCAAACGCGGGAACGTCGAGCGTCACATCGAGCTGCTTGCCGTCCTCGATCTTCACCTGTTTTTGCGCGACATGCTTACCCACGGTCAGTCCCAGGCGGCTAAACGTGGAATAGCTCGTCGCTTGGATGTCGTAGCTCGTCTTGTTAAAGGCGACGATAGTGTACGAACCGGCCTTAAGGCGCGGCGTCTCGGCCTTCATGATAGGCGTGGTGCCATCGTCTTCGTAACCCATCAGATAGGTGACACCGTCGGCAACTAGCTTGCCGTCGGACGTACGGAACACCAGCACGCGGTTGGCTCCCTGGTAGTCGCCCTTGGTCGTGACCGTCGCCGTGCCCCAAGGCTTCAAGTCGATATCGACCTTGCCGGCCGAAGGCTTCACCGTCGCCGTCGCCCCACCCAGCTTGAGGCTGTCTTTGGGCACGAGCGTTATCTCCAGATCCTGGTCCGCGTCGGCAATGGCCTGCGACACCACGAGCGCTGTACCCTGGATACGGTAGTCGTTTTCCTTGTCGCCCTTGGCAGGTTTGAGCGTCTTGCCGCCGTTCTTCACCGTCAGATCGATGTTAACGAGACTATCGAGCTCAATGCGTTCGGTCTTATCCTGGCCTGCGACCGGTTCGAGATAGGCCACATTGAGTTCAATCGCGCGCGAAGTCGGAATCTTGGTAAAGTCCTCCGCCTTAATCTCTCCGATATTCCATGTGCCCGTCATCTGGTCGCCCGGGCGCGCCAGCACCATGTCATAGTAACCGCTGAGCAAAATGCGCAGGGTGGCTGCTGTCTTGGAGAGAGCGTCCGCTGTAAAGCTGCCGTCATCGCCAACCGGCAACGGCGTGGACTGCCCCGCCTGCACGAGCACGGCCGCCGCGCCCTGGGGAAGTTTGCCCGTGATCTGGGCGGCCTCGCCCACCCACTCAAACGTGTAGGCAGGCTTCGAGGAATCGACGGAGTCCTTGCGATCGGCCACGGCATCGGCAAGCTTTTTGACCATCGAGGGGTTGCCAGCCGAATCGGTCGCATAGGCATAGATGGTCTGGCCTTCACTAAAGGGAATCGCATACGTTACGCCATCGATTGTCACGCGCTCATTATAGTCGCCCGGATAGCCCGCCTCACCAAACTGAAGATCGGGGTTCATCACGCGCAGGGCAACGGCATTATGGTTCGTCTCGTTTCCGTATCTCGTGTTCTCAAAAGCTCCCCACTCTATCATTTCCACGCTTTTGGGTAGCACAATCTCTTTGCCGGCAATCGCAGGATCAAGAGAGGCGAACGCGTGCGCTCCGATATATTTAACGCCGTCGCCGATCGTCACCGACGACACATGCGAGCACCCGTCAAAGGCATTGCGCTCAATCCGCTCCACCGTGCCCGGCACATTGATCTGCGTAAAGGTGAGCACTGTTGTGTCCGAGACATAGAACTGTGGCACGCCGCAATAGGCGAATGCAAGATAGTCGATAGTTTTGACCGAAGGCGGCAGCGTTGCCACCACCTTGTCGTCAAGTTGTTCACATTCCTTAAAGGCCTGCTCGGGAATCGTGGTAAAGGCCGCGTTGTTGGGCCAGGTTACCGTTTGGAGCGTCTTGCTTTTGTAGAATGCATAGCTCTTGAGCTCCTCGACCGAATCGGGCAGTGCGATCTCTTTGATGCTGCTGCCGCCCAAGCCTCCAACCGAGCGGACATGCGAATTAGGGGCGAAGGTGATCGATGTGAGCGCAGCGCTTCCCATACCCGTAAGGCTTACGACATTTTTGTCGTCGATGGTCGAGGGCACCTCCAACGTGGTAATGCCCGCGTCGCCATACTCGATAGAAATTTCGTTGGTGAGGCTATCAATCGAGAAGTAGTACTGCGCGGGGGTCTGCTCGCCGGCCACGTAGCCATCGTCGTATTCGTCCTTTACGCCCGTGGCGCCCTTCGAGGTCATCCAGAGCCCAAGATCCTCATTCCAGGTTGCCTCGGCTTCGGCGGTCTCCTCCTGCTTCTGCTGTTCGGCGAGCTCCTTGCCCTCGACAAGATCGGTGGCAAGCGTACCCGCAGGTGTGCTCTCGGTCTGCCCGGCGCCCGTCAGGCCCGCCGCCGATGCAATCTCGGAGGCCGGGGGCGTAGGGGTGTCACCGGTATCGAGCACCGTGGGGTCGGCAGCGCCGGCATCGGGCGCGGGGTCGGCGGAAGCAGAGTCTGACGTTTGGGCGTCAGCCGAATCGGCGGGAGCGGCGTCGGCTGCTTGGCCGTTATCCGTCTGCACAAAAGCGCCGTCGGTGGTGAGGGTCTCGGCAAACGCGCCCGCGGGCAACGAACCCGTCACCATGGTGAGGGTCACCGCGGCAACGGTCAGGCGGCGGCAAAGCGCTCGAACAGTGGTCCACCTCATGGTCGTTCCTTTCCTGCAAACCTAAAGTCATCCAGCGTTATCGTCGTCCAAAAACAAAGCGAACGGTAGGTTCATATATACGAACCTACCGTTCTACCTGCGCAAACCACCACAAAGGAGACAGGCACCTTTGTGGTGGTTTTGGACTTGGCCGGCCAGTTTGTCTCGATCTGTAACAGTTAGAGGTCAAATTCCCCGCTTGGTGTTACAGATCGAGACGTTATGTTGGCCACCCGCCGGTTCATCTAAATCTGTAACAGATAGAGCCGTTTCTGCTGGCTAGGTGTTACAGATTGAGATCTTGCTGAGGTGGAAACGAGGGCCTCCGCCGAAACCTAGTTCTCGCGGCGCTTTGAGGCGATGCCGATGGCTGCTGCGATGGCTCCGGCGAGGCTCATGGCCGCGGCGACAAGTCCGGTGCTGTCACCCGTTGCGGCGAGGGTGGCATCGGTGGTCTTGGCAGCGGGCTTGACGGCCGGAGTCTTGGTGGTCGAGACGGTCGTAGTAGTCGTGGCGGTCGTTGGTGCCTGGCCCGGCTTGGCATCTGGCTTGGGCTTGGGATCCGGTGTCGGCCTGGGGTCGGGCGTCGGCGCAGGCGTTGCTTCAGGCGTCATCGTAAGATTGGTATAGACCCACATGGTGGTCGTCTTACCGTCTCTATCGAGATTCTCCGCATCGGATTCGTTCCACCAGTAGCCATAAGTCTTGCCATTAATTGTGACCCTAGTGTCACGAGTAAAGTAGAAACCCTCATGCGACTTGAGATAGAAACCGTAGCTATAGGTCTTCCCAGCCTCAAACGTATCAATGTGGTTCTCGATATTTTGATCCCAGAACCATGCCGAGTTCACTCCAGCGCCATCCTCAGAATTCCAGAACTCGCACTGATACCAATAACGAGTGTCGTCGGACGTAGCGCCCGTGAACACCGGCTTATCGCCGTCTTTGAACGTGACGGTAGCGCCATTAATCTCGACCGTGTCGATTGCTTGCCACACAAGAGCCTTTTCGCAGGTAAACGATGTGGTCGGCGCAAGGAACAGACCATCTTCGACTTTCTGAACACTCATGGCGTTAAGTGGCTCGCCATTGATTGCCACAGTGCAGCCGTTGGCAAACTCATACCCGTTCTTTTGGCGTAGCATGACAGAATGCATGTAGTGCTTGCCTTCTTCGAACTTGTCGATTCGCTTCATGCCCGGTGTGTACATGCCCTCGTCGGAATACCAGAAGGCGACGGGATGAAGATCCGTGGGATCGCTGTTGTCCATCTCCTCCCAGCACTCGTAAGCAATTTCATACTTGTCGTAATCTGCGTATGGTACATGAGTGGTTGGAGCGGGAGTATCCCCAGCGCGATAGCCGATATATCCTGAACCCAAATCAACGCTATTGATTGCCTGTCCATGAGCAGCTAGCTTTACCACGGTGTTGAAGTTGTAGCGCAGGTAGTAATCGGTCCTTGTTTCATGGACAACGATTTGAGCTGGTTTATCGGAGGTGCTATCAGGATCGCCGATGAGGATGCCATCATTATAGTCGGTGCCGTCGAACGTCAACGTTGAAGTAAACGGCACATCCTCGTTGCGGATGAGTGCATAGTTTCCGTCTACAAAGTCGCCACCCGTCAGGGTCAGCGTCGCGCGCATCTGCCCTTCATATGGCGCAATGGAAATCGTCACGTTCGATTGAGACTGATCGGCGACTTCAACAAGCGCGCCAGTAGCGGCATCTGCCTTGTAATACTTAGCTTCGGATGCGTTTGATAGCTTATCCGCCACCTCATCTGGGACCGGTCCAAAATCCCATGAGAAACTACCGCCTCCGGTAAGAGAAATCTCGGGTGGAAGCTCGCATTCCCTGTAGTAGGATTCGACGTTCGTGTCGATTGTCACGCCACCCCCACCCGTCACGTCGGTCACACCGCAGGGCATAATGGCGTTGTCTGCCGGCATGGCGGCGTTGTTGCTGGAAGCGTTTTGCTCGGCGGGCATTGCATCGCCAGCCCCTTCGACGGTGTCAGCCAAAGATACCTGCTGAGTATCGGCCTCGTTCTGAGTTGCCGGAGCAGCCTCGGTTGTCGGTGTTGTCGCCGCATTCGCATCCACCGTAGCCGCCGGCGCCACAGCGACCTCACCTGTCGCAGCAGCAGAATCGGCGCATTCGGTCGCGAGTGCCACGCTCGGCAGTAGCAGCTGTCCCACCATGAGCGCACACGCGCCGACACTGGCGATCTTCACACCCACGCAACGCCAAGTTCCGTGAACGAGCGAGCAGGCGCGTTTGCGCTGAGTCTGCTCAGCAAAATGTTGTCCTTGCATGTCGTCCTCCTTCATCGAGGGTTGTTTCCATGGCACCACGATGCGGCAAACCGGGCGCCGCGCCTAGGTTCGTACATGCGAACCTGCACCTTTACCTGCGCAAATGCAAAAGCCGCCACGCGGGGACGCAAATCCCTGCGTGGCGGCTCAATCAAACGCACCGAGGCTTTATGCCCCGCTTGCCCTAGACGAAATTGCTATTCCTCGCGACGGCGCGCGGCAGCGATGCCGGCGGCTGCAACTGTCGCGCCGGCAATGCCCATGGCGGCAACGGTCAACGCGGCGCTATCGCCCGTGGCCGCAAGAGCGGAAGTCGTCGTCTTCGAAGCCGTGACGGATGCCTTGGCGGCAGCGAGCTTTACATTCACGGCCGAACCGGTCTGTGCCGAAGCTCGGCTCGGCGCCCCCGTCGTGCCCGTCGAGCCTTCGCCACCCGGCTGCGGCTTAGGAGTCGGTGCCGGATCGGGAGTAGGCATAGCACCTCCGTCGAATGCGATATGCGCGACCTTGGCGATCTTGTCCGCATCGCGATCGGCCCTCAGGACGCCTTCGCCGGGCTCGCCAATCGTCTGTCCCCAAAAATCAGCATATTCAAATCGGTTGCCCAGCGCCATGGGGCGGGCACCCAGTTTTTGGTAGTCGCGCACCACGCCATTGACAGGAAGCACGACCTTCCCGCCCTCGCCGATAACAATCATGCCGGCAGGACCGTTGGCGGTCGTGTAGTTGTCAGCGACGATTGCCCCATCGTTGCCCTCGGCAACAACGGAGCCGTTTTTAATTTGGATGCTTCCGCCCTCGACCGCACTCCCCGAGCTGGTATGCAGACCATACGTGTCCTTGGAATACCGATCTTTCGAGGCGCTGGCAATCGCAGTCACAAACGTGTTCTTTCCATCGATGATGATATCGGCAGTGGCATCGTTGCCCATTCCGGCCGCCTCGATACCCACGGCACCCCACATACCATTCGAAGCATCGGCAATTGCGGTCACGAGCGAATCACCTGCAATTTCGACACGCGCTGCGCCGTTGTTGACACGGGACACAATTCCCTGAGACTCCAGAGTGGATTCGGCCTTGACCGTCACCGTTGAGCCGGAGCCGATCGATACGCGGCCGCCTTTGTTGCTCTGCCCGTCATGTTCCCATGCAAACTCGCCGTCTTCCCCAGGTGCACCGTTAGTGGCATAGATGCCCGTCACGTAACCGTAATACCCGTCACCGGACCCCGCCGCGCGCCCTGCCTTCACATCGACAGTCGCACCGTTTTTAATGGTCACGTCTCCGCCAAACGCAGTTATGGCCTCGGCGTTCTCGCACTCCTCGCCATTTGCATCCGTACCCGTCGCCGTCACGTTGACCGTGGCCCCGTCGACGGTGACGTCGCCACCGGTAATACCGTTACCCGCGGCCGTGATGACATCGGTCTGGCCCGTCGCGTTGAGCGTGCCGCCGCCCGTTATGGCAAGGTTGCCGCCCGAGACCTCGATGGCGCTCTGGCCAGCATCGGCCGTAACGGTGTTGGTGTTGGTCACGCCGATATTGAGATTACCCTCGGCGCTGATGCCGCCGCCGTTATAGCCGTTGAGCTGCATGTCGTCGGCGCCGTTCCAGGACCACGTGCCCGCCTCGTCGCCGGCGGCAACACCACCGTTGTACTGCGCGCCACCCACGTTGATCCAATCTGCTGCCAAGGCAACGCTTGGCAGCAGCAGCTGACCGACCATGAGCGCACACGCTCCGACGCACGCCAGCCTGGCACCCGCCCGTTTCCACGAACCGTGAACCAGCGAGCAAGTGCGCTCGCGCTGCGTTTGCTTGGCAAAATGACTTCCGTTCATAGGTGCCTCCCTCGGTCGATGGACCATACCACCACAAAGGTACCTGTCCCCTTCGTGGTGGTCCTGTACCACCAAGATGCGCCAAATGACTCCGTACGCCTAGGTTCATAGATGCGAACCTAGGCCTCTACCTGCGGTTTAATTCAATATGATTTCGTTGTCGTCACACGCGTCCCAGGGACGCTACAATCGAGAACACGACTATTCCGTCCACCCAAAGGACTGTCCTTGAATCTGAGTAAGCCTAAAATCAACGCGCTTTTGGCACTCGCGCTCTTCACCTTCGCCTTCCTTGCCGCCGAGTTTCGCTTCGATATCAATGTCGGACTGCTCGCCGGTGCCGAACGCGTTGTAATCGCACAGGGCTTTATTCTAGGTGCGAGCGTGCTCGGCTTTATCGGATACGCGCCGCTGCTTGGGCTCGCACAGCGCAAAGGCCACTCACTGGCAGCCGTCAACGCCACCGCCGTCCCTATCGTCATCGTGGGCCTGACCCAAATTCAGTTCCCTACGGCCCCGCTTGCCCTCGAGATTCTGGGGTGCGTGGCGTTCTTTGGACTCGGCCTGCTGGGCGCCGCCACTCACCACGCCTTTTCGTTGGCATTCCAGGATGACCCCAAGCTCGCCACCGGTGCGGGAGCGGCATACGCCGCGGGTATCCTGATGCAGTTCGCCGTCAACCTGCTCAATTGCGGCGGTATCGCAGAGCTCGTCGTCCTTGGCGCAACGACTATCGCCATATCCGCCCTCGGCGCTGTTCCTCAAGAGACCGCTGAGAGCCCGAACTCCCGTATCAATCCCTTTGTCGAACCTTCGCACGCCCTCGCCAAACAGGCATGCTGGAGCATCGCGCTCGTCATGATTCTGGCCTGCTTGTTCTCGACCCTCGACAACGTCGTCACGTTCTCCAACGCCCACGGCACCATTGCCGTGCAGACTTGGCCGCGCCTCTTTTTGGCTGCAAGCGGCCTTGCCGCCGGTCTTATCTTTGATCTTGCCGAGCGCCGCTACATGGGGCTTGTCATGCTCGGCATCGCCGTGCTCTCGACCATTTCCATCCTGGCCGTGGAGGCCGGCGCCGATCCCAACCTGGGCCTTGTCGTCTTCTACCTGAGCTCGGGCTTTTTCGTCACGTTCTTTACCGCCACCTTTACACAGCTGGCACCGCGCACGCATGCGCCCGCCCTTTGGGCTGGCATGGGCCGCGCCGCCAACAATGTATGCGCTTTCACCACATCGGGCATCTCGCTTGCTCTCGTGACCTTGGATAACGTCGCCCTCATTTTGATCGGCGCGCTCGTACTGCTCGTCGCCGCCTGCGCGGCATTCGTGGCAGCCGGCCTGTTCCGCCTACCCCAAACCGAGCAGGAGCGCGAGCGCGAGCAGCTGGCAGAAGAAGCACTCGCCGCCCCCACCATCGAGGAGCAACGCCAGGCCTTCATCGCCAACCACGCTCTCACCCCGCGCGAAGTCGACGTGCTCATAGCTGTAACCCAAGACGAGCGCCCGCTCAAGCAGATTGCCGAGGAGCTCGGCATCTCGATGCGCATGGTCCAGCGTCACCTGAGCTCCATCTACCAAAAGACCGACACGCAAACGCGCGCCGGTCTCACCAAGGCCTTCCCCTCGGCCTAAAACAAAAACCACCACAAAGCCCCCCTTGCGGTGGTTTGAGCGGAGCAGAAGGCCACTCTGCCAGTTTGTCTCAGTCTGTAACAGATAGGCCCCTAAAAGCAGGCTTATTGTTACAGATCGAGACAGTAAAGGGACACGAAGCGATCCTTCGCAGCAACGACCCTCTAGTAAAGCGATGCGACATATCGGCCAAAGCCTGGCAATGCAAACTCAAAACGTCCTTGTAGAGGCTCTTCAATTACCCCAGCCTCTACCAGACGCTTTTTATACGTTGAAATCGAACCGGAACTCTTCTTAAGCCTCGCTGCCAGCTCTTGCCTGGTCGTCGTCCCAACCGGATTCATTGCACGAAGAAATTCAAGGTCCCCTCGTGAAAGTTCCGCCGCTGTTGAAGCGAAAACTCGCGATTCCAGCTCCTCTTGCGCAAGTTTCGCGCCTCGTTCGACATCCTCAATAGAAACCTCGGAGGCTTGGCGCGAAGCATTCCATGCCCGATACCCCACCAACTGGAACATAAATGGAAAGCCATCGATCGCCTTGGCAGCGAGGTCGATCGCCTCATCAGAAATCGTCTTGCCGCCGTCCTCAATCGTTAGTCGAAACGCTTCTTTTACCTCAGTCGGTGAAATTGATCCCAGCGAATGTTGAGCCGCGCGACGAAGAAACGATGTCGATTTCCCCGTCAGCAGCGCCAGCACGCGAAACGGCAGCCCCGCCATAAGCAAAGCTACCTTTTTATTCTCGCTTACAAAGTGCTGGTAGGTAGTAACAAGCTCCGTCATTTGCGCAAACGATGCATCCACTTCGTCAACGGCGATAAGCACCCCGGTGTCAGTCGCTTCAAGCTGAGCAAACAAAGCGTTCATCTTAGTACGCCAGTTAGCGCCCTCAAATTCAACATCGATGTTTTCCCAGCTCATGCTTCCTACGGGGGCAATGCCGACACTGTTCACACGCCTAGAAGCGGGCTTTTCGATCAGATGGGCGGCTGATTCGTTGAGGCGCTGCAAAATGTCTTCGAGCATCCCCTCCGAGGCCGTCACATTCGCTGTAATCCAGCCCTCTTGCTGGGCGCGGTACGACAGATATGCCAAAAGCGCCGTTTTACCTGTACCACGTGCACCATAGAAAACCGAGCAAAGATTGGGATCGGAGTCGTCATTTTCAAACGCCAGCACCATATCATCGATGATTTGCTCACGGCCGGCCATATACGCCGGTACACGTCCGAACATCGGCGTGAATGGATTTGCCTGCCTGTACGCCGTCGGTGCCGCCATAAAGCCTCCCTTTAACTCATATAACTTAATTATGCCCCTACTATCTATAATTAATTTGAGTATCTTTGAGCTTTTTGAGCATCCTTGAGTTCTTTGAGCGATCGGCCCCGGCAGAACCAGTTGACTTTCTCCGCCTAAAACAAAAACCACCACAAAGGTGCCTGTCCCCTTTGTGGTGGTTTTTGATCGGTTAGCCTTCGAGCTGCGCCACTTTGTAGCGGTAGGCGGCGGCGATGACGTCTTTACAACCCTCGCGGCCCAGCTTGGCGCGGTTGACGACAATGTCTTTACCGCTCGTCATCTTCCACTTTCCGGCACTATAGCGCTTATAGAACGCCTCGCGCGCCTTCTGCTGCTGCTTGACCAGCTTGGCGCCCTTCTTTTTGTTAAGGCCGCGCTTCTTGCGCACGATCTCGACGCGGTCCTCAAAGGGAGCGGTCACCAACACGGCAATGTGGTTGGGGTTGTTACGCAGCAGGTAATCGGACAGACGACCTTCAATAATGCAGCTCTCGGTCTCGCCCAGATCCAAAATCACCTGGCTCATCTTTTGGAACAACTTGTCCGAGTACGAACGCGCATCGTAGCGGTCGGGCAGAAACGCCATGTTCTCCACAGCCAGACGCTCGTCATAGGCGGCCATCTTATCGAGCGACTCGCCCGCGCGCAGCGACGCTCGCACCAGCAGCTCGTTGTCGTACAGCGGAATCCCCAACTCGTTGGCGAGGATACGGCCAATCTCGTGGCCCTCGGCACCAAAGTCGCGCGCGATGGTAATGACCACAGGACTCTTCTTGTTCTCCAGATCGCTCATCGCGATTCCTTTCTAACAGATGAGAAAAAAGGCTGTTTATCGCCTTTTCCCACGATAGCGTACCTGGGTTTTCCTGGTGCCCAAGATTGGCCTGAAAGAGGAGCGACGCGTACTTTGGTACGCGAGCGACGGTTTGAAGGCCAAGGTTGGGTGCCAGGGAAAGCCAGGCTATGCGGCTACGATGCGGCGCTGATAGGCCCTCACCAGCAGCGAGATACCAAAGTTGAGCACAAAGTACATCGCAAACACCAGGCCGTAGAGCATAAGCACCTGCGACAGGTCGATCGCGTGGGCCATCACGACGTTTGCCGTGTACATGAGCTCGGCCACGTTGATGCCCGAAAGATACGAGCTGTCCTTGATGACGGTCGTGCATTGGCTAAACAGCGCCGGAATGATCGTCTTAAACGTCTGCGGCAGAATGATGTAGCGCATGGTGGCAAAGAAGCCGAAGCCCTGGCTCTGCGCTGCCTCAAACTGGCCGCGCGGAATCGAGTTGAGGCCGCCGCGCACAATCTCGGCCATAACAGCGCTGGTAAACAGCGTAAAGGCGATGGTCGAAATCACAATGTCCAAACCCTGCACCGTAAAGTAGATAAACAGGATCCACAGCAGGTTCGGCGTGCAACGGAACAGCTCAATATAGGCGCTCACCAAAATACGGAACGGGCGGGGCGCATAGCTTTTAACAAGCGCCAGCACCGTGCCAAAGATGAGCGAGAAAAAGATCGACAGCGCCGAGATCTCGATTGTCTTAACAAAGCCGCCCCAGATGTAGAGCAGGTTCGTCGCGTTGAAGATTTCCATGCGCTAGGCCTCCTCTACATTGTCGAGCCCCAGCTCGGCCAGGCTCACGCCGCGCGGACGCTCCTTGGAGCGGCGCTCGAGCCACTGCACCAGCATGGCGAGCGGAAAGCAGATGATGAAGTACATAAGGCAGCAGACGATGTATCCCTGCAGGTAACCGTACAGACTCACAAAATTATCGGAACGGTACATAAGGTCGCCGCCAGCCACAAGTGCCAACACCGACGTGTTCTTGACCAGGTTGAGCGCCTGGTTACACAGCGGCGGCAAAATGATCTTGAACGTCTGGGGCAGCACGATGTACCAGTACGCCTGCGCACGGGTGAAGCCTTGGCTCTGGGCCGCCTCCATCTGACCGCGCGGAACTGCCTCGATACCGGTGCGGATGACCTCCGAAATGTAGGCCGCGTGATACAGGCCCACACCCAAGAAGCCCAGCACGAACGGCGCGATGCGCACCGGCTGATCGGCACCGGTTATGGCCTGCAAAAACTGCGGACCGGCCATGTACATAAAGAGCACCTGCACGGGCAACGGGGTATTCTGGTAAAACTCCACGTACACGCGGCTTATTGCGCGCAGCACGCGCGAGCGAGTGGTAGAGAACACGCCCAGTAGCGTGCCCAGCACCAGCGACAGCAGCAGGCCGGCAACGACCACTTGCAGCGTCACGCCAAAGCCCTCCCAGAAGGGCCCCATGTTTTGAAATGTCGTCGACCAACGGTCGGCGTCAAATAATCCTTCGAGCATTTGATTCCTTCCTTGGACGATGCGCCTATACAAGACCCCAGGTCTTGACCTCTTGGTCGAGCCAGCCGTCGGCCAGGCGATCGCAAATCACCTGATCGACCACGGCCGAAAGGTCGCAGCCCTTCTTGGTCGCCACGCCGTAGCCCTGCTCGCCAAACTTGACCTCGGGCTGCAGCAGCTCAACGGTCTCGTTCATGTAACCGGCCAGCGTGGAGCGGTCCATGGCAAAGACGTCGATATTGCCGGCATCGAGCGAACTCTTGATGATGGGATAGCCGCTAAAGGCCCTAAACTCGGGCTTGCAGCTAAAACCGTTGTCCTTGATCATCTGCTCGATCAGGCCCTGCGTGGTGGCACCCTGGCTCACACCAATGACCTTGCCATCCAGATCCTCAATCGAGGTAAAGCCCGAACGCTTCTTGACCATGAGTCCCACGTAGTCGGTGCGGTACGGCGTCGAGAAATCCCAGCTCTTCTTGCGCTCGTCGGTTATGGTGTAGGTCGCCGCGACCACGTCGAGCTGGCCGTTATCGATCAGCGGGCCGCGCGTCTTGGGCGTTACGTCGGTAAACTCGACTAGCTCCTGGGCGCGGGCCTCCTTGTAGCTCACGCCAAAGACGGCAGCGGCGATCTGGTAGCACAAATCGACTTCCATGCCCTCAAAGCGGCCCTTGGCGGTGTCGTAATAGCCATAGCCGGGAACGTCCTTCTTAACGCCGGCATTCAGATGGCCACGCGACTTGATGGCCGCAAGCTTGGACCCCTTGTCGGAGCCCTCGCCGCTGGTGGAGTTGCCGCAACCGGCAAGCGCAGTCCCCGTCAGCGCAAGCATGCCGGCGCCAGCCAGTTGCAAAAAGCGACGGCGCGACACGGCCGCCCTCGTCATATCCGTCATGTCCATCACCGCGCCTAGTGCAGAATCTTGGACAGGAACTCGCGGCAGCGCGGGTTCTCGGGGTTATCGAAGAAGTGCTCGGGCGTGCCCTCCTCCAGGATGCGGCCGTCCTCCATAAAGATGACGCGGTCGGCCACCTGGCGCGCAAAGCCCATCTCGTGCGTCACGCAGATCATGGTGATGTCCTCCTGCGCGAGCTCAATCATAACGTCCAGAACCTCCTGGACCATCTCGGGGTCGAGTGCCGAGGTCGGCTCGTCAAACAGGATGATGGGCTGCTTGGTGCACAGGGCACGGGCGATGGCGATGCGCTGCTGCTGACCACCCGAGAGATTCTGCGGATACTCGCCGGCCTTATGCGCCATCCCGACGCGCTTGAGCGCGGCGATGGCGATCTCGGTCGCCTCCTCCTTGCTCTTCTTTTGCAGCTTGATGGGCGCGAGCGTCAGGTTGCCCAGCACCGTCATGTTGGGATACAGGTTGAACTGCTGAAACACCATGGAACTATACTTGCGAGCCATCTCCAGGTGATTCTTTTTGGTGAGCGGCATACCGTCGATGATGACCTCGCCCGACGTGGGCTCCTCCAGATAATCGACGCAACGGATGAGCGTCGACTTACCCGAACCGGAAGGCCCGATCATTACGAGCTTTTCGCCGCGCTTGACGGTGAGATTGATATCTTTGAGCACATGCAGGTCGCCAAAGTACTTGTTGAGATGCTTGATCTCGATCATGTCTGCCATGAATGTCCCTTCCCTGCGTTTACACGAGTTGAACTATTGTACGGAAAGAACCACGTTTCCGCAGCCCACACTACATTCCCGTAAAGAACCCGCAACCTTCCACCCACTCATTGGGGACAGACTTAAATGAGTACCCGCTCATTGGGTACTCATTTAAGTCTGTCCCCAATGAGTACCCAGCCAAAAAAGGGGGCGCGACCGCAATGGTCACGCCCCCTCAGCATCGGCTATGTGTCGGCCGGCGCTTACGCCAATTTTGCACCGACGATCTTTGCTGCTGCCGGCTTGTCGAAGTTGCCGCCGGTGGCCTTGCCCAGAGCACCCATGACCTGGCCCATCTGCTTCTTAGAGGTCGCGCCCAGCTCGGCGATAACCTGCTCGATCAGGGCCTCGAGCTCCTCGCCCGAAACCTGCGCGGGCAGCAGGCTCTCCAGAATCTTGACCTGCTCGGTCAGGTTGTCGGTACGCTCCTGGTCGGTACCGGCCTTAATGGACATCTCCAGCGTCTCGCTCGTCTGCTTAATCAGACGCTTGATCATGCTGTTGACATCTTCCTCGGTCACATCACGGCGCTCGTTGACCTCGATGTTCTTCACCTCGGCCTTAACCTGGCGAATGATAGACAGACGAACCTTGTCCTTGGCCTTCATGGCCGCAATCATTTCCTTCTGCAGTTCTTCGTTGGTCATCTGCAAATCCTCCTCAATAGTGCGGGCGGCACTCGCACGAGCGCCGCCCCATGATTACTTAGTCGTCGACGAATCGTCGGTCGAACTCTTGGTGACGCCCTTCAGGCTGACGTTGTACGGCACATCCTTGGGCATGGGGTTAACGGTGATGTCGGCGTCCTTCTTGTACTGCTCCAGCCACTCGCTGTACGCAGTGCTTGCCGCCTGCGTCTTCACCACGTTGGAGACGTACTTCTTGATGTCCTTGGGCACCTGCTTAATGTCATCGACCTGATTATCGACATGGAAGTAGTCGGTGCACTTGATGATGTGATAACCATAGGTCGACTCGACGACGTCGCTCACATCGCCCTTGTTGAGTCCCTCGAGCGCCGCCTGGTAGCTGTCGACGAAGGTGGTGAGCTTGTCCCAGCCCACATCGCCCTTCTTCTCCTTGGAGCCGGTGTCGTCGGAATACTGCTTTACGGCGTCCTCAAAGCTCAGCTCGCCGGAGTTGATCTTGTCCAGGCACTCCTGTGCCTTGGCCTTGGCGGCGGCCTTGTCCTCGTCGGAAGCGTCGGAATCGACCTTGATCAGGATATTCGACGAACGACGGGCATCGTTGTAGTTGGACAGGTTCTCATTGATGTAATCGACAATCTCGCTGTCCTTGGGCTTGCTGGTGGGTGCCACGGCATCCTTGAGCTTCTGCTGCGCCAGGCTCTCCTTGAGCGAATCCTTGTAGGTGTCCTCGGTGTAGCCGTAGGTCTTAAGGGTCTTCTTGAAAGCCTTAGCGCCGCCGGCACTCTTGCAGGCGTCCTTCCAGGCCTTCTCTACCTCCTCGTCCGAGACGGTCACGCCGTTTTCCTTCTGCGCTTGCTGAAGCAGAATCTGCTGCGTGTAGGAGTCGATGAGCTGCTTGCGGTACTTCTTGGGCGTGAGGTCATTGTCGACCAGGTACTGCGCCCAGTCCTTGTCCTTGGTGTAGCCGTAGGACGTGCGCATGCTCATGATCTGCTTGGTCACGGTGTCCTCAGTGAGGTTGGTGCCGTTGATAGTGGCAGCCACACCACCAGTGAGCTTATAGCCCGAGCTGGCGCTTTCGGTCTGCGACATCAGGCCGGAGCACGCCATGGCCGAGACGGAGAGCAGCATCGCCAGCACGCCGATGACCACCAGGACAATCTTGACGGTCTTGGACACATAGGTCTTGCGCTGCCTCTTGCGAGAGCTGGAGGCGGCGCGGGACCGTTGCTCGGACGTCGGCGTGACCTCGGGGTTCTTTTTCTTATTTGCCATGTTTGGCCTTTCGCATCACGAATCGAACAAACGCCATTGTGTCACAACGCAGCCCCCGCGGCACACCTGGTGCATGGGGGACAGGTTAATCTGCACCATTTTGGTGCAAAGGGGACAGACCCGGCAGTTAGGGACGTTCCTTTTCTGCCGGCAGATGGGGACCGTCCCCAACTGCCGGCAGAAAAGGAACGTCCCCAAGTGCCACCTTAAAAGTGGCGACGGATGGCGTCGACCATGCCCTGCGGCGTGGTTTGGCCGAGTACATCGGCTGCGGCATCGGCATCCATAAAGATATTCATAAGCGCTTGCAGGGCCTCGACCTGGCCGCCCGGCTCGGCAATGCCCAGATTGATGACAATCTGCGCCGGCACCGGGGCGCCCATGCCCGCCATCGCGTTAAACGTCACAGGTGCGGCGGGCTTTACCACCGCGATATAGGGCTTGGCCACAAATCCCGGATCGGTATGTGGGATGGCAATGTTGGCCGCCGGCATGGCAAGGCCCGTGGGATAGGCATCCTCACGTGTGCGAACGGCGTCGAGCCAACCGGGCGCAATGTAGCCACGCGGAGCGAGCTCGTCCTCGAGCTGCGCAAACACCTCATCCGGCGTCGCGCACTCCCAATCAAAAAACACCAGCTCAGGCGTAAACAATGCTTCGTTATCCGCCATGGGCCCACCTCTCTCACCTTGTCGCCTGCGACGTTCTTTAACGACTAGTCATTGAAGAGCGTCGCAGGTGATTACCCAAAACAAAGGGTGGCCACTTGCGCCTTGGCGCCAATGACCACCCTGACTACTCGGCTAAATTGTACTGTGCGCCACTAGCCGCGCGGCGCATCAATTGCGACCTTGCCGCTCTCCAGCACGTGAACGCGACCGTCGGCGAGCATTTGCACGACCTCGGGATACAGCACATGCTCGATCGCGTGGATGTGCTCCTCGAGCGCGTCGACGTCCCAGCCCTCCTCGACAGCCAGCGCACGCTGGGCGATGATGGGGCCGTTGTCGTAGATCTCGTTGGCAAAGTGCACGGTCACGCCGGTCACCTTGACGCCGCGCGCAAACGCATCGTCGATCGCATGGGCACCGGTAAAGCTCGGCAGCAGTGCCGGATGCAGGTTGACCACGCGGTTGGGGAACGCCGCCAGCAGCGGCGTGTGCACCATGCGCATGTAGCCGGCCATCACCACGTACTCGCAGCCGCGCTCGAGCAGCTCATGCGCGATGATCTCGTCAGCCGCGATGGGGTCGGCATAGACATCTTTGGACAGCGTGAGTGTCTGGATGCCCGCACGCTCGGCACGCTGCAAGCCCTTGGCCGAAGGACGGCTCGACACCACAAGTTCAATCGAGGCGTTGAGCTTGCCGGCGGCGATCAGGTCGATCAGCGCCTGCAGGTTGGTACCCGAGCCGCTGATAAGCACGCCAATCTTGAGCGGCTCGGCCGTATCGGTGCCGGTCGGACGGGTGTAGGGCACAAAGCCCAGGCCCTCGGCAGCAGCCATCTGCTCGCTAGCGCTCATCGGAGTACACAACCTTACCGGAACCCTCGACGCACTCGCCCACGCGGAACGGCTTCTCGCCCAGCGCGACCAGCGCCTCGGTCACGGCAGCCTCGTCCTCGGGGGCGACGATCAGGCACAGGCCGACGCCCATGTTGAAGGTCTTGCATGCCTCGTTGGGCGCAAGCTCGGCCTGACGCGACACGTAAGTAATGACGGGCGGAACATCCCAACCCATCTCGGCGCCGTTGCGGGTGACCACGGCATCGACGTCGTCGGCGAGCGCGCGGTTGAGGTTCTCGGTAATGCCGCCGCCGGTGATGTGGGCAATGGCGTGCACGTTGGCACCACCGCGGAGTAGCTCCAGAATCGGCTTGACGTAGATGCGCGTGGGAGCCAGCAGGGCGTCGGCCAGCGAAGCACCGCCGAGCTCCTCGAGCGGACGGCTCAGCTCCTCGGCCTTAGCGGCAGCCTCGGGCGTACCCGGCTTGATGCCGTCGACACCGATGACCTTGCGTACGAGTGAGTATCCGTTGGAGTGCACACCGGTGGAGGGCAGGCCCAGGATCACATCGCCGGGGCGAACGTTCGCGGGGTCGAGCATCTTGGGACGGTCGACGACACCCACGGTAAAGCCGGCGAGGTCGTAATCGGCGGGGGCCATGACGCCCGGGTGCTCGGCCATCTCGCCGCCCACGAGCGCGCAGCCCGCAAGCTTGCAGCCGTCGGCCACGCCCTTGATGATCTTTGCCATGTGCTCGGCCTCAATGTGACCGATGGCAACGTAATCCAGGAAGAACAGCGGCTCGGCGCCCGAAGCCAAAATGTCATTGACGCACATGGCGACCAGGTCCTGGCCCACCGTCTCGTGACGGTCCATAATCTGGGCGAGCACGAGCTTGGTGCCCACGCCGTCGGTGCCGCTGATCAGGATCGGGTCTTCCATATCCTTGAGCGCGGCGGCCGAGAACAGGCCACCAAAGCCACCGATGCCGCCGATAACCTCGGGGCGGTTGGTGTCCTTGACCATCTGCTTAATAGCGTCGACGGCGCGGCCGCCCTCGGCGGTATCGACGCCGGCGTCCTCGTACGTCACATGCTTGCTGTCGCTCATCTGAGCCTTCCTCTCCCACTACCGTGGCGCCGCGCGGGCGCCAAACGGTGCTCATAGTTGCGTTCATTTTGGCGCACGCCATAACAGCACGCGCCGTCATATCAACAAAACAGCAGGTAAAACCTACCAAAATAAACCTGTCCCTAAATGGCAGATTTTAGGCCTCGCCGTGCTCCTCTTCCCAGCTGCGGTCGTCGTATTTCTCGACCACGGCGTCGTCGTCAAAGTGCAGCGGCTTGTCCAGGTTGCGGGGCTTAAAGCCCTCCATGAACTTGTCGCGGCCAAAGCTCTCGGGAATCGCCACGGGGTAGCGTCCGGTAAAGCACGCATCGCAGTAACCGCCCTTGGGCATGACCTTCAGCAGGCCCTCGACCGAAAGGAAGGCCAGCGAATCGGCGCCGATGTACTCGCAAATCTCGTCGACCGTCTTGTTGGCGCTGATAAGCTGCGACTGCACGTCGGTATCGATGCCGTAGAAGCACGGCCAGATGACCTCGGGCGAGTTGATGCGGATATGAATCTCCTTGGCGCCGGCGTTGCGCAGCATCTTGACGAGCTGCACCATGGTGGTGCCGCGGACGATGGAGTCGTCGATGACGACTAGGCGCTTGCCTTCGATGTTGTCGCGCAGCGGGTTGAGCTTCATACGCACGCCCATGGCACGCAGTTCCTGCGTAGGCTCGATAAACGTACGGCCCACGTAACGGTTCTTGATGAGGCCCTCGCCAAAGGGAATACCGCTCTCGTGCGAATACCCCTCCGCGGGCGGCAGGCCGGAGTCGGGCACGCCGATGACCAGGTCGGCCTCGACGGGCTCCTCATGTGCCAGCTGACGACCCATGTCATAACGGCAGGCGTAGACGCTCTTGCCGTTCATGATGGAATCGGGGCGAGCGAAGTAGACCTGCTCAAAGATGCAGTTAGCAGGCTCTTCGGCGGCAGGCACGCCCTGCTCGGACACAAGGCCCTCGGCGCTGATGCGCAAAATCTCACCGGGACGGACGTCACGGACGTACTCGGCGCCCACGATGTCGAGCGCACAAGTCTCGGAGGCAACGACCCAGCCGCCGGCACGCGTGACATGGGTGGTGGCGTCGACCGTCGCGGCGCCGTCCTGCGACGGCAGCTGCGAAACGGATGCGGCATCGGCCTGGTCCAGGCCCTCGTCCACGAGCTTGCCCAGCACGAGTGGGCGAATGCCGTGCGGATCGCGAAATGCGTAGAGCGCCTGCTCGTTGATGAGCGTCATGGCGTAGCCGCCGCGCACGAGCTCCATGGTCTTGCGAATGCCCTCGCGCAGATGGCCTGTACGCTGAGTAAAGTAGCCGATGAGTTTGGTCGCGACCTCGGAATCCGAATTGGAGAGGAACGGCACGCCCAACTCGATCAGCTGGCGGCGCAGCTCGTCGGTGTTGACGAGGGTGCCGTTGTGCGCGAGCGCGATAATGACGCTATTGATGGTAGAGAGGTGCGGCTGAGAGGCTTCCCAGCTCTTGGCGCCGGCGGTGCCGTAGCGCACATGACCCACGGCCAGCTGACCGGAGAGCGTCGACAAGTCGGCATTGGAGAACACGCGGTCGAGCAGGCCCAGATCCTTGCGGACCATAACCGTACCGCCGTCACCAACAGCGATTCCCGCCGATTCTTGGCCACGGTGCTGCAGTGCACGCAGGCCAAAGTACGTCAGTCGAGCCACGTCGCGATCGGGCGCCCAGACACCAAAAACGCCGCATTCCTCATGCAGCTGGTCAGAGTCCGGATCATACGTCGACATGGCGTTCACCTGTCCCGCGGCACGCTCGGCCGCGCGGATGGTTTCTTGAGACATGGCATCCCCTCAGAGCCTCGTATTTTGGCGTTACCCGCCTTATTATACGCACGGCGCGACGCGCTCCCCAGCGCATGAGCAGCGCTTTTTAAAAGCCCACCGAGCTAATAATCCGTTTTGCGGCCAAACATTTTATTGGTCTGTCCAGTGCAAGCGCCCACGCCCCCAGGTGGCCGCCGCGTCCACCGTTGAGGGTTGCATTGTTGCAATTGGGACGTTCGTCCTGTCTTTTGGCAGGTCGGCGGCGTATCCTTGTAATCTAGGACAAAGCGAGAAAGGTTCTGTATGGATCGAAACGGACTCGACCCCAGCGTCCCCAGCGCCACGGAGGTCAAGAAGATTCCCCTCATCATTAAGGTGTACGCCGTCCTGTGCATCCTGTCCGGCGTGGGCACACTCCCGTCGGTCGCCGCCTTTATGTGGCAGGTCATCACCGCGCTCATCAACGGCAACGCCGCCGAAAAGCTCGGCGACAATATGCTGGTCTCGGTTGGACTCATCGTCGCCGGCATCATGCTCTCTGCGGCAAGTGCCGTCATCCTGATCATCTTTGGCCTGGACCTTATCAAAAACCAGCGCCGCAACGCCGCCCGCCTGTCTTACGTCCTCATCGCATTTACCGTCGTGGAGCTTTTAGTTGACGTGATGCTCCAGGGCATCGGACCCTTCCTGCTGCGCCCCGCCGTCCAGCTTGTCATCCTCATTGCGCTGTCGGCCACCGTCGACCCCACGCTACGCCAGGAGCGCGAACTGCAGCGCCGTCTGCAAGAGATGCTCGACCGCGATGCCGCCGCCGAGGGGATGCTCGGCCGCGACGAAACCGGCGAGGGCTACATCAAGCTCAACTACTTCAACCTGTTCTGGGTATTCTTCGTCTGCAGCGTGTTAGGTCTCATTCTCGAGGAAGTCTGGCATATGGTCGTCGTCGATCCCGGCGTCTATCAGGACCGTGCCGGTATGCTATTTGGCCCCTTTAGCCCCATCTACGGATTTGGCGCGGTGCTCATGACCATGGCGCTCAACCGCTTCTATAAAAAGAATCCTCTGATCATTTTCCTGGTAAGTGCCCTGATCGGCGGCGCTTTCGAGGTGTTTGTAGGCTGGTTTATGCAGACCTCATTTGGCGTGGTGTCGTGGAGCTATTCACACATTAGGCTATTCGGCATGCCCGATCCCATCGCGGTATTGACCGGGGGACGCACATGCACGCCGTTTGCCTGCATGTGGGGCCTGGGTGGCCTCATCTGGATCAAGGTCTTGCTGCCGCGCCTGCTTAAGCTCATCAATATGATTCCATGGAAACGCCGCTACTCTGCTACCGTCATCCTGACCGCCGTCATGTTGATCGACGGCGTCATGACGTTGCAATCGCTCGACTATTGGTATCAGCGCGTCAACGGAACCGTTCGAAATATTCCCGTCGCACAGTTCTATGACAAGCATTTCGATAACGAATATATGGAGAACCGTTTTCAGAGTATGACCATGAGCCCCAAGGACGCCACACGCGTGTAGCGCCACGCAATGCCGAGATTTTTCAACGCACAGAAAAGCCCACTGGCAGACTGATTGAACTGCCAGCGGGCTTTTTGTTGGCGAGTGCTGCTGCCGGCCTTACGCCTCGCGCTCGACCTCGCTCACACACTCATTTTTGATGGTACCGACGAGCGCCTGCAGCGCATCGACGACATGCGGGCGAATGTCTCCGCCAATGAGTACGAGCATGATGTCGTCGCCCACGGTAAGCTCGCCACTCGCCAGCCACACGCGCACATAGCCGATACCCGGCATCGCGCGCGTTGCCTCGATAGCGGCCTGCACCTTTTCGGCATCGAAGCCAAACACCATGCCGCCCACCTTATGCCCAGGCGCCACACCATCTGTCTCGACCCCACGCACCTCGGCCTTGGGCGTCGCACGCACCACGCCGTTGTGTGTCAGGTACATCCCACAATCAGCCGCCGAAGCATCGGCCTTGGCTTCGCGCAGCCAAGCATCAACCGAAGGCATCGATTTGCCGTTCTCAAGCATCATTTCTCCTTTCACCGTCATTGAGTAGCCCATAATCTATTCCTCGACCGGCGTGAGCACCATGACGGCACGTGTGTTGCTCAGCGATAACGAACGACAGGTCACAAGCGTTACGACCTTGGTTGCCGAAGCGGCACGATCGATGGCATCGCTCGCCACGGCAGAGGCACCGTCGAGCATCTCGGACAGGTAGTTCTTGAGCCCGTCGTCGCCCTCAAAATTGGTCGTGCGCGCCTTGGCATACGTGTCCTCGACAACTTTGGTCGCCAGTGGTCGCAGTTTATACGTAGCATCCCGTGTGATGTAATACACGAACTCGATGCTATCGAACGTTGCCTGATCAGTGGTGTCCGAAATCACGTTGAACATCGAACCGTCGTTCATATGATGACCGTAAATCGTGGTCTGCTGATCCACCATGCCCGGCGCGGTGTCGTCGCTATCCAGGAAGATGGCTCCCGAGGCATTGGCCGTACCGTCGAACAGCGTGTTGAGGTACTTGGAGTTGTTGTTGGTCTGCACCACGGGGTAGTTGATGTTGGTGCCGGGCGCGTAAATCCAACCCACAACCTCGGGATTTGTCTGGGCCAGCGCATTGAAGTCGACAATTGGCACGCCACTGGCGTCCTTGTCGCTCACATATTGCTTTTCGATTTTTTGATACGACTCGCTCGCCTGCTTGTAGCCAATCTGCGCGTTGATAAAGATGGCGGCCGCAGCAACGATCAGGCCAATACCGATGATGATGAGCAGAATGGGAATAATGGAGCGGCGCTTCTTACGCGGCGGCTCGGTGTAGCTGGACGGCGCGCCGCTCGGTTGCCTCGTCGTCCGGGCCTGCTTCTTTGCCGCGCCATATGACGAGGGGCGATACGCCGCCGGCGCGTCCTGGCGTCGGTGCGTCGCCGGCGTCACAGGACGCGCCGCTCGCGGCTGCTGAGGAGAGGATGTCCGACCCTGCTGTGCCGCATGGGCAGCACCCGGCTTCGACGGATCGGGAATCTGAGAAGCCTTGAATCGTTTTCCCTGATAGTCGGACATGGCTCTCCTTATACTGCGGTGAAACGGCGGAACGCCTAGGCGTCGGCCATCTCCTGCTTCATCTTCTCGATAACCTTGCGGTACTCGGGGTCGCAAGCGCCCAGAATCTGCGTGGCGTAGATGGCGGCGTTCTTGGCGCCGTTGATGGCAACGCAGGCCACGGGCACGCCCGAAGGCATCTGCACCATCGACAGCAGCGAATCCATGCCGCCCAGGTCACTCGTCTTCATAGGCACGCCGATGACCGGCAGCGGCGTAAAGGCAGCCACGACACCACCCAGGTGAGCGGCCTTGCCGGCGGCGGCGATAATCACTTTGATACCGCGATCGGCGGCAGTCGAGGCCCACTCGTGGACCTTCGCCGGCGTGCGGTGTGCGCTCGCAATGACGAGCTCATAGGGCACACCAAGCGCCTCGAGCTCGGCGGTGCAGCCTTCCATAACGCCCAGATCGGACTTGGAACCCATGATGATCCCGACGACCGGCTTTTGATCTGCCATAAACAAAGACCTCCTGTTGAGAGCGGCGACGCGGCGGATCCGCGACCCTTAGCTACTGAGAGTAGTATAGCTGCTCCCGTCCCTGCGGTCTTTGTGGCGCTTCGCGGGCGGGCCGGGCTTTATCTTCACTCCGGTTGCTTCGCAAAGTCGTTCAGATAAAGCCCGGCCCGCCCGCGAAGCGCCCTGCGACCTACCGGGGATTGCCATGACGTACGTTGGCTGAAATATTAACGTGGGCTCTGTCGTTCATTCGAACGACAGAGCCCACATTCATTTTCTATTCAGCCCTAGTCATCGCGCAAAGCCCCTTCGGCAGCACACGGTGCAACCACTGTCTCTTATACACATCTCCGAGCCCACGAGACCCTAAGACATCTCG
>UQTR01000004.1 GCA_900544065.1 uncultured Collinsella sp.
GTCGTCAGCTCGTGTCGTGAGATGTTGGGTTAAGTCCCGCAACGAGCGCAACCCCCGCCGCGTGTTGCCATCGGGTGATGCCGGGAACCCACGCGGGACCGCCGCCGTCAAGGCGGAGGAGGGCGGGGACGACGTCAAGTCATCATGCCCCTTATGCCCTGGGCTGCACACGTGCTACAATGGCCGGTACAGAGGGATGCCACCCCGCGAGGGGGAGCGGATCCCGGAAAGCCGGCCCCAGTTCGGATTGGGGGCTGCAACCCGCCCCCATGAAGTCGGAGTTGCTAGTAATCGCGGATCAGCATGCCGCGGTGAATGCGTTCCCGGGCCTTGTACACACCGCCCGTCACACCACCCGAGTCGTCTGCACCCGAAGTCGCCGGCCCAACCGAGAGGGGGGAGGCGCCGAAGGTGTGGAGGGTGAGGGGGGTGAAGTCGTAACAAGGTAGCCGTACCGGAAGGTGCGGCTGGATCACCTCCTTTCTAGGGAGATAAATCTTCTAGAGAGACAAACTTTAACTCGAATAGAGGGCAGGAGCCCGTCCGGTAGATGTCCCGCCACGGATGATTCCCCGCAGCACCCGGTCCCCGGGGTCGCACCCGCGTACCTTGAGAGCCGCATAGCGATAGGAGAGAGATGGAAGATCCAATTCTTCCAGACTCGATTCTTTTCTGCGATTAAAGACAGAATGATAGCAATCATTCATCCGATCCAAACAAGAAGAATTCACTTATTAATGAGTGAGGAGCATCTGATCGCGAGCACAGTGGAGACACTGTGCCGCGGTATGAGATACCCGAATTGCGACATACGAGCGCTATTCATGATATCGATTAATTAACTTTAGCGACACGTGGATATCCCGCG
This sequence comes from uncultured Collinsella sp., assembly GCA_900544065.1. Classification (GTDB taxonomy): domain Bacteria; phylum Actinomycetota; class Coriobacteriia; order Coriobacteriales; family Coriobacteriaceae; genus Collinsella. Next base: position 869 of record UQTR01000004.1, read on the forward strand.
GGCCCGAGAGCGGTCCCGCAAGATACCACGGGCGCACGGCGGATGCCTTGGCACAGGGAGCCGATGAAGGACGCGGCAAGCTGCGATAATCCCCGGCGAGGAGCACACATCCTTCGACCCGGGGGTCTCCGAATGGGCGAACCCATGCACAGCAGTGTGCATATCCCCCCGCTGAACACATAGGCGGGGGGAGGACAACCCGGGGAACTGAAACATCTAAGTACCCGGAGGAGAGGAAATCAATCTCGAGACTCCCCGAGTAGCGGCGAGCGAAAGGGGACCGATGGCCAAACCGTCGAGCGGGCATACCCGGCAGGGGTTCCGCCGACGGGGTTGCAGGGCCGCGCATCCGGGGGCTGCCGCCCCCGGGCGCAGGTCCGGCTGGGGAGCGGAACGGCATGGGAGGGCCGGCCGCAGCGGGTGACAGCCCCGTACGCGAACCCAGACCGGACGGCGCGACGCGGTCCCTGAGTAGGGCCGGGCACGTGAAACCCGGTCCGAACCTGGGTGGACCACCATCCAAGCCTGAGTACTACCCTGTGACCGATAGCGCACCAGTACCGTGAGGGAAAGGTGAAAAGCACCCCGGGAGGGGAGTGAAACAGTACCTGAAACCGTGCGCCCACGAGCAGTCGGAGCACCCTTGTGGTGTGACGGCGTGCCTTTTGTAGAATGAGCCAGCGAGTCGCTGGCGCGGGGCGAGGTTAACCGAAAGGGAGCCGGAGCGAAAGCGAGCCTTAACAGGGCGACTTGAGTCCCGCGCCGCGGACGCGAAGCCGGGTGAGCTATCCGTGGGCAGGCTGAAGCGGGGGTAAGACCCCGTGGAGGGCCGAACGCACGTCGGTTGAAAACGGCGGCGATGACCTGCGGATAGGGGTGAAAGGCCAATCAAACCCGGAGATATCTCGTTCTCCCCGAAATAGCTTTAGGGCTAGCGTCGCGCGTTCACCGCCGGAGGTAGAGCACCGGATGGACGAGGGGGCTTCGCCGCCTACCGAATCCAACCGAACTCCGAATGCCGGCGGCCCAGAGCGCGGCAGTCAGAGCATGTGGGCTAAGCTGTGTGCTCGAGAGGGAAACAGCCCGGACCGCCCGCTAAGGTCCCCAAGTTCCAGCCGAGTGGCAAAGGATGTGCGTCCGCCCAGACAACCAGGATGTTGGCTTAGAAGCAGCCATGCATTCAAAGAGTGCGTAACAGCTCACTGGTCGAGTGGACATGCGCCGACAATACACGGGGCTAAGCTGGACACCGAAGCGGCGGGATTTTATCTATATAGAATCGGTAGGGGAGCTTCCCATGGGCGGTGAAGCCGCCGGGCGACCGGCGGTGGAGCGCATGGGAGTGAGAATGCTGGCATGAGTAGCGAGAGACGAGAGAGTAACTCGTCCGCCGTGAACCCGAGGTTTCCTGGGCAAGGCTAATCCTCCCAGGGTCAGTCGGGGGCTAAGGCGAGGCCGGGAGGCGTAGCCGACGCGCAGCAGGCAGACATTCCTGCACCGCGCACGCGGCGCTACGACCGACGGGGCGACGGATGGGGGTGGCTCGGCGGGGTTCTGGACGTCCCCGTGATGGAGCGCGGCCCGCGGACCAGGGAAATCCGGTCCGCAGAAGGGCGAGGCTCCGGACGAAGCGACTGAGCGAAGCGAGTGAGCCCGAGGTCCCTAGAAAAACCCCTAGGCAGGCGCGTGCGCGCCCGTACCGCAAACCGACACAGGTGGGTGGGTAGAACATACCGAGGCGATCGGGTCAACCATGGTCAAGGAACTCGGCACAATGGCCCCGTAACTTCGGGAGAAGGGGTGCCCGCGCGTACGTGAACCGGCTTGCCCGGGGAGCGGAGGCGGGCCGCAGTGGAGAGGCCCAAGCGACTGTTTACCAAAAACACAGGACTCTGCAGAAGCCGCAAGGCGACGTATAGGGTCTGACGCCTGCCCGGTGCCGGAAGGTCACGCGGAGGAGTTAGCGCATCGCGCGAAGCCCCGAAGCCAAGCCCCGGTAAACGGCGGCCGTAACTATAACGGTCCTAAGGTAGCGAAATTCCTTGTCGGGTAAGTTCCGACCTGCACGAAAGGCGCAACGACTTGGGCGCTGTCTCGACCATGGACCCGGTGAAATTGCACTGGTCGTGAAGATGCGACTTACCCGCGGAAGGACGGAAAGACCCCGTGAACCTTCACTGCAGCTTGGCATTGGCCGCTGGTCCCGCGTGTAGAGGATAGGCAGGAGGCATCGATCCGGAGGCGCCAGCCCCCGGGGAGCCGCCCTTGGAATACTGCCCTCGCGCGACCGGCGTCCTAACCCGAGGCCGTCAACCGGCTCGGGGACCGTGCCAGGCGGGCAGTTTGACTGGGGCGGTCGCCTCCTAAAGGGTAACGGAGGCGCGCGAAGGTCCGCTCGGGACGGTCGGCAACCGTCCTTTTGAATGCAAGAGTACAAGCGGGCTTGACTGCGAGGCCCACAAGCCGAGCAGGTGCGAAAGCAGGCTCTAGTGATCCGGCGGCCCCGAGTGGGTGGGCCGTCGCTCAACGGATAAAAGGTACTCCGGGGATAACAGGCTGATCTTGCCCAAGAGTCCACATCGACGGCAAGGTTTGGCACCTCGATGTCGGCTCATCGCATCCTGGGGCTGGAGCAGGTCCCAAGGGTACGGCTGTTCGCCGTTTAAAGCGGTACGCGAGCTGGGTTCAGAACGTCGTGAGACAGTTCGGTCCCTATCCTCCGTGGGCGCAGGAGAATCGATGGAGGCTGCCCCCAGTACGAGAGGACCGGGGTGGACGCACCTCCGGTGAACCGGTTGTCGACCAACGGCACGGCCGGGTAGCCGCGTGCGGCGCGGATAACCGCTGAAGGCATCTAAGCGGGAAGCCGTTCCAGGGATTAGTTCTCCTTCCGGTAAGGGCCCAGGTAGACTACCTGGTCGATAGACGGCAGGTGCAAGGCTGGCGACAGCCTCAGCCGAGCCGCACTAATCGCCCGAGCTCTTCCGGAACCGCACCTCGCGGCCCGCGGGACATGCGCTCTGAAGCGCGGTCCGGGCACGAGGATGCCCCCGAGTCATCTTTCCTATGCGCCATGCGGCCCTCAGGGCACGCCGGACGACCCAGGACACCGTAACGGTGGGCGCCGCCCACCGGTCAGCGGCCAGAGCATGGGGGGCACGCCCGGTCCCGTTCCGAACCCGGAAGCTAAGCCCCATCGCGCCGAGAGTACTGCGGGGTCAGCCCGTGGGAGGCCAGGGCGCCGCTGACCGGTGGACGGCACCGAGCCGTACGCTTGGACTGAGAAGGGGGAGGCCTCGCGGCCTCCCCCTTTTTTGCGTTTTTTGGTCGCAAATGACACAGTTACACGAGTCGCTTTAGTTGCCTTTTTGAAGCTGTGCTTTTATTTAAAGACTATGAATCGAATTACAACAGCAATTGCTATGACCGTAATAATCAAAAGCAGAATTGTCAGTCGATGCTGCTTGCGTCGTTTGCTTGACGAAACGAAGATCGACTTTCCTTTTTTTGGCGTTTCGAGATAGCGAGCCGAATGCGTCAAGGTTTGCTTGGGCCGAGGCCCTCGTTGTTGATGAGTGACGGATTCTCTCATCGGCTCATCCTTATCTGCACTGTTTTTAGAGAGCGGCGCATCTTTCAGATATACAGGGTCTCCCGAGGCCACGCCCATATTTTTGCGCCCCGTTTGTGCGTCCTCGAGTGTTTGATATCGATTTCTCGTTACATACTCGGGTTCGGGATCATTGATTGGCTCTTGCGAGATATGTGGGCGATGGAACCGTGCCGGCTGCTGGGTGGACTCTTCGCCCTGCGTCGGCATAAACCTGTTGTCCTGTCTTTGATCGTCCATGGTGCCCTTTAGCTCGTTATCAACAACGCTTACGCGCTCATTGTAAGCCCCGTGCCCGAATTTGCCAGGGACATACTCGCTATTTAAGGCACGGTTCAAAGAACCTTAATCTATCTAAAACCTTAGTCATGAACACTTAGATATGCTTATAGTAAGAGACTTAAAAAACTTTATAGTCGATGTATATATAAGAAGCGGTTGGGCATATATAAGAGCGTCAAAAGAAGTCCCAGTCACCTAGAAGATGGCTCGGCAGTCCTTTCAAGGAGTGGTAAACATGGCAAGCATGGTTCCTTATCGTTCGGTTTTTGGCGTTCGTCCTTCTGCTAGCTCGCTGTTCGATCTGTTTGATGATATGACCGACCTTGCAAACAACTCGATTGCTTCCAAGGCGTTCCCCGTTGACGTTGAGGATAAGGGCGACGGCTATGAGGTCAAGGCCTATCTGACGGGTGTCGCTAAGGATGACATCGATGTTGAGCTTAATGAAGGCCGTCTGTCCATTAGCGTGAACGTTGTGGAGGACGAGGAGAACGAGGGCAAGAACTACCTGCAGAAGGAGTTTAGCTCGTACAGCGCGACGCGTGGCGTATATCTGAAGGACGCTTCGAGCGAGGGTCTCTCTGCTAAGTATGCTGACGGCATCCTCACCGTTACGGTTCCTAAGATCGTCGAGAAGAAGAACGTCACGAAGATCTCTATCGACTAACTTCGTTGGTGTTCTGCGCTATTTAAAGACAGCAAAAGGGGCTGGGAAGCGATTCCCGGCCCCTTTTGTTGTCTAGGACAGTCTATTGAATGGTTGCTGGCCGGTGCTGGCTGGCGGGGCGTATCGAGAGTTTTCGCGATCCATGGAGAAGGGTGGCGGAGCTGCCGACCTCGTCATCCAGGGTTGCGGCTAGAGCTTTGGCATAGCTTTTGACGGTAAGGCTTGGACGATTATTGTCCTGGCTGATGTGCATGGCGATGAGCTGTTCTGTGCGATCGGTAACAAGTTCTCGCGCGGCTTCGGCGGCTTGGTTGTTGGAGAGATGCCCCTTTGTGGACAGGATGCGCTCCTGAAGAAAGCGTGGGTACGGTCCTTCGCGCAACATAGTTACATCGTGGTTGCTTTCGAGCGCGAGAACTCGACAGTCTTTGAGGATGCCTATGGCCTTGCTCGACAACTCTCCGGTGTCGGTGGCAAACCCAATGGAATCATCGAGAGCATTGAATCGATAGCCGACAGGATTGATGACATCGTGCGATGTTGAGTAGGTTTGTACCTGGATGCCGGCAATGGGGAGTGTGTCGCCGGGGTCAAATTCCTCCACGGGCAGGTGCGCGAGGTTTTCTTTGCATGAAAGGGTGTCCCTACTGGCAAAGAGGGGACCATGCCAGTGCTTGCACCATACATCGAGCCCCTTGATATGGTCTCCATGCTCATGAGTGATTACAAGAGCGGCGACGTCGTCTGCCGAGAGGCCAAGCTCCGCCATGCGTTTAAGTGTCTCGCGGCGGGACAGGCCGTTATCGATCATGATGAGCCCCTGAGGCCCCTCGACGAGTGCGCAGTTGCCTTTTGAGCCGCTGCCGAGGATATGAAGGTGCAGGCGAGACATAAGATTCCAAAGGATACAATGGGTGCGGACGAATAGAGGAGGAAGCGAATGCCAACGGTATCTCAGCACTATGGACATCATGCCGCGCCGAGGACGGATAAGAACGTTCTGGCAACGCGGCAGACCGCTGCCCCCGTAGTGCTCATGGTATCAGGCGGTGCGGACTCGACGGCGCTGCTCCTTATGGCTTGCACATCAAAGCTGGATATCCAGGACGGGCGCGGCATCGCTTCCATTGCACGCGAGCGTTTGCACGTGCTGCATGTGAACCATCATCTGCGCGGGGAGGCATCCGATGGCGACGAGGCCTTTGTACGTGATTTGTGCGTGCAATACGGCATGCCGCTGTGCGTTGAGCATGCCTATTTTGATGACGAATCGGGCAATATCGAGGCCGCGGCCCGCGAGGTGCGCTATGCCGCGGCACGGAGATATGTTCGCGAACTTTGTGCCGAATCGGGCGCACCGCGGACGGCGGCTCGTATCTGTACCGCGCATACCTCGTCGGACCGCGCGGAAACATTTTTGATGAATGCCATTAAAGGGTCGGGTCCCGCGGGTCTATCAAGCATTCCACGCCGTCGGAACATTGTGGTGCGCCCCTTGCTCGACCTCACGCATGATGAGCTCGTGAGCTATCTGCAGGTGCACGGTCAGCCATGGCGGGAAGATGAAAGCAACGAGGACGTTTCGTACCTGCGTAACTATGTGCGCCATCGGGTGATGCCGGTGGTGGCGCAGCGCAACACGAACGTCTGTAAGACGATTGGCGCCGCCTGCGAGATCTTAGGCGATGAGGATGCCTTTCTTTCCCAGCTTTCGGCACAGTCGTTTCGAAGCTGCCTGCGCAAGGAAGCGGCGGGCGCACTGGTGCTCGATGCGCGCCGTCTTGCCGCCGCTGAGGTTGTGATTGCACGGCGTATCGTGCGGTTGGCGATTAAGCGCATCGATCCCGACGCGCGACCGGAGATGCGGCACGTGGAGCGCGTGCTCTCCTGTGTCGCTGCGGGCTCGGGCTCGGTAACGCTTCCTGCGGGAATTGATGCCCGTGTGGAGTTTGGCATGCTGGCGTTCAAGGCCCCGGCGGCGCGCGAGGGCTTAGTGGCCGACTGGATCTCCGTTCCCGGTCGTCTGCCGCTGGGGGCGGGGCGTATGCTGACAGCAGAGCCGATGGCTGTGGAACCGGGGCGCGATATCGTGCACCGTGCCCGCGAGCTTGCTGCTGCCGGAGAGGTTGCGGCCTTGGTGGATGCGGCGGCCCTGGGGTTCGCCGACCGCGATAGCGAGCGGATGCTAGCCGGCTCGCGCGGGGAGATTCCCGCCGAGGCGCGATTGGCGCGCCTGTGGGTGGATAGCCCTGTGCCGGGAGACGTGATGTGCCCGTTGGGGATGAGTGGGCGAAGCAAGAAAGTATCCGACTTGCTAGGAGAGGCCCGCATTCCCGTTTCCGAGCGCGCCGGCGTACCCATGGTGAGGACGGCGCCGGGGGGTGCTGTGGTGTGGGTCGCCGGAGTTCGCGCGGACGAGCGTTTTAAGTGCACGGCTGCAACGCGCGTGGCATATCTGCTCCGCGTAGTCGATGCGGAATAGCGTCCCACGCCAGCTATTCTGTGCGACGTTGACGGTATTCCCGCACTGATGGTGCGCGGGCTGGAAAATATACCCCGTGCGCTGCTAGAATGTGTAGTTCGCGTCCATACGGCGGTGTGTGGGCGATAAGCACAAGAAAGGGTTGTCATGGCTTCTCAACATCCGGATATCGAGAAGGTTCTGTTTACGCAGGAGGATATCGACGGTATCGTCTCTCGCCTAGGCGAGCAGATTACGCGCGACTACGCGGGTAAGGATCTGGTACTGATTGCGGTCCTGCGCGGCGCCGTGGTCTTTATGGGCGACCTGATGCGCAAGATCGAGCTGCCGACCAACATCGATTTCATGGCTGTTTCGAGCTATGGCGACGGTGTGAAGTCCTCGGGCATCGTGCGTATCATTAAGGACCTGGATATCGACATCCGCGGTCGCGACGTGCTGATCGTCGAGGACATTCTGGACTCGGGCCTGACGCTCAAGTACCTGATGAAGAACCTCGAGAGCCGCAAGCCCGCTTCTCTGGAGGTCGCCGCCTTCCTGTGGAAGGACGTTGAGGACCGCACCTCAGCCATCACGCCCAAGTATGTTGGAACCCATTGCCCCGATGCCTTCGTGGTGGGCTACGGCCTCGACTATGCCGAGCGCTATCGTAACCTTCCGTATCTGGGCATTTTGAAACCGGAGGTTTATTCGTAAGATGCCCGACGACCGTAACGATAACAATTCCCAGACTCCCCGGGAGCCTAAGATCCCGGGGATGCCCGGAGGCAAGAAGCCCACGCGTACGGGCTGGCTGTATTTTATTTTGGCTTGCGCGCTTCTGGGCTACGCCTTCTTTAACATGGGCTCCGGCTTTGCCAATTCCAGCAATACCGTAAAGCTCGCGACGAGCGAGATGGTCAACGCCATTAAGCAGGATCGCGTCGAAGATTTGACCTATACGGTTCAAGACGGAAGCGTGGCGGGTCATTACTGGAAGACAAAAAAGGACAAGGGCGACACGAGCGAGCTCAAGAGCTTCTCCTCGACCTATGTCGGCTCCGATTCGCTTGCCGAGCTTATGGCGGAGCACCCCGATACCAAGTACATCGTCAACACCAACGATCCCGATTTTTGGGGCGACTTGGCGATGAGTGTGCTTCCGACGATTGCCTTGATCGCCATCATGTTCTACTTTATGCGCCAGATGATGGGCGCCAACAACAGGAACATGCAGTTTGGCAAGACCAACGCCAAGACCAACGAGGCAACGCGTCCCAAGGTCAAGTTCGAGGACGTTGCCGGCGTGGACGAGGCCGTCGAGGAGCTCGAGGAGATTCGCGACTTCCTGAGCGATCCGGACCGCTATCGCAAACTGGGTGCCAAGATTCCGCGTGGCGTTTTGCTGGTGGGCCCTCCGGGTACCGGTAAGACGCTGCTGGCCAAGGCCGTTGCCGGCGAGGCGGGCGTGCCGTTCTTTAGCATCTCGGGTTCTGACTTTGTCGAGATGTTCGTGGGCGTTGGCGCCAGCCGCGTGCGCGACCTTTTTAAGGAGGCCAAGTCTCAGGCTCCGTCGATCATCTTTATTGACGAGATCGATGCCGTGGGACGTCAGCGCGGAGCCGGTTTGGGCGGCGGCCACGACGAGCGCGAGCAGACGCTCAACCAGCTGCTGGTCGAGATGGACGGCTTTGAGGAGAGCGAGTCGGTCATCCTGATCGCTGCGACCAACCGTCCTGACATTCTGGACCCGGCATTGCTGCGCCCCGGTCGTTTTGACCGCCAAGTCACGGTTGACCGTCCGGATGTGAAGGGCCGCGAGCAGATCTTGCGCGTGCATGCCGAGAACAAGCCGATGGACGAGGACGTTAAGTTTGAGAAGCTCGCCCAGATGACCGTTGGCTTTACTGGTGCCGATTTGGCAAACCTGCTCAACGAGTCTGCGCTGCTGGCCGCTCGCCGTCATCGTTCTGTGATCTCGATGGACGAGGTCGAGGAGTCGATGGAGCGCGTGATTGCCGGACCGCAACGCAAGGGTCGCGTGATGACCGAAGCCGAGCGCAGCACGATTGCCTACCATGAGAGCGGCCACGCCCTGGTGGGTCACATCCTGGAGCACTCCGATCCGGTCCACAAGATCTCGATTGTCAGCCGCGGTCAGGCCCTGGGCTACACACTGCAGCTTCCGCAGGAGGATCACTTCCTCAAGACCAAGAACGAGATGCTCGACGAGCTCGCCGTGTTCTTGGGCGGTCGCGTTGCCGAGGAGCTCATGTGCGATGACATCACGTCGGGCGCGAGCAACGACCTGGAACGCGCGACCAAGATGGCGCGCGAGATGGTCACGCGCCTGGGCATGAGCGAGGAGCTGGGCACGCAGGTCTTTGGCGAGGCGCAGCATCAGGTGTTCCTGGGCCGCGACTATGCCGATCACCAGGATTACTCCGAGGAGACGGCGCGCCGCATCGATATCGAGGTTCAGCGCATCATGCGCGAAGCCCATCGCCGTGCGGTCGAGATTTTGGATGCCCGCCGCGATCAGCTCGATCTGATGGCGAAGGTGCTGCTTGAGCGCGAGACCGTCGAAGGCGACGCCGTGAACGCCCTGCTCGACAACGAGTGGAATGCCCACCTTGAGTGCGAGGGCGATATCCTGGCGGCCAAGGAGGAGCGCAATGCCAAGGCGGCCGGCATGCCGACCAAGAAGCGCGCGCCTCGTATGAGCGAGGAGGAGCTGGCGGCTGATGCCGCGGCCTTTGCGCAGGCGGCCATGCAGGAGGATGCCGAAGCCGCATCCGATGATGCCGGTGATGGCAATGCTGCCAACGCTGACGGCAACACCGACGCCGACAAATAGTTCTTGTAGCGAAAGCCTCCGCGGGGAAACCTGTGGAGGCTTTTCTTTTGAGCGATATGTTGATTGGGGACAGACTTAAATGAGCGTTTTCACGCATTTAAGTCTGTCCCCAATCAACATTGCTGCGGCGCTTTGCTCGACTAAAGCGTACAATAGCGCCTATGCGAAAGGGGAACAGATGATCAACGAAACCATGTATGCTCGCGGTGCGGAGAGCTCCATCATCCGTGAGATTTTTAGCTATGGCCTTGAGCGCAAGGCGCAAATCGGCGCGGAAAACGTGTTCGATTTCTCGCTGGGCAACCCGAGCGTTCCTGCTCCCGCTGCCGTCGCGGAGTCCATCAAAAAGGCGCTTGAACTGCCGAGTGACCAGCTGCACGGTTATACGCCCGCTCCGGGCCTGCCGCAGTGCCGTACCGCCGTCGCCGACTCGCTCAACCGTCGCTTTGGCACGAGCTATGAAGGCAAGGACGTCTTTATGACGGTGGGTGCGGCGGCTTCGCTCACCTGCACGCTCAATGCCGTTACGAACCCGGGTGACGAGGTCATTGTTATCGCCCCGTACTTCCCGGAGTATCGCGTGTGGATTGAGAAGGCCGGCTGTATGTGTGTCGAGGCGCTCGCCGATGAAGATACGTTCCAGCTGAGCGTGGATAACGTGCTCAAGGCGATTACCGATAAGACCGCTGCCGTCATTATCGACTCACCCAACAATCCGACCGGTGCCGTATATACACGCGACACGCTGACGCGACTGGCCAATGTTCTGCGCGAGGCCAACGCTCAGCGCGATCCCGAGAATCCGATAATGCTCATCTCTGATGAGCCGTACCGCGAGATCGTGTACGGTGCCGAGGTGCCTTGGGTGCCTTCGATCTACGAGAACACCGTGGTGTGCTACTCGTATTCCAAGTCGCTTTCGCTACCGGGCGAGCGCGTCGGATGGATCTTGGTTCCCAACACCAATCCGCAGGCTGCCCGTCTGATGCCGGCTGTTGCGGGTGCTGCCCGTACGCTGGGTTTTGTATGCTCACCGGCACTCTTCCAGCGCGTAATTATCGACTGCATCGATGAGCCGAGTGACGTTGAGGCCTATGCACGCAACCGCACCGCGCTTACCGACGCACTAGCGGAGTATGGCTACACCTATGTTGAGCCGGATGGCGCGTTCTACCTATGGGTGAAAGCGTTGGAGCCCGATGCGAATGCGTTTTGCGAGCGCGCAAAGAAGTATGAGTTGCTTGCGGTTCCCTCGGACAGCTTTGGTATGCCGGGTTGGTTCCGCCTGGGCTATTGCGTGAGTTACGAAACGATTGTCAATTCGCTACCCGCTTGGAAACAGTTGGCGGACGAGTATCGTTAAAAGTAAAGCGCTCTGCCTACAATGTTTTACGTGAAACGGGGTTTGGTGTTAAGCCGGACCCCGTTGTCATGGACGTTGTGTCTTTGGGATGGAGTGGTTTTACGACTATCGAAGGCTATGCGTACAATGAATATAAGCGACGGCCGTGCCAGATAAGGAGACCTGATGCCCTACCTGCTTTCTTGTGACATTCATACCCATACGATGTTCTCTGCGCATGCATATTCGACCATTGAGGAGAATGTGTACTGGGCGGCAGAGCGTGGCCTGCAGGTGCTCGGATCTGCCGACCATCTGAGCTCTATGGTTACGGCTTGCCCCAATGACCTGCGCAGTTATCAGTTCTTTATCAACCAGGATATCTGGCCGCGCATTTGGAGCGGCGTGCTGGTGCTGCGTGGTGCCGAGGCCGATATCGTTTCGCTGGACGGAAGCCTGTTTGGCGAGGACACTCCTGTCACACTCGATATCGCCGGCGATTCGTACAGCCGTCAGCATTCACTGTTCGATTTGGTTACGCGTAATTTGGATTATTTGGTTGCAAGCGTGCATAATCCGCAGATTGCTGAGGGCGCGACGCTGGCCCAGACGACCGAGATGTATATCAATGCCTTGGAACACCCCAAGGTGTTCATGCTGGGCCACGCGGGTCGCTCGGGCGTGCCGTTCGATATCGACGAGGTGCTGTTGGCAGCTAAGGCCAAGCACAAGATTATCGAGATCAACAACCATAGTCTTGAACACGGTGTCGACACTGAGCATTGGGCCGTATGCCGCAAGATCGCCGAGCGCTGCGCTGAGCTGGGCGTGGGCATTGGCGTTTCGACCGATGCGCACATTGGCATGGCAATTGGTAGGCTCGATTACGCTCGCAAGATGCTCGACGAGATTCACTTCCCGTTGGATCTGATCGTGACGCGCGATCGCGAGACGCTGCTGCGCGAGATGGCGGCAGCCGGCGTGTGCGACCTGCGCAAGGGGATGTAGCGGAATTTATAAACCAAGCGAAGGGGGCGGCCCAGACGGGTCGCCCCCTTTCTTGTCCCAAAAATCTACTGAGGTTGGTTAGCGGCGTTCGAGGACCGCTACGGTTTCGGTGTGGTCGGTGTGAGGGAACATGTCGACGGGCGTGATCTTGAGCAGGCGATAGCCTCCGTCGAGGAGCTGATGCAGGTCGCGCTCTTGAGTCACGGGGTTGCAGCTGATATAGGTGATGCGGCGCGGCTTAAGTGCGCAGGCAGCTTCGAGGAACTCGGGCGTGGAGCCGGAGCGCGGCGGGTCGATGGAAAGAACGTCGACGCGTTCGTTGTTGTCGGCGGCATCCAGGATGTAATCGGTCGCATCGTCGGCCATAAACCAGGCGCTGCGGGTGAGGCCGTTGAGCTCGGCATTGCGGCGTGCGTCGGCAACGCCCGCCGGGTTGCGCTCCACGCCGAGCAGCATAATGCCGACGCCTCTGTCCTGGGCATCCTTCGCGGCGCACAGACCGATGGTGCCGCTGCCGCAGTAAGCGTCCATAAGAATGTCGCCCTGCTGCGGGTCCATGCCGTCAATCGCGAGCTGATAGAGCAGCTCGGTCTGCTGCGGATTGGTCTGATAGAACGCGGTAGGGGAGATATCGAATTCGCAACCGAGCAGCTGGTCGCGCATGCACTCGGCGCCATAGACGATACGAGTCTCCTCGCCCAAGATGGCGTTACCGGGGCGTCCGTTGATGTTTTGGGCGACGGTGACAATATGCGGATCGAGTGCGGCGACGGCCTCAAAGAACTCCTGCGCATGCGGCAAGTCGCGCTGAGCGGTCACGAGGGTGACCATAATCTGGTCGGTGCGCCAGCCGCAGCGAACGACGGCATAGCGAAGCAGCCCCAGATGCTTGTCTTCGTTAAAGGCGGGAATGTGCAGACGTTCGGCCTCGCGAGCGATGCCGTTGAGAATCTGACGAGCGCCCGGCGCCTCGACAGGACACTCGGGTACGGCAACGATCTTGTGCGTGCCGCGCTCAAAGAAGCCGCAGCGGACAGCATCCTCCTTACCAGGAGCAAACGGAGTGGCAGCCTTATGACGAAAGCCACGCGGCGCAGGATATTTACCCGGGTCGCCCAAGGTAACACCCATACCGCGAATGGGGTCGACGACGATACCCTCGCGCTCACAAAGCGACGCAAACAGTTCCTCCATGGCAGCCTGCTTGGCGGCCAACTGCTTTTTATACGGACGATTAAGCGCCGTACACCCACCACAAGCCTTCATGATGGAACAAGGCGACTTGGGATCCACAGCTTTACGAGCAGGCTTGGCCGAATCCTTATACGAGCGCTCAGTGCGAGCCACAGGTTTTTTGCCCCCGCCCTGACGAGCGCCAGAACGCTTGCTCTTCGCCTTACTCTTGTTAGATTTAACCTTTGCATCCTTAGACAACTTAGATTTCTTAGAAGATTTCGTCTCCTCAGACCCCTCAGCCGCCTGGATCAAAGCCCGCCGAGCCTTACGCTCAGCACGAGATTCTGCCATGAATTAACCCCACTAATTTATAAATTGAAAGCTGAAATCATTGTACCGAACCAAGCTAAAGGACGATATGCAAGCAGTTATTTCATGTCACCGATGAGTTCAACGACGTTTGCCCGGCACGGGCGGGGAGCGGCGCGTAATTAAGTTTATCGCGAGTTCCGCACGCAAAGGAAAGCACTTAATGTGCTTTCCGTCTTGCGCAGGACTGTAGAGCAGGAAACTTAATTACGCGCCGCTCCCCGCCCGTGCCGGGCAACCCCTCCCTTGTACTTTATCAAGGTAGAGTGTATGATTCTGAGCGTTACATGACTCACTTTACCTAACTAAAGTGCTATCAAGGGGGATACCATGAATACCGATATGTCTCGTCGTCAGTTTGTTGGTCTAGCCGGTTCGCTCGCTACGGTTCTAGGTCTTGGCCTGGTAGGCTGCGGTGGTGGTGCCGGTAAGGGTTCCGCTGCCGGTTCTGCTGCAGCCAAGGATGTGAAGGGCGCCGCGGAGTCCAAGAAGCTCGTGGTGGGCTTTGATAAGTCCTATCCTCCGTACGGCTTTGTGGGCGACGATGGCGAGTACACCGGCTTTGATCTCGATCTGGCCAAGGCCGTTGCCGATAAGCAGGGCTGGGATGTCGATTACGAGGCCATCGATTGGGATGCCAAGGACACGCTGCTCAACTCCGGCGCCATCAACTGCATCTGGAACGGCTTTACCATGGAGGGTCGCGAGGACGACTACACGTTCTCCGAGCCGTACATGCTCAATGAGCAGGTGCTCGTGGTCAAGAAGGACGCGGGTATCAAGAGCTGGGACGATCTTGCCGGCAAGACCGTGATTACCCAGACTGATTCCGCCGCACAGGACGTGCTCGAGGGCGACCAGAAGGATCTGGCCGCGACGTTTGCCACGCTCGATACCATCGGTGAGTACAACACGGCGTTTATGCAGCTCGAGAGTGGTGCAGTCGATGCCGTGGCTTGCGACCTTTCGATTGCCCAGTATCAGCTTGCCGCCAAGCCCGATGCCTATACGCAGCTCGACAAGCCGCTGTCCAGCGAGCACTACGCCGTCGGCTTTAAGAAGGACGACACCAAGTCGGCCGATGCTGTAACCGAGTCGCTCAAGGCACTCTACGAGGACGGTACGGTCAAGGACCTGTGCGACAAGTATGCAGATTACGGTCTATCCTTCGACAACTGGGTTCTCAAATAGGCACAGCACCCAACCTTGCGGCTCCAACCCTCCTCGCGTACCAAAGTACGCTTCGTCGGGCTTGTCGCTCGCAATCTTGGGCACTGTGCCTATTTGAGAGTAAAATCCGCTGTTTTGTTGCTGTGAAAGAGAGGGTAGGTTGTCTATTCAGGTCATGATGCAGATGCTTGGCCAGGGATTCTTGGTCAGTTTGCAGTTGTTTGTGCTGACGCTGCTGGGGTCGATTCCGCTGGGAATCCCCGTGGCGTTTATGCGCATGAGTAAAATTGCGCCGCTCCGCTGGATTGCGCGCATCTATATCTCGGTCATGCGCGGTACGCCGCTCATGCTGCAGATGTTTGCCATCTACTTTGCCCCGTACTACGTGTTTGGCATCTCGCTCACGCCCGATTCCAAATGGACGGCGTGCGTCGTGGCATTCATCATCAACTACGCCGGCTACTTTGCCGAGATCTATCGCTCGGGCCTGCAGTCGATTCCGCGCGGTCAATATGAGGCCGCCGAGGTGCTGGGCTACTCGCGTCTGCAGACGTTTCTGTATATCGTGATGCCGCAGGTCGCCAAGCGTATTCTGCCGGCGATGGGCAACGAGATCATCACACTGGTCAAGGACACGTCGCTGGCGTTCGCCATCGGCGTGGGTGAGATGTTCTCGACCGCCAAGGCGCTGGTCGCCTCGCAGGTGAGCATGGTGCCGTTTGCGATTGCGGCGTTGATCTACTGGGTCTTTAACTTTGTGGTCGAGATGCTGCTGGGCGCTGCCGAAAAGAAGCTGGACTATTATCATGACTAACTCAGTGATGAAAATCGAAAGCGCGCGTAAGGCGTTTGGCGGCAATGAGGTGCTCAAGGATATCTCACTCGAAGTCAAGCGCGGTGAGGTCGTGGCGATTATCGGGCCTTCGGGTGGCGGTAAGTCCACGCTGCTGCGCTGCGCTACGCTGCTCGAGACACTCGACGGTGGCTCGCTTTCGTTTGGCGACCTTGCCGTTGCGACGGACGCGGGGCCGGGTGCGGTCTATGCGAAAGGCGACGTGCCCAAACAGGCGCGCTCGCGGTTTGGCCTGGTGTTCCAGAACTACAATCTGTTCCCGCACTATACCGTGATGAAAAACATCATCGACGCGCCGATCCGCGTGCTTAAGCGCCCGCGCGAGCAGGCGGAAGCTCGTGCGTATGAATTGATTGCTCAGATGGGGCTTATGGGCAACGAGAATAAGGTTCCGTGTGAGCTTTCGGGCGGTCAGCAACAGCGTGTGAGTATCGCCCGCGCACTGGCGCTCGACCCGGAGATCTTGTTCTTTGACGAGCCGACCTCGGCGCTCGATCCCGAGCTAACGGCCGAGGTGCTACGTGTCATTAAGGACCTTGCCGCGCAGAATATGACGATGGTGATCGTGACCCATGCGATGCAGTTTGCGCGCGATGTTGCCGACCGCGTGGTCTTTATGGACGGCGGTCGTATTGTCGAGGAGGGTCCTGCCGAGCAGGTCATCGACCATCCGCGCGAGCGGCGCACGCGTGAGTTCTTGAGCCGTATCGAGGGATAGGCTCAGGTATTTACTCAACTATTAATTGAGGCGAAGCCGCCCCAGGTCTTACGGTCTGTGGCGGCTTTTTGTTTACATCGACGGGGTTCAATAATTGCCTCACAAGCTTGTCTCTTCCTCTCGCCGCCTGTATTCATACGTGTGCCGAAAGGTGTGCATGGACGGTCGCCCGTGAGGGTAGGGTGGTGGCATAGGACATTTGGAGGGTGAGTCGGCTCGGCTGCCGACCATGCTGCTCCCGGGATGGCACCGACCGCGAACTCTCCCCGTTGGCGTCGCGCATTGCGCGCGGCCCTGCAAGGAGGTCATCATGGGTGCTCCCAAGACCGGTAACGTAAGGAACGTGGTGCTCGTAGGCCAAGGCGGGGTGGGCAAGACTTCACTCGCCGAGGCCATGCTCCACCTTTCCGGCAAGACCGCCCGCCTGGGCGGCCACGACGGCACCAAGCCCACGCTCGACTATGACCCCGAAGAGGTTAAGCGTGCATTTTCCATCTCGACGACCATTGCGCCGATCGACTGGAAGGGCGCGCGCATCAATGTGCTCGATGCCCCGTGCTACCCCGATTTTATCGGCGACGCCTTTGCCGCGATGAGCGTCTGCGAGACGGCTCTGTTTGTGGTCGACGCCGAGGCCGGCCCGCAGCCTACGACGGTTAAGCTCTGGTATGCCGCCGAGGACCTGCGTCTGGCGCGTGCGGTGTTCGTAAACCGCCTGTCGCGCCCCGAGGCCAGCTTTGCGACCACGATGGACCTGCTGCAGGAGCGCTTTGGTACGCGCTTGGGCGCCGTGACCCTCCCCTGGGGCGAGGGCGAGGACTTTGACGGCATCATCGACCTGGTGCGTATGAAGGCGCGTCACTGCAACGGTACCGAGGCCGTTGAGTCGGAGATCCCCGAGGAGTATCGTGCCCAGGCCGAGGAAGCCCATGACCATCTGTGCGAGCTGGTGGCCGAGGCTGACGATGAGCTGATGATGAAGTACCTGGAAGGCGAGGAGACGCTGACGCAGGAGGAGCTCGAAGGCCTGCTGTCGAAAGCGATCGCCGAGCGCATCTTTGTGCCGGTCTTTGCGGGCGATTGCATTAAGGAGCAGGGCGTCAACTCGCTGATGGACGACATTGCCACGTACTTCCCGGCGCCGACTGACTACGGCGAGATGCCGCTCATCGACGGCGACTCGCTCAAGATCTCGAGTGACGATGACCGTCCGGTGGCATTTGTGTTTAAGACGCTGGCCGACCCACAGCAGGGCCGCATCAGCTTTATCAAGGTACTGACGGGTACGCTTGAGCCGGGCCTTGAGCTGATCAATGCCCGCACGCGCAAGAGCGACCGTCTGGCTCACCTGTATGTGATGTGCGGCCGCGACATGACCGAGGTCGGTCACGCCTATGCCGGCGACATTATCGTGGCGCCCAAGCTGGCGGCCGAGACGGGCGATACGCTCTCGATTACCGGCAAGGTCGAGGCGGCGGCGTTTAAGTTCCCCAACTCGCAGTACCGCATCGCCATTGAGGCCGAGAATCGTGGCGACGAGGAGAAGCTCTACACGTTTATCGAGAAGGCCTGCAAGGCCGATCCGACCATGAGCATCGACCGCGACGAGGAGACCGGGCAGACCATCATCTCGGCGGTGGGCGAGGCGCAGGTTTCGGTGCTGCTCAACCGTTTGGAGGATCGCACCAAGGTCGTGGCCAAGAGCGTGCCGATCCGTATTCCGTATCGTGAGACCATTCGCCGCACGGCAAGTGCCCAGGGCCGCCACAAGAAGCAGACAGGCGGTGCCGGTCAGTATGGCGACTGCTGGCTGCGCGTTGAGCCGCTCATTGGGCCCGACGGCACGAGCGACGGTTATGAGTTTGTAGACGAGGTCGTGGGCGGTCGCATTCCGCGCTCGCTGATCCCCGCCGTGGACAAGGGTGTCCAGGAGACTATGAAGGACGGCATCATTGCCGGCTACCCGCTTACGGGCATTCGCGTGGCTGTGTACGACGGTTCGTATCACAGCGTCGACTCCAACGAGATGGCGTTCCGCGCGGCGGCTCGCATCGGCCTGCGCAAGGCATGCGCCGATGCCGATCCGGTGGTGCTGGAGCCCATCGAGGAAATCACGGTGACTATCCCCGAGAGCTACGCCGGCGCCGTGATGGGCGACATCTCGGCCTCGCGCGGTCGCGTGACGGGCATGGAGACCGATGAGCGCGGCGACACCGTGGTCATTGCCCAGGCGCCTCTCGCCGAGCTGACGGATTACTCGACGCGTCTGCGCTCTATCACGCGCGGCACGGGCGACTTTACCATGAAGCCGGCGGGCTATGAGCAGGTACCCTATGACGTTCAGGCCAAGCTGGTCGAGCGCTATGAGGAGGGCCGCGCCAAGTAGCGTGTGGTTTTGCCTGCAACATACATTCTGATGCAAGGGCCGCTCTGGGCAATCCGGGGCGGCCTTATTTGATCCGTATGCGACGGAAGGATTGCGGATCATTTTTTGGGTTACGGGCAGCGCAGTCGGCACTAGTCTCCGGATGCCTGGTTGCGGCCGGTGGCGTAGTCGATTTGCACGTGCGGCTGCAGGTTGTAGCAGTACACGTGGAAGCAGAGGGTCTTGCCGTGGTCCTCGATTGATTGTGCTTCCAGACGAACGCCACGACAGACGAGTTCCTCTTCGTTGTACATGGGCGTGACGCGGTAGAGCACATGGTTGCCCGTGTCGCGGATGTAGTCGAGGACCTGCTCTTCAAACGGCAGCATGCCCGTCTCGTTGAGATAGCGCGTGCCGGTGAGGAGATTCTTGCGATTGGCGTTTTCACCGCAGAGCGACCAGGCGATGAGGTGACAGCGGTTGTAGAGGCTCTGGCCTGGAATAAAGTCGTAGCGCTGCTGATGCCATCCGGCGGGGTGGATACGCGAGATGTCGCCGCGCTTGCCCTGTCCGAGCGACTCGGGGCCTACGCAGGCGAGCGCCTTGCGAGTGCGGTCCAGGCTGTCGAGCTTGGAGAATTTCTTAAAGCAGCCTTCTTCGGTGGCACGCTCATACTCGTCAAGCGTGAACGACGGCGTGCCGAGCGGGTGCGTGCTGTCGGCGCGAAGGGCAACGTAGGGATTGCCGGCGTAGTCGGGAATGCTGCTGAGATAAACACCGCGGGCGCGGTTGAGGTCGGGGTTTTCCACCTCGTCGATGGGGACGGTGGAGCTGTCCTCGGCAACGTTGTCGTCGGTGTTGGTCGCGGTGGATTCGGAGCCATCGCCAGAGTCTTGGCTATTTTGAGAGTCCGAGGAGCTCGCTGTTCCCGATTCGAGCCGGGCAACCAGGTCCGCCTCGTCATCGGTGCGGTCGGGGCTCTCGTTTTGCTTCTCGGCCAGGGCTGCCGCCTGCTCATCGCTTTGCGGCGACAGCAGCTTGGGAGCTCCGTCGAGCGATCCTGTGAACAACGCAAACCCTAGCACCACGGCGGTGCCGATGGAAAGTGCTTGCTTGTAGGCGGACTTGCGCGACATTGCGGCTCCTGGCTAGATGGTTGGGAATCTACCAGTCTAGCAGGAGCCGGCAGGGGCCGTTCTGTCGAACAAATACTTAAGATTTGAGATAGACGCTGCTGATTAATTTATCCCGCGGTCTAGATCGAGGTGGAGTCGAGCCAGTTGAGCTTGCACTCGAGAATGCGCTGCTCGCCGGGTTCGCTGCTACCGTCAAGTAGGGCGAGCAGCATTTCGGCTGCTTCGCGACCTTCCTGGTCGACGGGCTCGATGATGGTGGAGACGGTTGGTGTGGTGAGATTGGTCCAGTCTTCGCAGTTGAGTCCCAAAAGACCGATTTGCTGCGGAAGTAGATGGGCCATGGGCTGGAGCGCCTTATAGACGCGCGGAAGCGCCCATTGGTTTTGCACGAAGATGAGCGTGCGCTTGGCGGGGTTGAACTTGTATTTAAAGTATTCGGTGAGCTCGTTGATTGACGGCTTGTTGTGATCGATAGGGATGGCTTTGTAGAGCTGTCCATTCGCGGCCAGCGCCTCGGCATATCCCTGGAAACGCTCCATGCGGGTGCGCATTTCGGTCATGTTGGCGGCGATGGAAAAGAAATCTTCGTAGCCGGCATCGAGAAGCGCCTGCGTGGCGTTGTACACGCCGTCGTAAAGGTTGGTTTTGATCCAGCTCGTGCCCGGGCTGTAGATGGCCGCGTCAAAAAAGACGACGGGCTTGCCGGCGCGCTTGATGCGGTCGTGCACGGCTTTGAAGTTTGCCGTGGGCTGGATGATAAAGCCATCGACGCCCAGCGAGAGCATTTTGTCGACATACATGAGCTCGGTCTCGGGGTTAAAGTTGCTCGTGCAAACGACCGTCTGGTAGCCCGCGGGGAGCATGACCTGCTCCATGCCGTTGAGGACGAGCCCCGCCCATTTGTTGGTGTTATCCAAAATGATAATGGCGATGACGTGGGTCTGTTTGCCGGTGAGTGTTTGCGCCTGGGCGTTGGGGACGTATCCCAGCTCCTTGATGACGCGCGCAATCTTTGCCTGCGTCTTCTCGCTAAGCTTTTCTCGTTTGTCGTTGAGGTAATACGAGACGCTTGCCGTCGAGGTTCCCGCCTCTCGAGCGACGTCTGCGATCGTAACGCGCTGTTTTGCCACAGCGACTCCTTCCGACAGATGAGCATTTTCCAACATGATGACTTTGAGTCTTGGTGTGGGATGCGCTTCGGTGAGCGACCTTTTCCTTTCATATGAGTATGCAACAAATGCGGTATACGGGTGGGGTTGAAATTTGTGACCGGCATGCGCATCTGCCGTCTACCGAGAAAATCAAATACTTCTTGACTTTTGAAATCGAGGGTAAAATCGCAGGATTCATTTTTGGTTAAACGCATAACTAAATCGCATAACCAACGCTCTGACCTGCGCGTTTACCGAAATAAGCTGGCATTAAGAAAAACGAGCACCTATATTGGTCTTGTCGAAAAGACAGCAAGTCCAAACGGCAGGGGATGCTCCGGAGGCCTCCGCAAACGGTGTCTTGCGCACGCAACTCTATGAAAAGAGGGAAGCAATGAAGATCGTAGGCGTTGCCGCCTGTACCGTGGGTATCGCCCACACGTATATGGCCCAGAAGGCGATTCAGGATGAATGCGCCGCCCGTGGCATCGAGTGCAAAGTCGAGGCTCAGGGTGGCCTGGGTATCGAGAACGAGCTGACGCAGGAAGACGTGGATTCCGCCGACCTGGTGCTCGAGTCCGTCGACGTGGGCGTCGAGAACGAGGATCGTTTTGAGCAGAAGATGGCCGAGGGCAAGTTCCTGAAGGTCGGCACCTCGGATGTAATCGCCGATCCGGTAAAGATCATCGACCAGGCCGTTGAGATCATCAAGGCGACGGGTGGCGCCGTTGACGCGCCCAAGGCCGAGGCCAAGGCAGAGAAGAAGGCCGTCTCCGCTGCCCCGCAGGCCCCGACACCGGCGTCCAAGCAGTCTATCTTTGCCGATCCTGGTAAGACGCTGCTCAATGCATTCAATACCGGCGTTTCCTATTTTATCCCCATCGTCGTTATCGGCGGCGTGTTTCTCGCCTTCTCGCTGGCATCCGGTACCGCCGGCGCCAACGGCATGGAGGTTACGAACCCGCTGATGGTGAGTCTTAACACCATCGGCATGGCCGGCATCTCCATGATGATCCCGGTGCTTGCGGCATACATCTCCTACTCGATGGCTGGCAAGCCCGCGCTCGCCCCCGGTTTTGTCCTGGGTTACCTGGTCAACAACGCAGTCGTTACCCCTAACGGCAACAGCGTTTCGACCGGCTTCTTGGGCGCCATGATCATGGCGGTTATCTGCGGCTACTTTGTCCGCTGGATGAAGACCTGGAAGGTCAACAACACCATCCAGACCATCATGCCCATCCTGATCATCCCGATTCTGACCTCGCTTGTCCTGGGCATGGCCTATATCTACATCCTGGCCACGCCGCTTGGCTTTGTGATGGACTGGCTTACCGGCGTGCTCGGCAGTCTGCAGGGCGGCTCCGCGGTTGTCCTGGGTCTGGTCATTGGCGTTATGACCGCCTTCGATATGGGCGGCCCCATCAACAAGACCGCCTCGACCTTCACCATGGCCATCATGGCCTCCGGCATCTACGGTCCTAATGGTATGTTCCGCGTCGCCGTCGCCGTTCCCCCGATCGCCTGTGGCCTCGCTGCGCTCATCGCCAAGAACAAGTTCGATGACGCCGACCGCCAGATGGGCATCTCCGCGCTGTTCATGGGCTGCATCGGTATTACCGAGGGCGCTATCCCCTTCGCGGTCAAGGACCTCGGTCACACCCTTCCCGGCATTTGCATCGGCTCTGCCGTGGGTGCGGCGCTTGCCGCCTTCCAGGGCATCGATTGCTACGTCCCGCACGGTGGCTTTATCGTCGCCCTTGCCACCAACAACGTCGCGCTGTTCTGCCTGGACATCGTGATTGGCGCCGTGGTCGCCGCTGCAATCCTGATTGCCATGAAGCCCACGCTCGACAAGCAGGCCAAGTAAACCTTTAAGGACTCCGGTTGTGCGGAGGGATGGATTTGACTCCGCACAACCGCCCCTACACAACAAAATCCATCCGTACTGATAGGGCCCACATCTGGGTCCCAGGGAACTTTTGTCAAAAATCCTCTGGAGAAGGAGAACAAAATGTCCAACCTCACCATCCGTCAGGCCGTTCAGGGCATGCTCAAGCTGCAGGATAGCGGCGATCACGCAACCATGGTCGGCATTGGCCCCATGAGCCCCAATCTGATTCAGGCCGTGTTCGAGCTTGCCAAGGACGAGGATTTCCCGCCCATGTTTATCGCCAGCCGCAACCAGGTCGATATGGACGAGATGGGCGCCGGCTACGTCAACGGTTGGGACCAGACGCGCTTTGCCGCCGACATCAAGAAGGTCGCCGACGAGGTGGGTTACACCGGTCCGTACTACCTGTGCCGCGATCACGGCGGTCCGTGGCAGCGCGACGAGGAGCGTAACGCCCACCTGCCCGAGGACGAGGCCATGGAGCTCGCCCGCAAGTCCTTCGTCGCCGACATGGAGGCAGGCTTTGACCTGCTGATGGTCGACCCCACCAAGGATCCCTATCAGATCGGCAAGGTTATTCCGCTCGACGTGGTGCTTCGCCGCACGATCGACCTCATCGACTATCTTGAGCAGTATCGCCGTGAGCACAATCTGCCCGAGGTTGCATATGAGGTCGGCACCGAGGAGACCAACGGCGGCCTGACCTCCACCGACAAGTACGAGGAGTTTATCTCCCAGCTGCAGCCCGAGCTCGAGAAGCGTGGATGCCCCATGCCTACCTTCATTGTCGGTCAGACCGGCACCCTTACCCGCTGGACGGAGCAGGTTGGCCACTACAACTTCAAGAACGCCCGCGAGCTCGCCGACATGGCTAAGCGCTACGGCGTGGGCCTGAAGGAGCACAACGCCGACTATCTGGATGACGCGACGCTGCTCGAGCACATCCCGGCTCACGTGACCGCTTCCAATGTCGCCCCTCAGTACGGCACTGAGGAGACCCGCGCTTACCTCAAGCTCTGCGCTACCGAGCAGATTCTGGTCGACAACGGCCTGTGCGACGATCCCTCCGACCTGTATCACACCCTGCTGGTCAAGGCCATTAAGACCGAGCGCTGGCGCAAGTGGATGACTGGCGACGACGTCAACCTGCAGGTCGACGACATCCTTGCCGACGATAAGCTCAGCCTGAAGATCCTGGATGTCTCCGGTCACTACGCTTTCAACGATCCCGAGGTCAAGGAGCAGGTCGAGAAGCTCTACCGCAACCTCGCCGCTCAGGACATCGACGGCAAGCGCTTTGTCATCGAGCACATCAAGCGCCCGATCAAGCAGTACGTTGTCGGTCTTAACCTCAAGGGCGTCACGAGCCGCATCGAGGCCGCTCTTGCCGAGTAAGTAGCTTTTCCTACGCGACGCCGGGCCTGGGGCATGTCCCAGCTGCAGGCCCGGCACATGGGACAAAGGGGCAGTCCCTTTGTCCCATTCTTTTGAGTTTTAGCTTCCTTTGAAGGGGTTCACCATGAAGTTCTTTATCGATACCGCCAATCTGGACGAGATCGCCGAGGCCAAGAGCTGGGGCTGCCTGGCCGGTGTTACCACCAACCCGTCCCTGTACGCCAAAACCGGCGGCAAGCTTGCCGACTTTGAGCCGCATATGCTCAAGATTGCCGAGCTCTGCGAGGGCCTGCCCGTGTCCGCCGAGTCTACCGCCACCACGGCCGAGGGCATGATCGAGGAGGGCAAGCGTCTTGCCGCCCTCGCTCCCAACATCGTGGTTAAGCTTCCCGTGTGCGAGGCCGGCCTCGCCGCCTGCCGCGCCCTGGCCGACGCAGGAGTGCGCGTCAACATGACGCTTGTTTTCTCGCCGACCCAGGCCTTGATGGCCGCCAACGCCGGCGCTCGCTACATCAGCCCGTTTGTCGGCCGCTTTGACGACATCGCCGAGGACGGCATCTCGCAGCTCGACAATGTTGTGACTTGCATCAAGAACTATGACTGGACCGGCAAGAACGTCGACGACACTGTTGAGATCATCACCGCTTCGGTCCGCACGCCCAACCACGTGACCCAGGCGGCTCTTCTTGGCGCCGACATCGCGACCGTGCCCATGGCCGCTCTCAAGAAGTGCCTGCATCACCCGCTGACCGACCAGGGCCTTGCCTCGTTCGAGGCTGACTGGCAGAAGGTCGTCGCTCAGGCTTAACGAGTGGATTGCCCCGGCATCGCGTCATCCGGTGCCGGGGTTGTTCTCAAGAGAGGAATTCGTATGACCAACCAGGAGCTGGCGAAGGTCGCCAATGAGGTCAGGAAGGGTGTCGTGACTGCGGTTCACGCGGCCAAGTCGGGACATCCGGGTGGATCGCTCGGTGCTGCCGACATCATGACGTATCTGTACTTTGAGGAAATGAATATCGATCCTGCCGACCCTCACAAGGCCGATCGCGATCGCTTTGTGCTCTCCAAGGGTCACGCGGCGCCGGGCCTGTATTCGGTGTTGGCAAATCGCGGCTATTTTCCCGTCGAAGAGCTCGAGACGCTCCGTCATATCGGCAGCCGACTGCAGGGCCATCCCAACATGAACGACACCCCGGGCATCGATATGTCCACCGGATCGCTCGGTCAGGGCATCTCTGCTGCAGTTGGAATGGCGCTCGCCGCTAAGCACTGGGGCGACGGCTACCGTGTCTACACGTTGCTGGGCGACGGTGAGTGCGAGGAAGGCCAGGTGTGGGAGGCGGCCATGTTTGCCGGCAACCATGCGCTCGACAATCTTGTTGCCGTCGTCGACCACAACGGCTTGCAGATTGACGGCACGATCGATGAAGTCAACTCGGCCATGCCGCTCGCTGACAAGTTCCGCGCCTTTAAGTGGCATGTGATCGAGCTAGCCAATGGCAACGACATGGCGCAGATTGAGGCGGCTTTCGCCGAGGCTCGCGAGGTGACCGGCGCGCCCGTCGCCATCATCGCCGAGACGGTGAAGGGCAAAGGCGTCTCCTTTATGGAGAACCAGGTTGGCTGGCATGGCAAGGCGCCCAACGATGAACAGTTTGAGCAGGCCATGGCCGAGCTCGCAGCAGCAGGGGAGGAGCTCTAATGGCAGACGTCAAAAAAGTCGCCACGCGCGTTAGCTATGGCGAGGCACTCGTCGAGCTGGGCAATGAGCGCGATGACTTTGTGGTTCTCGATGCCGACCTGGCCGCTGCCACGCAGACCGGTAAGTTTAAGGCCGCGCACCCTGAGCGCTTCTACGACGCCGGCATCGCCGAGAGCAACCTGATGGGTCTTGCCGCCGGCATCGCGACCACGGGCCACGTCGCCTTTGCGAGCACCTTTGCCATGTTCGCCGCCGGCCGCGCGTACGAACAAGTCCGCAATTCCATTGGCTACCCGCACCTCAACGTCAAGATTGGCGCTACCCATGCCGGCATTTCGGTGGGCGAGGACGGCGCCACGCACCAGTGCTGCGAGGATATCGCACTCATGCGCACGATTCCGGGTATGACGGTGGTCGTTCCCGCCGACGACGTCGAGGCTCGTGCCTGTGTGCGCGCCGCTTATGAGTTTGAGGGCCCGGTTTACATGCGCTTCGGCCGCCTGGCAACACCGGTCATCAACGATCACGAGGACTATGAGTTCAAGATTGGTCGCGGTGTGGTCGTGCGCGAGGGGTCCGATGTGACCATCATCGCTTGTGGTCTTATGGTCGCCGAGGCGCTTGAGGCTGCCGAGGCGCTCGCTGTCGATGGCATCGACGCCGAGGTCATCAATATGCATACCATTAAACCGCTCGACGAGTGCCTGGTGGTCGCCAGCGCAAAGAAGACCGGTCGCGTGGTCACCGCCGAGGAGCATTCGATTATCGGCGGGCTTGGCGAGGCCGTTGCCTCAGTGCTCGCGGAGCAGCATCCAGTGCCGATGCGTCGCGTCGGCGTGCGCGATGTGTACGGTGAGTCCGGCCCTGCGGTTGATTTGCTGCATAAGTACGGTTTGGACGCCGACGGCATCGAAGCCGCGGTCAGGTCCGTGTTGTAAGGAGGGTTCTACATGGGATTTGTATCTGCCAACCAGGTGACGATTGGACATGCATCGGCCTCACGCGAGGACGCGCTGCATTATTTGTCCGAGCAGGCTGTTGAGCTTGGCTTTGCCGATGACGCGTCCGCTGTTGAAGCCGCGTTCATTGCTCGCGAAAACGAGGCCGAGACTGGCCTCGTCGCCGGGTTTGCCGTTCCGCATGCCAAGAGCGATGCGATTCATACGCCGGGTGTGGCCGTGCTCAAACTGGCCGAGCCCGTTGAATGGCCGAGCTTTGATGGCGTACCCGTCGATGTTGCGCTCGCGCTGTACGTGCCCGCCGGCGAGGCTGGAACCACGCACCTGCGTCTGCTCTCCAAGGCTGCCGTGATGCTGATGGACGCCGGCTTCCGTGACAAGGTGCGCGCGAGCACCGATCCCGTTGAAATTGCGGAGCTCATCAATAGCGGACTCGAAGACTAGAACGGTCATCCCGTTCAATCAATCGATCCTTTTCCAAGGAAAAGGGCCACGACGCCATATGGGTGTCGCGGCCCTGTTCGCGTTTCCCCAGATAAAACCTGCCAAAATAAACCTGTCCCTTATTGGCACGCCTGCGGGTCAATGCACGTCAAACGAAGTTGCGGTGGAATAGTTCCTGTTTATGCCCGATAGGCTGCAAAACAGGAACTATTCCACCGCAACTTAGGGTGCGGTTGGGGTGTATGCGTTTTGAGAGCAGGACCCATGGTTAGAGAGATTGCGCTCGTCTCTCTAAATGTCTCTCTAAAGAGAAAGTAGGCTAGAGAGATAGTCTTAGGTAATCTAGCAGTGAATTCGATACATCTCACTAAATGTCTCTCTAAAACAAGGTGCTTATCTCTCTAAAGTTAGAGAGATATACGAAACTTTAGAGAGATAAATCTATTGTTTTAGAGAGACGGAATGCCAAAATTCGTCCGTCAGCTACCATCTGCCAAAAATGGCGGATAAAGGGCTCATCGAAGCAATGGGCTCATCGACGAGCCGCAACCGCCGCTATCGGAAGAAGTAGATGCAGCCGAGTCGCCCCTCTTGTGCCTCTCGAAGTAGATGGGTGCTAGAGGGGCGACTGCCTCGCGATATTTCCCCAGATAAAACCTGCCAAAATAAACCTGTCCCTTTTTGGTAGGTCAGTTAACGCAGTGCAGGTTGAGCATATGCGAGCGAGCGGGCTCCGGGTGCGGTAAGGTGACGTGAAACAAGCGGGCGCTGACCTTTTGGTCGCGCCCGTGAAGTTGAACGTCAGATTGTCGTGCCCGGGGCCTGCGCAGCGCCGAGCAGTTACGCCGTTTGTAAAACGGCGTAACCTAAAGGTTCATGTTGCCGTGGATGTAGGGGGTGACCTCGGGGGAGATATGGTCGCAGCCCAGCTCGCGCAGCGCGGACTCGATAACGGCGGGCAGCGGGGTCTTGCCCTTGTCGTCGACGGCGGCACCGCCGAGGGTGGCAATCTTGGCAACATCTGTGGGTGCGGCCTCGATATGCATGCAGCCGCCGACCAGGCGTGCGCGTACCTGTGCCAGATCAAGATCGTGCAGGTAATCCTCGCAGGCGCGGATTAAATCGACCTTCTCACGCGTAAGCTCCTCGCCCGTGGGGACGCGCGTGGCGAGGCAGGCGCCGGCGGGCAGGTTCCAGACGGGGTAGCCCCATGAGCGCAGCAGCTCGCGCTCTTCGTCCTTGGTAAAGCCGACCTCCATGAGAGGGGATCGTACGCCGAGCTCTTCTGCCGCGCGCATGCCGGGACGGTAGTCACCGCGATCGCTTGCATTGCTGCCATCGATGACGGTGGGAAAGCCGAGCGACTTGGCGTGGTTGACGATGGCGGTAAAGCCGGCGTGCTTGCAGTGGTAGCAGCGATTAGCATCGTTGCAGGCTACTTGGGGGAGCTGCAGCTGATCCACCGAAAGATTGAGCACGGGGAGCTTAAAATGCGGCCCCTCATTGGCCTGCCCATCAACGGACTGCTCAAACGAAGCCTGCTCGGGCGTGCCGATGAGCGGCGTGGTGAGATGGACGAGGAGGGTATTGGTAGGCATGATGCGGGCGCATACGGCGGCCAAAAAGCTGCTGTCAACGCCGCCGGAAAACCCGATAGCCACGCGCCCGTATGCCAAAAGCAGCTGTTCGAGCGCCGATAGCTTGTCTTGAAGCTCCTCTGCGGGTGCCGTGGTGTCTAAAATCATGAAACGATCCTTATCGTTGAGTACTCGATCGAAAACTATAATCCTAATGCGTTACTTGCCATAAGACTTCTATCTGTGTAACGAAAGTGCAATATGGCATATACGTTATATACAAGTTGCCAAATGCGGTAGAGTTGCAGCAACGCGACAGCGAGAGTCGATGGGGGACCGATATGATCAAGGCTGTTATTTTTGACATGGATGGAACGCTGGTCGATACCGAGCGTTTGGGGATTAAGGCCTGGAAGGCAGGCGCCGCTGAGCTGGGGCTCGCGATTGATGAAGCGCTGATCCATCAGTTTATCGGTCGCACGCTGCCCGATGTTATGGACATCCTCGATAAGCATTACGGCAGCCATGAAACCACCGAGGCGATCTATCGTCGCCACAAGGAGATTCGCGACGAGATGGTCAAGACCGAACTGGAACTTAAGGCCGGCGCCGCCGAGTGCCTAGACGAGCTGCTGGCTGCGGGCTATCACGTGGGTCTAGCGACGTCGTCGCGCCTCGTTACGGCCGAGCGCAACCTTAAGATGGTCGGTCTTTTTGACAAGTTTGAAACGGTAACGTGTGGCGAGGACGTCGTGCACGGCAAGCCCGACCCCGAGATGTATCTGCTCGCCTGCGAGCGCGCGGGCTTTGCTCCCGAGGAATGTGCCGTGGTCGAGGATTCGCGCAACGGCTGCGTCTCGGGCATCACGGCCGGATGCCATGTCTTTGCCGTCCCCGATATTGTGCCGCTGCCGCAGGACGTGGTGGATGGCTGCGAGGCCGTGCTCGATACGTTGTTCGACCTGGCGGCGGCAATCAAGGCCGTGCGCTAGATAATTGCGGCGTTGAAACGAGCGATTGCTCACGTTTGCGCTTAAGCAAAAGGGGTCCGGCAATGGTCGGGCCCCTTTTGCTTAAGCGGCGACTTGGCATACTCGCGGGCGTGCTATAGATACGCACCGAGGTTGATGGCCGTGGCGTCGGTCTGGCTGCTTGCCTGGGTGCTGGCGCGTTCCAGCAGGAATGGCCGCACGAGTTCTTGGCGGTTGATGTCCTCGATGGCCGTGACCGCGGTGACGGTGCGCGCGGCAGAGCTGACGTGGATATGCTTGGTCTTTGTCGGGACCTTGTTCTCGATTTGCTCCATGAGCAATTGAACGCCCTTGCGGCCAATCTCGTAGCCCGGGGGCGCTACCGTAGTGAGCGGGACCGATCCACTCCAAGCGAGCGGGTTGCCATCGCAGCCTGCTACGCGTACTTGCCCGGGGACAGAGATGCCCTTGTCGACCAGCGCCGAGATAACGCCCGAGGCCAACACGTCGGTCAGGCCGACGACAAAATCGGGACGTTCGTCCGCGGGGCGCTCGGCGATTTGGTTGCCGATACCATAGCCGTCGGCCGCTGTGTTCCACTCGCCGGCGTCGATGACTTCGATCTTGATATCGGGGTGCAGGGCGAGCGCCTTATGAATGCCAAGGACGCGCAGGGTGAGTTGCATAAATGCTGCTCGGCCGACGACGACAATATGGTGCGCGCCACGGGCGATGGCGAGTTCGGCAATGATGCGACCCTGGGCCTCGTTGTCGGCCGCTACATAGTAGCCGGGCTCGGAGCAATGGATGTCCAGGTGGACGATCGGCACGGGCATCTTGGCCATGACGGGATGCCAGTCGGGGGATGCCATGGGCTGAACCATGACGCCGGACATCTGGGTGCCCATAAAGTAGCGCAGGTAATGGTCCTCGAGAATATCGTCGTTATCGGCGTTGGCGATGAGCAGGTCGTAGCCGTGCTTGCGGGCCTCGTTGTGGGCGCCGCTGGCGATTTGGAGCGAAAAGCCGTGATCGAGACGGGGGAGCACCAGGCCAAAGGACTTGGTGGCGCCGCCCGCGAGCTGACGGGCGCTTTGGTTGGGCAGGTAGCCAAGGCGATTGATGGTCTCGTTGATGAGCTTGAGGGTCTCAGGGCGCAACTTTTCGGGGTGGTTGAGCGCGTTGGAAACCGTGCCCAACGAAACCCCAGCCTCGCGCGCGACGTCGCTGATTTTTACCTTTGCCATAGCGGCCCCTTTGATGCGTTTCAAGTACAAGGCAGATTGTAGCATCCCAAACCTACCAAAAAGGGACAGGTTTATTTTGGCAGGTTTTATCTGGGGAAACGCTGTTGCCAACGCGACCACCACGAAGGGGACGGGCACCTTTGTGGTGGTTTGGACTGGCTGGACGTGTGTGCATCGGGTGGTATCTAAGTTGAGATACCACTTCTGGTATATCAGCTTGCGCTTGCGTGAGTACAATACTCGAACGTTGTACGTCTCAGCGCCCCTTGTGCGTGGACGTCTTGCAGTCACGCGAACGAAGGGATTTATCTTATGTGCGGAATCGTCGGCTACACCGGCTCTGATATTGCAAAGAACATCCTGGTCACGGGCCTCAAGCGTATGGAGTATCGCGGCTATGACTCCTCGGGCGTCGCGCTCGAGGTGGGCGAGGGCGCCGCGGCGCACCTCGACGTCATCCGCCGCGTGGGCAAGGTCGCGGGCCTGGAGAGCGAGCTTTCCAACATCGACAGCGACGCTACCTGCGGTATCGGCCACACCCGTTGGGCCACCCACGGCAAGCCCTCCGTCGTTAACGCTCACCCCCACACCAGCTGCGACGGTCGTATCGCCATCGTCCACAACGGCATCATCGAGAACTTCGCCGAGCTGCGCGAAGAGCTGGAGGGCCGCGGCCACCACTTTAAGAGCGAGACCGATACCGAGGTCTTCGCGCATCTGATCGAAGAGGCTTATGCCGAGACGCACGACCTGATGGCCTCCGTGCGCGAGGCTTGTACCCACGTGGTCGGTGCCTATGGTCTGGCCGCCGTGTGCGCTGACGAGCCCGGCGTGATCGCCGTGGCCCGCAAGGATTCCCCGATCGTGGTCGGCGCGGGCGAGACCGGCGCCTATGTCGCCTCCGATGTCATCGCGCTCATCGACGCCACCCGCGATGTCGTGGTGCTCGAGGACGGTCAGTTTGCCAAGCTCACGCCCGCAGGCGTCGAGTACACCGACGAGGCCGGCAACGTTATCGAGCCCAAGGTCACCCACATCGACTGGGACCTGGACATGGCCGAAAAGGGCGGTTATCCCGACTTTATGCTCAAGGAAATCCACGAGCAGCCGCGCGTCGTGCGTGACACGCTGGTCGGTCGTATGACGCCGGCCGGCGAGCTCGACATCGACGAGCTGGGCCTTTCGCTCGAGGAACTCAACGACATCGACCGCGTCTACGTGATCGCTTGCGGAACCAGCTATCACGCTGGCCTCATTGCCAAGAACCTTATTGAGGGCTGGGCTCGCATCCCCACCGAGGTGGAGGCGGCCAGCGAGTTCCGTTATCGCAACCCCATCATTACGCCGACGACGCTCGTCGTGGCCGTGTCCCAGTCGGGCGAGACGGCCGACACCCTCGCTGCCATCCGCGATGCGCGCATCAAGGGCGCCAAGGTCTTCGGCATCACCAACGTGGTGGGCA
Organism: uncultured Collinsella sp.; assembly: GCA_900544065.1. Lineage (GTDB taxonomy): Bacteria > Actinomycetota > Coriobacteriia > Coriobacteriales > Coriobacteriaceae > Collinsella. The sequence goes on from UQTR01000004.1 coordinate 33,682, forward strand.
GCCCCGTCGCGCGTGAGAGCGACGGCGTCATCTACACCAAGGCCAACAAGGAGATCGCGGTCGCCTCGACCAAGAGCTTCATCGGCCAGGTCGTGAGCCTCACACTGCTGGCTTTGCTGCTGGCGCAGGTCAAGTATCGCCTGACCACCAAGCAGACGCGCATGATGTTCCGCGAGCTTTCCGATACGGCCGAGCAGATTCAGTGGATTCTGGACACGCAGACCGAGGCCGTGCACGAGGCCGCCCTGCTGTGCAAGGACGCGCAGTCGGCGCTGTTCGTGGGTCGTGGCATGGGCGCCGCCATTTCCTACGAGGGCGCGCTCAAGCTCAAGGAGGTCAGCTACCTGCACGCCGAGGCATATGCCGCCGGCGAGATGAAGCACGGCCCCATCGCCCTAATCGACCCGGGCTTCCCCGTCATCGCCGTGGCAACCAAGAGCGCCACCTACGACAAGACCGTGTCGAACCTTATGGAGTGCAAGGCGCGCGGTGCCAAGGTCATCGTCGTTGCCACCGAGGGCGACGAGGAGATCAACAAGATCGCCGACTGCATCATCCGCGTGCCGGCCGTCCGCGACGTGTTCAGCCCCATCACGGCGAGCGTTCCGCTGCAGCTGCTCGCCCGCGAGGTCGCCATCCTGCGCGGCTGCGACGTCGATCAGCCTCGTAACCTGGCGAAAAGCGTCACGGTAGAGTAATTGGTTCCGCCGTTCTAGCGACTAAGGCCCGGCTCCGCATCAAGACGGATCCGGGCCTTTTTTGCATTTGACCAGATAAAACCTGCCAAAATGAACCTGTCCCTTTTTGGCAGGTTAGCGGAGTTTGCTGGTTTCGAAGTACTCGGGGAACTGGTCCAGGACCTCGGTTTGGTTGCGGAACATCATGTGCAGGTGCTTGCTGACCAAAAAGCTCGCTTCGATGGGGTCGCGACCGGCGATAGCGCGGCGAATCTGCTTGTGCTCGTTCACGATGTCCTGATTGTCGAGAACCTGCGTGGCGGCGCGCAGCCAGCGGAAGCGCTCCAAGTCGGCATTGGTCTCTTCGAGCCACGACCACACGGTGCTGCGACATGCGATGCTAAAAATCATGTGATGCATGAGGTTATCGCTCAAAAAGAAGCCGATGCGATCCTCTTCGGCCATGGCCTTTTCCTGCAGCGCGATGGCGCGGTCGAGCTGCTCGATGCCGGCCGACGTGGCGCGCGCACAGCACTCCACAATCACCTGCTTTTCCAGATGCTCGCGGATGTAACAGGCACTCTCGGCAAGGGTGAGGTTGATGGGTGAGACGTAGGTGCCGCTCTGGGGCACGGTGCGCACCAGGCCTTCCTGCGCCAAGCGAACCAAAGCCTCGCGCACGGGCGTGCGACCCATATCCAGGTCGTCGCAAAGTTGCTTGACGCCCAGCTTTTCGCCCGGCTTGTAGTCCAGGTAGACGATTTTGCGTCGAATGGTGTGGTAGGACTGGTCCTGTAGGCTCGTTTCCTGCTCGCCGACGTGCATCGATTCTTCCATAGCGCCTCGCAACTGTTCTATCAAACTCATATGTCAGTTGTTAATTATGCCGCGAATCAGCTCTCCGCGGTGGGTAATTCGGCTGTTGCCTGAGAACTATTGCGGCATCTTAGTCTGTGTTTGCGCAAGGCTGCGCTCAATGTTGCCGTATCATAAGCCGTCGCAAACGTGAAACAGAAAGAAGGAATCCCATATGCAACTGGCAAATATCGTACGCGAGCGCTGGAAAGGCGTCTTGTTCTGCCTGATCATCGCCATTCCCGCGACGTTGCTCGGCAAACAAATTGAGGTGGTCGGCGGTCCGGTATTTGCCATCCTCTTTGGCATGGTCCTGGCGCTCGTCTTTCCCAAGAATCGTCGCGAACAGCTCGCCGCCGGCGTCACCTATACGTCCAAAAAAGTCTTGCAGTACGCGGTTATCCTGCTTGGCTTTGGCATGAACCTCTCCCAGATTCTGTCCAAGGGCGCCCAGTCGCTGCCGATTATCGTGGCGACAATCTCAACCTCGCTTGTCATCGCCTTTGTGCTCTGCCGCGTTATGAACGTGCCAGGTAAGATCGCGACGCTTGTGGGTGTGGGTTCGTCGATTTGCGGCGGTTCTGCCATCGCCGCGACCGCACCCGTCATCGATGCCGACGATCGCGAGATTGCCCAGGCTATTTCGGTCATCTTCCTGTTTAACGTTATCGCGGCGCTCGTGTTTCCGACGCTCGGCGGCATGCTCGGGCTGACCAACGAGGGCTTTGGCCTGTTTGCCGGTACCGCCATCAACGACACCTCGTCCGTAACGGCTGCGGCGAGCGCTTGGGACAGCATGCATCCCGGCGCCAATGTGCTCGAGAGCGCCACGGTGGTCAAGCTCACCAGAACGCTGGCCATTATCCCCATCACGTTGGTCCTCGCATGCTGGCAGATGCATCTGGCGCGCAAGGCCGGCGGCGACGCCAAAAGCACGTTCTCCCTCAAACGCGCGTTTCCCATGTTTGTGCTGTTCTTTGTGCTGGCGAGCGTGATCACTACGGTGCTTCAGCTTCCTGCATCCATTACGGCGCCCATCAAGGAGCTGTCGAAGTTCTTTATTGTGATGGCCATGGCGGCTATTGGTTTTAATACCGATATCGTCGAGCTGGTCAAAAAGGGCGGCAAGCCCATCGCATTGGGCTTTTGCTGCTGGATTGGCATTGCGTGCATGAGTTTGGGAATGCAGCACGTGCTGGGAATCTGGTAGAGAAGTAGCTTATTTGCGTGCTGGTGAGCGCATTCTCACGGTGGAGCGATAGGAGCTCTTGCGGGTATGGCTTGTCCGCAGGTTTATAAGTCCCGAAGAGCTCTTATCGCCCCGCCAGGATGGCGATGCGGGGCAACACCTATACTCGCAGGACGGCGCTTTCTGCCCTATAGTGTTTGGTGAGCAATATCGTTCAATTTTGAAACACTTGGTCGTGCGACCGTCGGCGGCTGCATGTCGCCGCGGACAGGGGCAAATCATGGATAGCGATGCCAAGCTGAACATCTTGACCGAGGCCCTGGCTGCTGCCGGGGCCTCGGCATTGGCAATCGATGCGCGTGGGGACGTTGCGATCTCGACCATGAATGACGCGGCGCTTGAGCGGGATGTGGCGGCTTTTGTCGCCGAGCGCCTCGATCGTATAGGAGACGGCGCGCGTCTGGTTATGGGGCGTGCGGGTACGCGCCTGAGCCTGACCGTTCGCCCCACCGACAAAGAGGGCGGGGGCCTTTGGGCCGTCGTGGTCCGCGAGGTGCGCGGCGCCGCGGCGCATGCGGGCATCGAGTGGCTCAACGCCGACGAAGTTGAGGCCCGCTACGAATCGAGCGCGTACGGCATCGTTGAGGGGGCGGCCTCGGTGGCTGCGCCGGTTGCCGAGAGCTACGCGCGCGGTGTGCCCCTTATGCTCGAGGGCGAGCTGGGAGCGGGTCAGGTCGAGATCGCCAAGCGCCTCTATCTGGACGGTCCTTTTGCCGATCAGCCCTTTGTTTCCGTTGCGCTCGATGAGCTCACCGAGCGCGGTTGGCGCCATGTGCTCAAAAGCGCCGAATCGCCGTTGTTCCAAACGGGGCTGACCCTTTGCATTGAGGGCTGGAACGCGGTTGGCCCCCAGCGCCTCCGCGAGCTCGTTTCCACGATGGCCGACACTGCGCTGGCGACGCGCTGCCATGTGGTGCTGACGGCGAATGACATGCCGGGCGGCAGTGAAAGCGATCAGGCTGCTTTTGTGTCCGATCGTTTTGCCTGCGCGGTGAGCGTGGCGCCGGCGATTGCCGAACAGGGAGCCGCGTCGACAAAGGTTGCGCGATATCTGGAATATCTCGCTGATGCGTTTGGAACGGCAGCACCTGTGCTGGCGCCCGCGGCGGCAAAGACGCTCGATGCCTACCGCTGGCCGCGCAACTATCTGCAGCTTCGCGAGGTCTCGGAACGACTGTATATATTGGTGGGGGCAGGCACGGTGGACCGCGCTGTGGCGGAGGAAGTGCTCGCCCAAGAGGACGTGATTAAGACCGCGACCTTTGGCGCCCCGACGCTCGACAGCGATCTGTATATCCTGCGACCCCTGGCCGATACCGAACGAGATATCGCGCACCTGGTTGTAGACCATCTCCATGGCAACCGAACCCGTGCGGCGGAGGTGCTGGGCATAAGCCGAACAACGCTGTGGCGCTTGCTGAAGGACGATGACCGTTGAGCGAGGCGCCCGTGACCGCGCGCGATGCGTGTGCTACAGTCCAAAGCGTTATTGTTTCGATTTGGTTACGGCGTGCGAGGGCATATGGCTGAGACTGCAAAACCGAGCCGCAGAAGGCGGAGTGCCGCGCCGGTTAACCGACGCACAACATCGGTGACGTGGGGCAAGCATGCCTCTGGGTTCGATGGCTCATTTAAGCGTACGAAATACGGCTATCCGTCGGCAAGCGCCCGCTTGGCCATGCAGGCCGAGTCGTCGCTGTGGGGCCGCAAGCGCGTGGTGGGATCAAAGCTCAAGCACGACGGAACGCTTGGCTACATTAGCCGTGGGGCAGCTCGTCGCAGTGGGCTCAACCCTGCCGGCTGGCATCGTTATGTTCCGATCGCGGTCGTCGTTGCAGTGATTGTCATCGCGCTCGCAGCGCTTGGCTACGCCGGCGGCGGTGCCAACCTGGACGCAATGTTCAAGTCGCCCGAGCTCGCCCATGCAGGTACAGAGGTTGTCGAGGGCGCACAGACCCAGACGGGCGTCGCACCCCAACGCGGCATCGTCGCGGCAGCCTCCACCATCGCCGATGCTCAAAAGGACGAGGACGAACAGGGCGACGGTGCCGAAACGACTCAAACGAACGAAACGACGACAACTCCACCGGCAAGATAAGTTGCGAGCGGGTCCGCCGTTCGTTAGAACGGCGGAACTAATTACTTTACATACACCACGTTGTCGCGGCGGGGTTTGGGCTCGGGTAGCGTGTCCTCGGCATAGCCCAGAATGCAGTGACCGACACCGCGCAGGCTGCCGTCGGCGGGCAGGCCCCAGCTGGCCAGCAGCTCCAGGCCTTCGGGCGAGTCGAAGATCTCGTGTGCGCGATGAATCCAGCACGAATCGACACCCAGTGCATAGGCGGCGTTGAGCAAGTTGCCCATGGCGAGCGAGCCGTCTTCCAGATGCGTGGGCACGCTGCGGTCGACCAGCACCACCACAACGGTCTTGGCGCCATAGAAGGGGTCGCCGTTGCTGCCCATGACCTGGGCGTTGAGCTGTGAGAGACGCTCGACGGTCGCGGGGTCGGTGACGGCGACAAACGTCACCGGCTGGCGGCCCATGCCGCTCGGTGCATATTGGCCGGCTTCGATAATACGTGCAAGCTTTTCGGCCTCGACGGGACGATCGCTGTATTTGCGGCAGCTGCGGCGGTGGATGAGCGCTTCGATAGTCTCCATGGTGTCTCCTTGTAGTGGCGTTGCAGATGCCCCGTTCATACCCGTCGGGCTCAAACGATAGACGGTCAATTGCCCGGCCAAAAGGATAGATTCCAATTGGGAAAGTAGGTTTGCATAAAAGTAGCTTCAGAATGTGACAAACAAATGGGATGGTTAAACGTTTTATCCCGTCTACCCTGCGGTTTTTTACCACTTGCCTAAATGACGAACGCATAACCTCTGATAAAGGTTTTACTAAATGAGTACCAACGTTTATCAATGCGCCGTGGTGGCGCCGGGCCAGGAGGTAACATCATGTTCCAGGCTGGAGATGTCGTCGAGACCGACTTCGAAGGATTTCTGAAGCTGCTGCGTTCCAAGACGCGCGCTTTTGTGACGATTGACGATCACGAGTACTACATCACGCACACCGATGGCTATTGGCGTGTTCAGGATTGCGAGGCCCTCAACGACAAGGGCCACTTTACTGACTGCTCCGAGCTGGTCAATACGGTCTGCGAGGTCGTCGAGCTGCCGTGGATTGCCGGCAAGAGCCTGCATGACAGCTTCTCGGGCGCTACGGTCTATGAGGCCGTCGCCGCTTAACGGGCAATAAAACCCGATTTTCACGTGACCGCTGGCGCTGCCCCCGCGCCGGCGGTCTTTTTCTGCCGATAGGCCATAAAAGTGCAAGCATTTGCGGAGAGCCTGTTGACGATAGTCAAAACTCGGACTAATCTAGAGATACAAAATTGGTCAAAAATCGGACAATCGAATGGTGGGATAGATGAATAGTGCGGTTGCGCTGGTCGACTTCGACCGGTTGCTCAATGGACTCGACCATATCTATTCGGAGTTCTCGCGCCTGCGGTCTTTCGGACTGCGCTTACTGGATGCTCGTCGATACCAGCACGGCGGGCGGCAGTATTGCCGTAAGCCGTCTGACAAGCGAATGGTTCTACAGCAAGCAGACCATCAACTCGGCAATTAAAACCTTGACGGCGCGGGGCTTCGCAACGTTGGAGTTTGCCGAAGGCAGTCGTAAGAACAAGGTTGTGAGCCTGACCGAAGAGGGCAGGCGATTTGCCGAGCGTTATGCGCCGCCGGCACTCAAGGCCGAGCAGCGAGCCTTTGGCGCGCTTGAGCCATGTGAGCAGCGCGAGATTATGCGCTTGATCGGCAAATTCTCTCAGGTGCTCGGCGATGAGTGCGATGCCTTTAAGCAGCATATCGCTGCCGAGAGCCAAGCCGAGAATCAAGGTGAGGGGGAGTCGTGCGACTGTTAATGAGGTTTCTAAAGCCATATCGAGGGCTTGTCGCAGTGACGCTGCTGGTGCTGCTGGTGGATAACGTTGGTACGCTGTTGGTTCCCACGATGTTGGCGAACATGGTCAACACCGGTATTACCACGGGCGATGTCGACTACATTTTACGCAACGGCCTATACATGTTTATCGCGACCAGCATGGCTAGCGGCGGCACGGTGCTGGGCTGCTATCTTTCGGCGCGCCTGGCCGCCAACGTGGCTTGCGATATCCGCAATGCCGTGTACGACAAATCGCTCGAGCTCGCGGCCAGCGATTTTGAGCGCTTTGGCACCGGATCGATGATCACGCGCTCGCTCAACGACATCAACGTGATTCAGCAGGCGATTCTGCAGACGATTCAGCTGGTGCTGCCCGTGCCGTTTTTGGCTGTGGCGGGCATCATCTTCGCCTGGTTTATCGATCCCGCCATGGGCACGCTTCTGGGCGTAGTCGTTGCGATTGTGCTGGTGGCGGCGGTCTTTACGGTTGCCAACGCGGCGCCGATTTTTATGCGCCTACAGGGCTTTATCGACCGCATGAACGTGGTGCTGCGCGAGAATATTGTGGGCGTGCGCGTCATCCGTGCGTTTAACAAGGAGCGCCACGAGGAACGGCGTCTGGACGAGGTGTTTAGCGAATACGCCGCCAACGCCATCAAAGTCAACCACCTGTTTGTGGGCCTCGACAGCTCAAGCTTCTTTTTGATGAACATCGCCGAGGTGGCGGTGCTGTGGGTGGGCGGCAACCGCGTAGGCGCCCACGCCATGCAGATTGCGAGTATCTCGGCGGTGCTGGAGTATGCAATTCTGATCCTGTTCTTTGTGATGATGGCGCAGATGGTGGTGCTGACGCTTCCGCGTGCCGCGGCATGCCTAAGCCGTGCACAGCAAGTGCTGGAGATTGAGCTGAGCATCGTCGATGGCCAGCGTACGCTTGATGCGGCCGCATCCGACTCAAAGGACGGGGCCGATGCGGTCGCCGTGTTCGATCACATGTCGTTTCGCTTTGACGATGCCGACGAGGACACCCTGTGCGACCTGAGCTTTGCCTGTCGCCGCGGTCAGACGACTGCGATCGTCGGCTCGACCGGTTCGGGTAAGTCGACGGTGGCAAAGCTTCTGCTGCGCTTCCACGATGCCACCAAGGGCGCCATTCGCCTGGACGGCGTCAATCTGCGCGAGCTTTCGCAAGATGAGATACGTGGGCACATCGCCTATGTGCCGCAGAAGGCGTGGCTGTTCTCGGGCACCGTGGCAAGTAATCTGCGCTTTGGCAACGAGGACGCGACCGAGACCGACATGCTTCATGCGCTCCAGGTTGCCCAGAGCACCTTTGTGCTCGATCAGCCGCAGGGGCTCGATACCCCGGTGGCGCAGGGCGGTACGAACTTTTCAGGCGGCCAGCGCCAGCGCCTGGCCATTGCTCGCGCGCTCATGAAGCATGCCGATCTGTACATCTTCGACGACAGTTTCTCGGCCCTGGACTTTAAGACCGATGCCGCCCTGCGCCATGCGTTGCAAGACGAGACACGTGACGCTGCGGTGCTCATCATCGCGCAGCGCATCTCTACGATCTTGCACGCCGACCAGATTGTCGTGCTCAAGGATGGCGAGGTCGTGGGCCTGGGCACGCATGACGAGCTTATGGAAACATGCGAGGTGTACCGCGCCATCGCGGAATCGCAGATGAAGGGAGGTGAGTAGCATGACCGAGGAGCTCAGGAAGCAGGCCAGCGTTGATGACGCCGTTGCCGCGGGACTGGTTGAGGAAACGGCTGCCGTAGCACCCGAGCTGGACGAGGCCGCCAAGGCTGCAGCCGAGCGCGAGGCTCGCCGCCAAGCGCTCTACGAGGAAAACGAACGCGCCGAGGACGAGCGCGCCCGCGCCGAGGCAGAGCGCATGCGCGATATGGACGACGAGGACGAGGACGAGAAACCCCGCGACACCTGGGCGACGGTGCGCCGCCTGTGGAGCGAGGCTGCCGGCGACCATTGGCGCTTCTATATCGTGTTCGCGAGCATTGTGTTCTACGCCATCTTTAACACCGCTGCGCCGGCATATAGCGCCCGCGTGATAGATGAGCTGTGGGGCCACATTCAGGTGGCGTTTGCCAACGGAACCACCTTCAACATCACTTGGGAGAACTGCGGCAAGACCATCTTCGTCTACTTTATGATCTGGACTGCCGCTGCCTCGTTCTACGCGCTCCAGAGCTTTTTGATGTCGAGCGTTGCCGAACGCCTCAACCTGCGCCTACGCAACCGTATCGCACAAAAGCTCAACCGTCTGCCGCTCGCCTACTTTGACGCGCATCGCCCCGGCGAGGTCGTTAGCCGCGCGACCAACGACCTGGACAAGATGTCCGAGAGCATGCAACGCGGATTGCTGCAGCTGCTGGTGTCGATTGGTACGGTAGTGGGCGCTGTGAGCGTGATGTTTGTGTTCAGTGTGCCACTCACGCTGGTCTTTTTGTTCTTTACGGCGTTGTCGCTGCTGGTGACCAAGGTGGTCTCGCGTCGCACGCATGACGTAACCGGCGAGCGTCAGGAGTGGGTGTCCAAGATTACGAGTGCGGTCGAGGAAGGCTACTCGGGCCGTCTGGTGATTCGCGCGTTTAACCGCGAGCGTCAGAGTTCTGCCGAGGTGCACCAGGCCTCGAGCGAGCTAGCGCGCGTGAGTGCCAAGGCCGACTTTATGATTAACGCCGTCGGCCCCGCGGTGCGCTTTATCGGCCGCCTGGCACAGATCGTGATTGCGATTGTGGGCTGCAGCATGCTGGTTGCCGGCCACATGACCGTCGGTGTGTTCCAGGCGTTCTTCCAGTTTATCTACGAGGCATCCGAGCCCATGACGCAGCTGTCGTTTACCTTCAACTCGCTGCAGAGCGCGCTGGCGAGCGCGGAGCGCGTGTTTGACCTGCTCGATGAACCCGAGATGGAGGCGGATCCGCAGCCGGGCGAGGCCGCCAAGCTGCCGGGTCGCGTTGAGGGCCGTGTCGCTTTTGAGCACGTGCGCTTTGGCTATACGCCCGACAAGCCGCTTATGCGCGACGTTTCGTTTACCGCTGAGCCGGGTCAGAAGATCGCCGTGGTGGGAACCACGGGCGCGGGCAAGACCACGCTCATCAACCTGCTCATGCGCTTCTACGAGATTGACGGTGGGCGCATTACGCTCGACGGCGTGGACACGAGCCGCATGGACCGCGGCGAGCTGCGCCAGCAGTTTGGCATGGTGCTGCAGGATGCGTGGCTGTTCGATGGCACCATTGCCGAGAACATCGCCTACGGCTGTCCCGAGGCGACGCGCGACGAGATTATGGCGGCCGCCCGTGCCGCGCAGGTCGACTTCTTTGTGCGCACCATGCCACAGGGCTACGACACACGTGTGGCTAACGACGCCGAAAGCATCAGTCAGGGCCAGCGTCAGCTGCTGACCATCGCGCGCGTGCTGCTCAACAACCCGGCGATTCTCATCCTGGACGAGGCGACCTCAAGCGTGGACACGCGTACCGAGCTTGCCATCGGCCGCGCCATGGACGCGCTCATGCGCGGGCGTACGAGCTTTGTGATCGCGCATCGCCTGTCGACGATCGTGGACGCCGACCTGATCTTGGTCATGGACCACGGCAACATCATCGAGCAGGGTACGCATAAGGAACTGCTGGCTGCCGAGGGTGCCTACGCCGACCTCTACTTGAGTCAGTTCGCATAATGTGGCAAAGGGACGACCCCTTTGTCGCATCGGAAACAAGGCGCGCCGGGGATGAATTCCCTGGCGCGCCTTTTGCGTCGGTGCCGATGTCGTTTTGTGCCGCTTGCGTTCCTAGCGTTCGTCCACGAGCTTGGCGACGAGGGCTTTGAGCTCGGCCACCTCTCGCTCGAGTTCCTTGACGCGGCGGGCGTTTTCGGTGATGCCCTGACGGTTGAGCGCGGACTGCTCGGCGGCGTCATCGGGCATATACTCGCGATGCTGCTTGGCATCGAAGCTCTCCTCGAACACGCGGCAGCCGTTGCGCTTGATGATGCGCCCGGGCACGCCCACGACGGTGCAGTTATCGGGTACGTCTTTGACGACGACCGAGTTGCCACCGATCTTGACGTTGTTGCCGATGCGGATGTTGCCGAGCACCTTGGCGCCTGTGCCCACAGTGACGTTATTGCCCAGGGTGGGGTGGCGCTTGCCGGTCTCGTTGCCGGTGCCGCCGAGCGTGACGCCCTGGTAGAGCACGCAGTTGTCGCCCACGATGGTGGTTTCGCCGATGACGACGCCCATGGCGTGGTCGATAAAGAAATGCTTGCCGATCTGTGCAGCGGGATGAATCTCGACGCCGGTGATGTGGCGGGTAATTTGCGAGAGCACACGGGCGAGCGAGCGATGACCGTGCTCCCAGAGCCAGTGCTCGGGTACGTGGTTCCACTTGGCGTGCAGGCCAGGATAGGAAAGAAAGATGACCAGACCGTTTTGCGCGGCGGGATCCTGCGCCTGGACGGTCTTGATGTCCTCGCGAATGGTATTGATAAAGCTCATCGGCCGCCCTCCCTTAGCGCCATGGCAATGCGATTCAATAAAGTATAGCGATTCGCTAGGGATTAGGAAGAACAATCTTGGCGGCTTTGCACGACAGGTGTCAGTTATGCAAACTTGCTGGTAATGAAGTCGCACTTTTGTGCGGTCGTGTGCATGGCCGCGTCGCAACCGTATACTGGTCAACTTGGACGTATCCGCGCCCACAACTGAGAGGTTTTACTTCATGGGTTTCATCAATTTTATCGCCGAGCTGCTTAAGGATCCGCGCACCGCGATCGCCAGCTGGATCGCCGCCGGCCCGCTTATGGCCTACGGCTGCGTGTTCCTGATCATCTTTATCGAGACGGGCGTGGTGTTCTTCCCATTCCTTCCCGGCGATTCGTTGCTGTTTGCTTCGGGCTTCTTTGCCCACAACGGCGGCTTTAACATCGTGGCCCTGCTGGCCGTCGCATGGGCTGCTGCCATCCTGGGCGACCAGTGCAACTTTATGATCGGTCACTTCTTTGGCAAAAAGATTATTGCTTCGGGCAAGGTCAAGGCCATGACGCCCGAGCGCATTAAAAAGTCCGAGGACTTCTTGGACAAGTGGGGCCACCTGGCCATCTTCCTGGGCCGCTTCTTCCCGTTTATTCGCACCTTTGTGCCCTTTATCGCCGGCATGGGCGGCATGCACTGGCGTAACTTCGTTATCTTTAACGTGCTGGGTGGCATTACCTGGTCAACGCTCTTTACACTGCTGGGCTACTTCTTTGGTGGCATCCCCTTTGTGCAGGAGCACTTTGAGCTGCTGATCGTCGGCATTGTCGCCGTGTCGATCATCCCGACCGTGGTCGGTCTGGTTAAGGCTAAGCTGGGCAAAAAGAACGCGTAGCTCGAGCCGGCGCGCAAACCGTGCAGTTGGGGCCCGTCACCGCTTACGGTGGCGGGCCTTTTTAGTTTCGGTCAAATGAAAATACTTTACTTAGTTAAAGAAAAGCGTTTTATCAGACGCGTACGGGGAGTACAATCTCGTGCATGCGAATCGACGTGCCATTGGCTTTGATGCTGTTCGCGTGTCCCGTTCGGCTCTACGCTCCGGACGTGCGACGTTGCGACGCGGCCGGCCTCGGTCCTTGCGTGCGGGTTCGCGAGTTTGCAACTGTGTATGTAAGGAGCGACATATGACTGTCGAGAAGAAGGATATCGATTGGGGTAGCCTCGGCTTTGGCTACATGAAGACCGATTACAGCTACGAGGCTCATTGGAAGGATGGCGAGTGGGACGAGGGCGGCCTGACTACCGACCACACCCTGCATGTCTCCGAGTGCGGTGGCATCTTCCATTACTGCCAGGAGGTCTTTGAGGGCCTGAAGGCCTACACCGCCGAGGACGGCAGCATCGTCTGCTTCCGTCCCGACATGAACGCCGAGCGTATGTACAACTCTGCCCAGCGCCTCGAGATGCCCCCGTTCCCCAAGGACAAGTTCGTTGAGGCCGTCAAGCAGGTCGTTTCTGCCAACGCCGCCTGGGTTCCGCCTTTCGGCTCCGGCGCGACCCTGTATGTGCGTCCGTTTATGATCGGCTCCGGTGACGTGATCGGCGTGGCTCCCGCTCCTGAGTACACGTTCCGTATTCTCGTGACCCCGGTCGGTCCGTACTTTAAGGGTGGTCTTAAGCCCGTCAAGCTGCGCGTTTCCGAGTACGACCGCGCCGCACCGCACGGCACCGGCAACATCAAGGCCGGCCTCAACTACGCCATGTCCCTCAAGCCCACGATGGAGGCCCATCGCGAGGGCTATGCCGAGAACCTGTATCTCGACTCCGAGTCCCGCACCTATGTCGAGGAGACCGGTGGCGCCAACGTCCTGTTCGTGAAGGAGGACGGCACGCTCGTCGTTCCGCAGTCGCACACCGACTCCATCCTGCCCTCCATCACTCGCCGTTCGCTCGTTCAGGTTGCTCAGGACCTGGGCATGACCGTTGACCAGCGTCCCGTCGAGTGGGCTGAGGTCAAGGCCGGTACCTTTGTCGAGTGCGGCCTGTGCGGCACCGCTGCCGTCATCTCCCCGGTTGGCGAGATCGACAACAAGGTCTATGGTGCCGATGAGACCGTGACCTTCCCGGCTGGCTACACCGAGATCGGCCCTGTGATGAAGAAGCTCCGCGAGACCCTGACTGGTATCCAGTCTGGTGCTGTCGAGGACAAGCACAACTGGGTTTGCACCGTCGCGTAAGCTGCTTTTACCTGTCCGGGCGGAGAGCAAGTTCCCTCCCGGCGCGTCCTCGGACATGCAAGAAGCCCTCGCTGCGCACTTCGTGCGGCGAGGGCTTCTTGCGTCCTGCGGAGTGCGCCGGGAGGGAACTTGCTCTCCGCCCTACGGGTTCGGTCTTGATGCGACAAGCAATATTAATCTGAATTAAAGGTGGTGCGCGGCCTTTTGGCCGCACGTTTTGTAAAGAAAGGGTCCAGGGCGATTGCCCTGGACCCTTAAAGGATTGATGTGCTGGTGGGAGCTTGGCTGTGGCTGTTTAGAACTTGACGGTCGGGGCCTGGCGGGCGGCTTCGGCGGCCTCGAAGCCCTGGCGCTCCTTAAACTGGAAGATGCCGGCAAAGATGACAGCCGGGAACGTCTGAATGGCGTTGTTGTAGCTGAGCACGCAATCGTTGTAGCTCTGGCGTGCATAGCTAATCTTGTTCTCGGTATCCTCGAGCGATGCCTGCAGCTGCGTAAAGTTGGTGTTTGCCTTAAGATCGGGGTAGGCCTCGGCCACGGCAAAGAGCTGGCGCAGCGCACCGGTCAGCACGTTGTCGGCTTCCATCTTGGCCTCGGGCGTGGTGGCCTTGACGGCGGTGTTACGCGCACTGATCACGGCGGAGAGCGTCTCTTGCTCGTGCTTGGCGTAGCCCTTGACGGTCTCGACCAGGTTGGGGATCAGGTCGTTGCGGCGCTGCAGCTGCGTATCGATGTTCTGCCAGGCGTTATCGATGCGGTTACGCTTGGTGACCATGTTGTTGTAGATGCCGGCGATGGCGCAGACAATCACAATGACAACAACGATGCCGATGATGACGGTAATCATGATGTCTCCGTTTCGAATGGCCGCGGCGGCATGCGCCAGCTGCCGTTGGTATAACGCTACTAGTATACCCGCAACGTTTTGCCGTGCCGAACTTTCCGGTAAGCGTTATGTTTTCGGTGGGGTTGGCACTGGGGCAAAGCGCGCGAGGTACAGGTGTAAGATATGCGACAGATTGACGAGTGTTGTCTTTGCCCTGAGGATGGCGATACCAGTGGACCTTCGCATCAAGAAAACCTATCGTGCCCTGTTCGATGCCTTTACCGAGCTTCTCGAGGAGCATCGTTTTGAGGACCTGACGGTTGCCATGCTGTGCGACCGCGCCATGATTCGCCGCACGACGTTCTACAAGCACTTTCGCGACAAGAACGATTACTTTGCCTTTTATATCGATGAGCTCATGTCGGGTTTGCCGCAAAAACAGCCCGATGAGGCCGGCGCAGTGTCTGCCGAGGACGTGCGCGCGCTTCGGCACGCGATTTTGGACGATGCCATGGATTTGATTCTGGCGCACGAGCAGCTCATGGATAACATTTTGGCAAGCAGCATGTCGGGCATGTTGACCAACGTTATTTGCGACCGTATTGCCCGCTCCATCCGCGAGCGTGTGATGAACGTGCTTGCCGAGGATGCCCTGGCCCCCGTGTCACTCGAGACGACGTCTGAGTTTGTCGCCGGCGGTATTATTCGACTTTTCACGATATGGTGGGAATCGGGCCACGATTTTGAGCGTCGACCTGAGATGGCCGACGTGGTCGATGCACTGTTTGAGCGGACCATGACGCCGGTGCATCACTAAAAGTGGCGGAGAGAGGGGGATTCGAACCCCCGGAACGCTCTCGCGCTCAACGGTTTTCAAGACCGCCGCATTCAACCGCTCTGCCATCTCTCCGTGAGTCGTAATGATAGCATCGTTTTGAATTTGCAACAGGGAAGGCGAACGATGACGATCACCGAAATCGACGAGAAGTTCATGCGCGAGGCGTTGGCGGAGGCGCGAGCCGCCGCGGCGGTGGGCGAGGTGCCCATCGGAGCCGTAGTGGTGCGCGACGGCGAGATCGTCGCGAGGGCGCACAATCGGCGCGAGCTCGACCAGGACCCTTCGGCGCATGCAGAGTTTGCGGCCGTGTGCGCCGCTGCCCAGGCACTTGGCCGCTGGCGCCTTTCCGATTGCACGGTCTACGTGACGCTTGAGCCTTGCTGCATGTGCGCGGGCCTTATGGTCAACGCGCGCGTGGGGCGCTGCGTGTATGGCGCGAGCGACGCCAAGGCCGGCGCGCTGGGATCCCTATACGATTTGAATGCCGACTCGCGCCTGAATCATCGGTTTAATGTGATCGCCGGCGTGCTGGCAGACGAGTGTCGTGAGGTGTTGAGCGGGTATTTTTGTGGGCTGCGTGGTGCCGATGGTGCTGGCTGCGGTTGTGGGGCCGATCTTGAGGCACATGCCGCACACGCTGAGGCGCTCGCGTGTGCCGAAGATATCGTCGTTGAGGCGGTCGATTTTGGTGCCGCGTGCCGCCGGCCCCGCCGTGTGCTGTTGGCGATCGACTCCTTTAAGGGCAGCGTTTCGAGTGCGCAGGCGGAGGCGGCGGTTGCCGAAGGCATGCGCCGCGTGTGGCCCGATGCCGAGGTGCGCACATTGCCGCTGGCAGATGGTGGTGAGGGAACGCTCGATGCCGTTGCCGCCTGCGGTGGCGAGCTTGTGACCTGCGAGGTTGCAGGGCCCTTGGGCGAGCGTGTGCCTGCCCGGATGCTGGTTGATGTCGAGCATGAGTCGGCTGTTATTGAGATGGCCGAAGCCGCGGGCATCGGGTACTCGCCTTGCACGGAGTCGTCGGCGCTGGCTGCTACAACCTATGGCGTGGGTGGGCTGATGCTCCGTGCGGTTCGTGCCGGGGCAAAGACTATCTATATTGGCTTGGGCGGCAGCGCCACCAACGACGGTGGCGCCGGTATGCTGCAGGCGCTGGGCGCGCGCCTTGTCGATGAGCACGGCCGCGATATCGCTCCCGGTCTCGCGGGTCTCGAACACGTGGTGAGTATCGATTTGGCGCCAGCGCTTCGGGCGCTGAGCGGCGCGCGTGTCGTGGTGCTTTCCGATGTCGAGAATCCGCTTGTGGGACGCCGAGGCGCCCTAGCGGTGTTCGGTGGGCAGAAGGGCCTGCCGACGGATGATGCCGAGGCGCTGAGCAGGTGCGACAGCTGGATGGTCGACTACGGTCGCCTGCTCGATGCGGCGATTGCCGAGGCACGGGCTCAGGGGCTACTGCGCGTGCCCGAGGGTGCGCGGACGTTTGGCTCGGCGCTCGGCGTGCCCGGTGCCGGTGCCGCCGGCGGCCTGGGTGCCGCGCTGTTGGCGCTTGGCGCGGAGCTGTGTTCGGGCGTGGAGACGGTGCTCGATCTCGTGGGATTTGACGAGCGCGTGCGCGATGTCGACCTGGTCATAACGGGCGAGGGCAATATGGATGAGCAGTCCGCCGCCGGTAAGGCACCGGTGGGCGTGGCCCGCCGCGCGAAGCGATATGGCAAGCCGGTGGTCGCCGTCGTGGGCGGTCGTGCCGTCAGCCTGGACACGGTGTATGAGCAGGGTATCGACTTGGTTTTGCCGATTTGCCGCAAGCCCATGGACCTGGAACAGGCACTCGATCCGCAAGAAGCCACAACCAACCTCATCTGTGCCGGCGAGTCAGCCGCCCAAGCCTACGACCTCGCCCGCCTCTAAAACCCATCCCCTCGATAAGTTGCGGTGAAATACGGAGTGTTTTTGCCTTTAAGGCGCCAATTCAGTCCGTATTCCACCGCAACTTTGTGAATGGTCATCCGAGGCTGGCCGCCTTGGGCCTTGGGTCGGACCGTTTGCCACGAAATGCGGCCATCTACTACGTTTGACCGAGCTACCTCGACCATCCCGGATTTTGTGAAATTATCAGTGCAGGTAGAGAGCTTGCCGATTTCCGAAAAAGTCGGCTATGGTCGACCCATGCGGTCTAAACGTAGTAGATAGACCCTTTTCGTGGCGCAGCGTCAGACCAGTCTATTTGGGACGGCTATTTTGACTACATGCCGATCTGATTGCCCAAGTAGTCAAAAAAGCCCCGTTCCAAATTAGCTGCGTTGTGGGGCTGTGGGGATAAAGATTGCCGACGGTTTTATCCCGCCGAACCCCTTTGATGGCGCGAATGGTTCGATTTGACGACCGAGTGGCAACCTGACGCGGAATAGTGGGTCGTTTAAATTGCTACAATTTTAAGTATATTGCGATGTCCCGCCTTGCGTTTCTGCGCGGGGGGGGGCGTATATTTGCATCGATGAGGGCGACGACACACATATAACGAGCTACTGCTTGCCGTCCTCATGGATTGGGGAGGGCCTTCATGAATCGCTTGTGTGCGAAAGCTCGAGAAATACTGAAGCCTTTGGGCGGGAAAACCAATACAGCCAAGCGCGTTCTAAAGGTTTTGACCGTCCCGCTGGCGGCGTGTGCGCTCATGTTTGGTGCGACGAGCGCGTCTGCCGACCAGTCGACGGTTCCCTATAGCAACCATACCGTAAAGACGGTGAATCCCACCGACACCACGGTCAATCTGTTTGACTACTGGGTCGTGGATGGCGACAACGATAAATCGGCAACTATCAATAATATCAACGGCGGCATCAATAAGGGTCATCAGCTCAAATTTAATAGTGGCGCCGGCACGGGCATTAACAAATGGACGGGCAAAAGCGTTATTGATGGTTCCGGACGCCTTTCTTTTGTGAAGAAGAAGCTGGTAGGCGGTTACCCGTCGATCGATGCCGGTACGTATACCTCCTACGGTTCGAGCGATAAGTACACTGACGAATCGCTCGCATACCTCTTTAACAACGCCAGCCAGGAAAATCACCAGCAGGACGGCAAAGCTGTCTACAACAACGTACAGGGCCTTTTCCAACTTGAGAACGGATACTACGTTTACGACTCGTACGGCTCTAACGGCAACTATGCCGTGTATAACTCCACAACGAATTCCTTTAACGTCTACAATAAAGCGGGTGTTTATAAGGACAGCGTATCAAGTGATAATCTGGGTCAGTTCTTCCCCTTTGACTCGGCCGACAAGGTTTTTGAAGAGAGGAACGGTCGGCTCTCTCCCAAACCGATAACGGACGGAACGAACGATAATCTCAACCACCACTTTGGCATGTCTATGACCACGGAGTTCGTCCAGCCCGCGAGCGGAAAGACCACCGATAACAAGGACATGATTTTTGAGTTCTCGGGCGACGATGACGTGTGGGTCTACATCGATGGCGTGCTCGTGGGCGATCTGGGCGGCATTCACGAGAAGGCAACGCTCAAGATCAACTTTGCTACCGGTGAAGTGAAAGTCGGTCATATTGACGGTGCGAATGGAACCCGGAAGGACATCGAAAATACCACCATCAAAGCGAAGTTTGACACCGCCGGCGTAAATACCTCCAACTTCCGCGGCAACACCTTCTGTGACAGCAGCAAGCATACGCTGAGCTTCTTCTACCTGGAGCGCGGTGCGGGCGCATCGAACATGTCGCTCAAGTTCAACCTCACTACCCTGCCGTCGTCCGAGGTCGCGAAGGTCGACCAGAACGGCGAGGCGGTCAATGGTGCAACCTTCGCGCTGTATCGGTCCGATGGACCAAAAACTGACTGGAATGAGGGTGAGCTCATCGCTCAAGGCGAGACAAAAGACGGGGGTCAGCTGATACTTCAAAAGTCGGATGGTCAAAAGTCGGATGGCTCCGTTCTCTCGTTCGACCAAGAGCATGCCGATGGGCATGACTACTTTGTACTCAAAGAGATTAGCCTGCCTGCGGGATATCGCTCGAGCCTGACCTCATCTACTACCGCAACGCCAGGTGAGCTGCATCTGCAATACAAGAAAGCTGCGAGTGGCACGGGTGGCGTGGTGGTTGCGCCGCAAACAACGGTTACAACAGCCGACGGCAAACAGTGGACGGGTAGCCGTATGTGGCTTAACGGCGGTTATCTTGCCGCCAAGGAGACCATCTCTCTTCCTAACAGTGCGCAAGACAATAAGGGTAACGCCATTAGTTCGGGTACGACGTTTGCCGTCGTGCTCAAGCTTACCGGTGCGAGCGCGGACCATACAAGCGAAGACGCGTGGACGCCAGTCACGGGCAATCCGCTCGATGGCTACACGCTGTGTTCCGAACACGGTATCGCCGGTGCCGTCCAGGCCGCCAAATCGGCCGACACGAGTGTCTTTGCCGTCAACACCAATGGTGACTACGAGGTGACGGTCAGGTCGCTGCCCGGCGATATCGAGAAGTACGCCGCCATGTTGACGGACCAGTCGAAGGCGGAATATACCGTGGCGGTGTATCACACCACGGCATCGTCTCTGGCGGGGGCAACCAAAGACAATACCTCCATGGTCAAATATCAAACGATAAACAGGCAGTTCTCTACGGTGATCCACCTTACGAACGTACAGAACCGTCTGTTTGTGCAAAAGGTCGACGACCTGGGCAAGCCCGTGAACGGCGCGACGTTTGAGCTGTACCAGGCCAAGGACGTTACCGGCGATAGCCCCAGCACGTATGCCATTAAATCGGGTGCCGAGCCGTATGACACCGTGCAGGCAAACGGCATGACCTATCCGTATGACATTGAGGGTGCTGCATGCTTCCCGCTCGATTCGAAATGGCATAAGCCCCTTATCAAGGGTACGTACTATCTGCGCGAATCGTTGAGCCCGGATGGCTATGAGATTAATTCCACCATTACCAAGGTCATCGTGGACGATTCGGGCGTGTACGTGGATGCCGGTAAGGTGAACGACGGCGTGCGTAGCATGAGCGGCCCGGGTTCGCTGATTGCTTCCCTGGCGCAGTTTGGCTCTCCCGACTCGATTGACAACACGCTTACGCACATCAAGGGCAAGCTGCAGAGTGCGACCGTTGACGCCAGCGGAAGCCTGACGTGGGGCCAGGAGTGCACCGCCGAGGGTGTAACGCCTTCTCTGGCGAACGACCTGATGCACATGCGCTATGACAAGACGGCACAGGGCACCCAGACCGTCTTGCGCTATGTCGAGGACGGTGGCAAGCGCAACGGTCAGCCGGCGACGATCTTTGCCGATACGGGTATCAACCGCATGGCCCTCTATCAAGAGAATGACTCAGCATATATAGACGATGCCTCCAAAACTCGTACTAACTTGGGCACGCTCCAGCTCAACCATCTCTTTACCACGGCAACGGCCGTGCAGTATACCGATCGTCGCGTGGCGCGCCTGCAGGTGACTAAGACCGTGACGGCGGACAGTGGCCTTACCGCGCCCACCAAGGATGCGAACAAGCACGATCTGACGTTTACGTTTAAGTTCGCCCTGCCGGAGTCCCAGAAGGGCTACGAGGCACGCGTGTTCGACGCGAATGGCAACCCCGTGGGCGATTCCTTTACGCTCAAGAACGGCTACACCCATTCCATCAAGGCCGGCGAGACCATCCGCGTGTACGACCTTAAGAAGGACGACAGCTACAGCGTGAGCGAGCTCACCACCAAGGGCGAGGAGTCCAATGGCAACGTGCTGGCGAGCATCGTCAACACTGTGACCGGCTCTGCCGACGAGTCGGTGCTTCCGGCTGGCTTTAGCCTCGTGAGCCGTAAGGCCGGCGGTCAGGAGCAGTTGGGAACCGGCAACACGATTACGGGCTCGATCGCCGCGCTCGAGGGCGGACAGATTCCTGCCAGCAACAGGCTCGAGTTCACCAATAACTACAGCGCCAGCCTCGTAACGTTTAATGGCCTGAGCGCCAAGAAGGTGCTCGAGGGTCGCGATTGGGCCAATGGCGATACCTTTACCGTGCAGCTTACAGCCAAGGACGGCGTCCCCATGCCCGGTGGCGCCAAGAGCAAGGTATCGGCGGTCGTGTTCACCACGGACGCCCACGAGAAGGCAACATTTGGCGACATCACCTATAACAACCCCGGCACGTACGTCTATACCATCAAGGAGGTTATCCCCGGTTCCGATGCCGGCGCAGACGGCATAAGCTACTCTGCCGCCTCCTATACCGCGAAGGTCGTGGTGGAGGACAACCAGGCTGGCGCTCTTGTCGTTACGAGTGTGAAGATGATGCAGGAGTGCAACGACACGGGCGAACCGGTTACCGCAGAGATTGCTGGCAAGGTCGCAACCTTCACCAACCGCTACGACGAGCATGAGAAGAACATCATCATCCATGCTCAAAAGAACCTGACCGACAAGGCCGGGACCTTCCCGCTTGCCCAGAACACCTTTAGCTTTAAGCTCGAGCGTGTGGGCGGCTATACGGATGACAGCGCAGCGTTCGACCCCAATACGGTCAACACGAGCGTCAAGGCCCCCATGCCTCAGGGCGCCGAGGGCGACACCGCGACCGTGGGCAATAACGCCGACGGTACGGTGGCGTGGCCGGCGATCTCCTATACCGCCAAGCCGGATGCGGGACGCGCCTACGTGTACAAGTTCGCTGAGAATCCCAGCAACGTCACGGGCATGACCTGCGACGAATCGGTCTATTACGCCGTGGTGCGCAATGCCAAAAAGGGCGCCGGCATCCAGACTTCGATCGAGTACTACAAGATCGAAGAAAACGGCTCGGTAAAGCAGCTGGACACGGATGTCACGCCTTCCTTTACCAATAAATATAGTGTGGAACCCACGAGCGCGACCCTGCAGGGCCAAAAGACCGTGAGCGGACGCGACTGGAACCAGGGCGAGAGCTATACCTTTAACCTCACTGCCGTTACGGATGACGCCAGCACAACCGGCCTGAGCAAAACCACAAAGCAGGCGGTAACGGATGGGGCTGTCGCGATTAACGCCAACCAGGCCGTCGCCAGCGCACCCGAGTCGGGACGCGTTGCTTCGTTCGCCTTTGGCGCCGAAGCCGCCCCGACCGTGACATTCAATCGCGCGGGCACCTTTAGCTTCAATATCACCGAGAACGCCGCGCAGGATGGCCAGGCGGGCATGTCCATGGACAAGCACACCGCTCGCGCGACCGTCGTGGTGACCGATCTGGACGAGTCGGGCAACCACACGGGCAAGCTGCACGTGTCGAGCGTGACCTATGCCAACACCGGTGCCTCCGATGCGGACAAGGACATAACCGACAAGGCCGCCTTTACCAACGCGTACCATGCGTCGGGCACCTTTGGCGGCGTGACGGTGAGCAAGACCCTTGAGGGCCGTGCCTCTACCGCGGGCCAGTTTGCCTTTGCCGTGACGGGCCTTTGGTACGACGGAATTCAGACTTCGGTCGATGGCGCCGAGGCTACCCTGTCCAACAAGGCGGCGAAGGCCGGCGTGTCCGGTGCCGTGGTGGGCGCGAGCGGGAAAGAGAAGCTCTTTGCCTGCAATCTCACGGAGCAGGACCTGGGCCATACATTTGCCTATCGCATCCGCGAGAACCAGCCTGTGGCTGCGGGCTACACCTATGACACCGGCTATACCGGTGATGCCGTCGTGCTCGTTAAGGTCCTTGCACGCCAGAACGACCCCGCCAAGCTCTATACCGTGACGACCGTGCTCAAGGGCGCGGGCGTGACGTCGCTGCTGGGCGATGCCGGCGATGCGAGCGCGCTGACGGACGAGAAGATTGCCGAGCTTAAGCAAGATTCGGCTACCTACGTGCAACAGTACGATGCAAGTGAGGCCGGTACCGCGACGCCTACCGTCTCGTTTGTGAACCGTTATACGGCAAGCCTCGACTATGGCACCGCTGGCGGTATACAGATCGAGAAGACGCTGACGTACCCCGAGGGTGCGACGGTGTTCGGCTCGCCCAAGAGTACGTTCCGCTATATCGTCAAGCCCGCCGACGAGGCCTCTGCCAAAAAGGTCGGCATTACCATGGACGGCAAGGTCTTTGAGACTGCAAACGTCGAGGCCAATGACCCCAAGACCGTGAGCCTGGTTCCTGAGCGCGGGCTGACTTTCACTCAGAATGATGCCGGCAAGACGTTCACCTATACGGTGAGCGAGATTGACGACAAGGCGACGGGTTATACGTGCGACAAGACGGTCCATACGGTTAAGGCTGTCGTGGCGGATAACGGCGACAGCACGCTCAAGGTCACGACTTCGGTAAGCAAGCCGGGCGACGATGGCGACGAGCTCGAGGGCCAGTGGATCTACCCCTCGGATGCAACGTCCACCGGTGTCGCGACGGTCAAATTCAAGAACACCTATACGGTCACCGAGGCGGCAACCTATACTCCGTCCGTGACGAAGGTGGTTGCCGGCGCCGATGCTCCGAGCAAGTTTGCCTTTACTATGACCGCGGCTGATGACGCTACCAAGACTGCCATCGCCAACAAGCTCATCACCGGCTCTTCGATGAGTGCGGAGAACGGCTACGCCGAGCAGACGCGGACGAGGGAAGACCTTAAAGACGGCGAGCACGATAAGGTTGACTTCTCAACGCTCACCTTTAATGCGCCGGGCACGTATAAGTTTGCCATTAACGAGCTGACCCCGAACGGCGGCCCCGGCGAGTGGAAGTATGACCAGCACATCTATACCGTGACGGTTACCGTGATCGATGAGGGCGGCAAGCTTGTGGCCCGCGCCGACGGCACGACCGGCTCGGAAGGCTTCATCTTCACCAATAGCTACCAAACTTCGACGAGCTATGAGCTCCAGGGCGGTCTGGAGATCGTCAAGACGCTCATTGGCAAGGATCTCCATGCCGGCATGTTCGGCTTCACGGTGACGGGCGAAGACACCGCCTCAACCGAAAAACTTAAGGCACTGCTGCGTGCGGATAAGAATAAGGGCAAGCTCACCGTTACCAACGATGAGCCGCAGGCCGATGGCACGTCCCATACCGGTATTTTGGGTGGCCTGACCTTCGCGACGGAAGATGCGGGCAAGACGTTCACCTACAAGGTCGTCGAGAACAACGGCAAGCAAGGCGGTTACACCTACGATTCGTCCTATTGGACGGTAGAGATTGCGGTTAAGAAGCGCGATAACGGTTCGCTCTATACCGTGACCACCGTCAAGCACTATGACGCCAACGGAGTCGTAGAAAAGACCTATAGCTCCGTAGACGGTACCGCCAAGGCCCAGGTGTCCTTTACCAACAGCTACAGCGCGACTGGAACCTTTGAGGGTCTTGCTGCCGAGAAGGTAATGGACTCCCACGACAAGATCGAGGCTGGTCAGTATGCGTTTGACCTGTATGCCGAGAAGACCGACGGTACGCTCAAATGGATGGATGAGGGCACGACCCAGGCGAGCGATAACGGTAAAGCCACGGTCGACTTCGGTAAGGTTTACTTTAAGCTCGGCAACGCTACCGGCGAATCCCATGAGCAGACGATCGACCTTGCCGGCGCCGTCAAAGATGGCATTGCCACCAAGCAGCACAATGCCGACCACACTACCACCTACAGCTTTAACCTGGTGGCAAAGGAGCGCTTGGCCAGCCTGCCCGAGGGCGTGCGTCCCGTGGACACGTCCGCGACGTGCCGCGTGCTGCTCGAGGTGACCGACAACAACGACGGCAAACTTACGTCCAAGGTGACCTATCGCAATGGTACCGAGAACGGCAAGATCGTCTTCCACAACACGCGTGATAAGGTCAAGACGATCGGCACGGTCGCAAAGCCCGATGTGGACATCGACGGGCAGCTGCTCTCTGTGGGCGACTCCTACGTCTATACCATCAACTGGGTCAATACCAAGGCCGATGCTAATGGCGACCTGGTTCCGGCCAAGGTGACCGTGACCGACAAGCTGCCCACGGGCGTTGTGTTCGAGGCCTTTGAGGGCAAGAATGCTGACAAGGGCACCGCGAGTGGCCAGTCGCTCACTTGGGACCTGGGCGAGCAACCCGCGGGCAGCCACGGTTCGGTGCGCGTGCGCGTCAAGATTACCGAGGACGCCGTGGAGGATGCCCAGGGCGCTGTCGGCACCGTCAAAAACGCCGCCACTATTACGGTTGGCAACAAGAGCTATACCGGCACCACGACCAACTACGTGCCCAAGAAGTCCGAGAGCGACGCTCAGGATTCGAAGGGATCGGGCGTCAAGTTGGGCGATGAGCTCACCTACACCATCGGCTACAAGAACACCGAGGGCGCGTCTGCCACGGTGAAGATCACCGATGCCGTCCCCGCGGGAACCGAGTTCGTGGAGTTCGCCGGCGACCATAAGGATGCCGGCTCCAAGGACAACGACAGCAATCTCACCTGGACGCTGACGGACGTTCCCGCAGGCAAGGAGGGCACGGTTCAGTTTAAGGTTCGCGTGACCGAGAACGCGTTTAAGAGCGGTGGCGCTTCGGGCGACATCTCCAACCAGGCGTCGGTGGCGGTCGGCAACAACCCTGCCGTCAAGACCAACACCACTACCGACGAGGTGTCTGACGGGCGCCTGACGTTGAGCAAGACGGTCACGGCCGCCGAAGGCATCACCGCGCCCAACAAGGCATTTACCTTTAAGGTGCTGCTCTACCAGGCCGATGGCACAACGCCTCTGGCCGGCACCTTTGCGTTCGCCGGTCGCCTCAGCGGCACCAACGGCACCTATGTAAGTGGACAGATCAAGAGCGGGGATACCATCGCGCTTAAGGCCGGCGGCTCCGTGACGGTTACCGTGCCCGTGGGCGCGCACTACGAGGTGCAGGAGCTCGACTCCAAGGGCAACCTCATGACGAGCGAGGACGGCTTTGCGGTTGCCGACAAGACGAACACCCAGGCGGGTACCGTCGGACAGGCGACGCAGGTCGGATTCACCAATATCTATAGCGTGGAGTCCACGAAGGTGGAGAACGCCTTTAAGGTCCAAAAGAAGATCTCCGGACGCAATTGGACGACGACGGATGCCTTTACCATGACGCTGACCGCCCAGGGCGAGGCGCCCATGCCCAAGAATGCTAAGGACGGCGTGGCGACGATTACGCTGAAGAAGGACGTTCAGGTCGGCAACTTCGGCACCATTGAATACACCAAGCCCGGTACCTACACCTATGTGATTGCCGAGCAGGCGGGTGACGAGACGGAGCTCACGTTCTCGAAGGCCACCTATCGCGCCACCGTCACGGTGACTGACGACGGCGCCGGCAGGCTGTCTGCCAAGACCAAGATTGCACAGCTGACCGACGATGCCGGTAATGCTGCCGAGCGCACGGTCGAGGCGGCGGTCTTTACCAACACTGCTAAGACTGGCAGCCTCACCGTCAAGAAGACGGTCGTCGGCGGCGACAGCCAGCGCGAGTTCGGCTTCACGGTCGCGCTGACCGACGGGGACGGCGAGCCCGTCTCCGGCACCTTCGGCGAGGGCGAGAACGCCGTGACGTTCACGGACGGCAAGGCGGCCTTTGCGCTTAAGGACGGCGGGGAGAAGACCATCGCCGGCCTACCCGTGGGCGCGCGCTACACCGTGACCGAGGGTGCGGCCGAGGGCTACGCGACCACGGCCGACGGGGCCGAGGGCACCGTGACCGAGGCCGGCGCGACCGCGGCGTTCACCAACACGTACGGAACGGCCACCGAGGGCAGGGACGTCTCCACCGCGGGGCTCTTCACCAAGACGCTCAAGGGCCGCGACTGGGCGGAGAGCGACAGCTTCCAGTTCGCGCTCACGGGCGAGGACGGCGCGCCCATGCCCGAGGGCTCCAAGACCGTCAGTGTGAATGCCGCCGGGACCAAGGCGGGCGAAAAGGTCGCCTTCGACTTTGGCCACATCCGCTACACGCTCGACGACATCAGGGACGCCGGGTTCGCCGAGGTCGGCGGCAAGCGCGTGCGCGCCAAGACCTTCACCTACACGGTGAGCGAGGCCAGGCCCGCTGACGGCTCGGCTATCGCCGGCGTGGCCTACGACGGCCATGCCGCCACGATGACGGTGACCGTGACCGACGACGGCTCCGGCAACCTCACGGCCTCGACGCCCGCGATCGCGCAGGCGAGCGGCGGCGACTTCGTCAACACCTACACGACCGGGCTCGACTACTCGGCCCGCGCGGGCGTGCGTCTGTCCAAGACGCTCTCCGGCCGCGCCATGGAGGCGGGGCAGTTCGCCTTCACCGTGACCGCCGACGACGAGACGGCCGCCAAACTCGGCCTCAAGACCGGCAAGGACGCCTACGCCGTTTCCGCAGCCGATGACGGGGAGGCCGACTTTATCGACCTCATCGGCGGCGCCGCGGAGGGCGACGTGGAGTTAACCGATGCCGACGCGGGCAAGACCTACAGCTTCACCGTCGCCGAGACCAAACTTGGCGGCGACGGCTACACCAACGACACCGAGCCGCGCACGGTGACCATCGCGCCCGCCTACGACGCCACGACGGGCGAACTCACGGTCACGACCACGGTCGTCAAGGACGGTGTCGAGGTCGCTCGCAGCGAGGTCTCGACGGCCGATGACGCTGCGTCGCTACCAGCGCCCGTGACGGTGGCGTTCCAGAACTCCTACGAGGCCACCGGCACGCTCGGCGGCGAGGGCAGCGTGGCCATCGATGCCACCAAGACGCTGACGGGCCGCGCCGCGGCGGCGGGCGAGTTCTCGTTCTCCGTCCGCGATGCGCACGGTAACGTGGTCGCGACCGCGTCCAACCGGGCCTCCGGCGACGGCGAGGTCGCGGAGCTCGCGTTCTCGCCCATCGCCTACACCACCGACGAGCTCGAGCAGATGGTGGCGGACGGCGCCGCCACCAAGACGGCCGACGGCTCCTGGACCATCCCCTATACCGTTTCCGAGGACACGGCGGCGCTGCCCGCCGGCGTGACGGCGACCGCCTCGAGCTTCGACATCACCGTCAAGGTGACCGATAACGGCAAGGGCGGGCTGGATGTGGTCGTGACCTACCCCGAGGGCTCCGACGGTACGCTGTCGTTCGTGAACGGCTACGGCACCAACGAGGCGACGGTCGACCTCGCGGGCACCAAGACGCTGGCGCTCGGCCAGGCCGGACTCGGCCTGACGCAGGCCGACATCGAGGGCAAGTACACCTTCAAGATTGAGCCGCTGGACGGCGCACCCGCACCGGTCGACGCCTCCGGCAAGACGGTGACCGAGGCGGTCAACGATGCCGCCGGCAACGTCGAGCTGGGCCACGTCACGTTCAAGCAGCCGAGTGACCTCGACGATGCCGCGATCGACGGCGACGGCCTGCGCTCCAAGACGTTCGCCTACCGGGTGAGCGAGTCCGGCTCGGTCGGCGGCGTGGTCAATGACGCGGTGGCGTCCAGGACCTTCACGGTCAAGGTGGTCGAGGACACCAACGCGGGCACGCTCGCCGCGGAGGTCCTGCCCGCCGAGGGCACGCCCGAGGGTAAGGGCGCGTTCGAGTTCACCAATACCTACGGCGTCGGCCCCGCCCCGAGCACCGTCACCGACCAGATCAAGGTGAGCAAGAAGCTCAAGGGCCGCGACCTGGTCGAGGGCGAGTTCGAGTTCCAGTTGATCGAGATCAACGCCGACGGCAGCGAGAGCGTCGCGGCGACGGGCAAGAACGCCGCAGACGGCACGGTGGCGCTCAACCCCATCACCTACACCACGCCCGGCACGCACAGCTACGAGCTGCGCGAGGTCGCCGGCACGGCGGGCGGCGTGACGTACGACAGGGCGACCTACCGCGTGCGCACGACGGTCACCGATGCCGGCAACGGCACGCTCGCCGTCAAGCACGAGCTCACGGATGCCGAGGGCAACCCCACGGGCGATGACTCGGTGACGTTCACCAACGGCTACGAGGCCGCGCCCGTCACCCTCAGGCTGGGCGCCGCCAAGGTGCTCAAGGGCGCCGAGCTCAGGGCGGGCCAGTTCAGCTTCGAGCTCAAGAGCCGGGACGGCAAGGTCATGTCGACCGCCAAGAATGCCGCCGATGGCAGCGTCACGTTCGATGCGCTGACCTTCAAGCAGGCCGGCACCTACACCTTCACGGTGAGCGAGGTCGACGACGGCCAGGCGCACGTGACCTACGACAAGGCGGTGCACAAGATCGTCGTCACGGTGAGCGACGAGGCGGCAGACGGCACCAGGACTGTCTCTTATACACATCTCCGAGCCCACGAGACCCTAAGACATCTCGT